>NZ_MDCR01000197.1 GCF_001723055.1 Streptomyces niveus
GCGGCCGTCGAATCCCCCCGCCGGCGCGCGTCGGCGCAGTGGCTCGGGGCGTACGGGCTGTTCAACGCCGGGGCCGTCGCCGCCGCCGACGACCTCAACGCCCTTGCCCTGCAAGGCTTCGAGGCGCTGGGCGACCGGTGGGGCATCGCCGCGTCCCTGGGGCGGCGGGCCGTGCACGCCCACATCCGGGGCGAGTTGGCCGGGGCGCGGGAGGACGGGGAGCGCAGCGCGCGGCTCTTCCGAGAACTCGGCGACCGCTGGGGCGAGTTGCAGTCCGTCTCGCCGCTCGCCCTGCTCGCCACGATCGACGGCGACTACGCGGAGGCGGCCCGCCTCCACCACGAAGGGCTGCGGATCGCCGAGGAGTTGGGCCTGGACGTGGAGGTCGCCACCCGGCTCTCGGGGCTCGGCCGCCTCGCCCTGCTGACGGGCGAGCCGGACCGGGCGCGGGAGTTGCACGAGCGGGCCCGCCGGGTGGCCGCCGAACAGGGGTACCGGTTCGGTGAGATCCACGCGGAGATCGGCCTCGCACTCGGCGCCCGCCGCGCGGGCGCCCTCGACGAGGCCCAGGCACGTCTCGTACGTATCCGTGACTGGTACGCGGAGGTGTCCACCGAGGCGGGCAACGCACTCGTCCTCGCCGAACTCGGCTTCGTCGCCGAGCAGCGGGGCGACGCGGCGACGGCCCTGAGCACCCACCTGGACGGCCTCACGGCGGCCCGCGCGACCGGCAACCCCCGCGCCGTGGCCCTCGCGCTGGAGGGTCTGGCCGGCGCGCGATCCCTCGCGGGCGACCCCGAGTCGGCGGCCCTGCTGCTGGGCGCGGCGACGGCGGCCAGGGAACGGACGGGCGCCCCGCTGCCGCCGGCCGAGAGCGCCGACGTCGAGCGCATCACGCGCGCGGCCCGAACCGCCCTGGGGACCGGTGCGTTCGAGGGGGCCTTCGCGCGGGGCACGACGCTGAGCCCGGACGAGGCGCTGGCGGGCACCAACAGGCACTGACGGCAGCGGGAATGCGACATCTCATGCCGAACCGATGACGAATGTCACTGCCCGCGCGGCGACGCCGGAAGAACACTGGAATCCACCGCGCACGGATTGAGCCCCACGAAACCGCCCGTGCCGGTCCCCCACGCGCCCCGGCGCGCCCGCGCGCGCCCTCAGGAGGACATCAGATGCGCAGAACTCTCGCCCTCACCTTCGCGCTCGCGGCCACGGCGGTGGCCGCGACGACGACCGTGATGCCAGGGGTGTCGGTGGCGGCGACGCCGGACACCGGCCTTCGCTGGGGGTCGTGCCCGGAGACGATCACCGCGCCCCGGCTGAAGTGCGCGACGCTCGAAGTCCCCCTGGACCACCGGCATCCGGACGGCCGGCGGATCGACCTCACGATCTCCCGCCTGGCGAGCGAGAAGCCCGCGCAGCGCCGTGGCGTACTGGTGACCAATCCGGGCGGTCCGGGCGGCCCCGGGCTCAGCTTCCCCGCCGATCTCGCCGCCTCGGGGCTGCCGCGGGCCGTACTGGACTCGTACGACATCATCGGCTTCGACCCGCGTGGAGTCGGCAACAGCACCCCGGTGACCTGCGATCTGACGCGGGAACAACAGGAGCGCGGCAACTTCGCGCCGTACGCGCACACCGACGCCGACGTCGCGCGGGAGGCGGGCCACGCGCGGAAGATCGCCAAGCAGTGCGCCACGTCGAAGACCTCGTGGATGCTGCCGCACACCACCACCGCGAACACCGCGCGCGACATGGACCGGATCCGGGCGGCGCTCGGCGAGCGGAAGCTCTCGTACCTCGGGATGTCGTACGGCACGTACCTCGGTGCGGCGTACGCGGCGATGTTCCCCGGGCGCGGTGACCGCATCGTGCTCGACAGCAACCTGGGCCCCGACGGCTACGACGTCACGGCGATGCGGGAGTTCGCGCGTGGGATGGAGGACCGCTTCCCGGACTTCGCGGAGTTCGCCGCCGCGCGCCCGGAGTACGGGCTGGGCAGCACGCCCGAGCAGGTGAGGGCGAAGTACGACGAACTCGTCGAGCGGCTGGACGCGAAGCCGGTCGACGGCATCGACGGGATGATGCTGCGCGGCATGACGTTCGAGTACCTCTACTCCGACGCGACCCTGCCCCTGCTGGCCAAGAACTGGCAGGCGCTCGACAACGGCCGACCGGTCACGGCCCTGCCGCGGACGGGCCTGGAGAACGCCATGGCCAGCCGTTTCCACGTGGTCTGCGGCGACACCCGCTGGCCGGGGAAGATCCGGGACTACCAGCGCAACGCCGCGGTCGACCGGGTGAAGTACCCGATGCTGGGCGGCTCCACGGCGAGCGTCAACCCTTGCGCGTACTGGCCGCGCGAGCGCGTCGAACCGCCGGTGGAGATCGGTGACCGGGGCCCGTCGAACATGCTCCTGGTGCAGAACGAGCGCGACCCGGGGACGCCGCTCGCCGGCGCGAAGAAGCTGCGACAGGCGCTCGGGCAGCGGGCCACGATGGTGACGGCCGATGGCGGCGGGCACGGCGTCTACCCCTTCGCCCGCAACAGCTGCGTGGACGACGCGGTGACGACCTTCCTGACCGACGGACAGCGCCCGGCGGGAGACCTCGCGTGCGCGGCGGAGCCGGAAGAGTAGAGGAGCGGAGCCGTGCTCAAGGAGTGGAACCGCCGTCGCGCAGCGGCACGCGTCAAGCCCGGTGACGGACGACCGCTGAAGCCTTTCCGCTGGTGGCAGTTGGTGAGCCGCGTACTGTTCCATCTCCGGCTGACGGGTCCCGGCGGTCGGCGGGCCGTGTACACCGTCGACGTCGGCCGCTGGGGGGACAAGGAGACAGGCGAGCTACGAGCCGATCTGTACCTCGACGGCCACCATCACGCCCGGTCCAAACTCCCCGCCGTCTTCCCCGTCGAAGGCGGCACGGTGGAGGTGCGGATGAGCGCCTTCGGGCTCAAGCGCTGCCACCACGTCACGTACGAGGGGACCGAGCACCAGCTCACCCCGGACCGCGACTCCGCCGAGGGCCGCCGCGCACGCCTCGACCAGGCACATCCGGCGCTGAGCCGGCTGATCGGCCTCTGCTCGCTGGTGATGCTCCTCGTCTCCCTGGCGATCCTGGTCCCCCAACTCGTGGAGACGGCGCTCCCACCGGAGGTCGGGACCTTCAACTCCCCCTTCGACCTGCCGGTATGGCTCAACACGGCGGTCATGCTCGGCTCCCTGACCGCGGGTACGGAGCGGGCGCTGCGACTGCGGTACCACTGGCTGCTGGACGGTGCGGCGGGCTGACGCGGTCTGTCGGGTGAACCGATGGCCGGTGTGCGGAGTAGTAGCGGCTGGTCGATCGTCTCCAACTGATTGGACGCCGAACTCATGCCTCCTGAGGGAAACCGGACGGACCAGGCAGCTCGCGAGAAGGCCGGCAAGCGGGAGAGCAAAAGGCGGGAGGACCCGGCCGTTCGCGCGGACCACAACAAGCAGGAGCGGGAACGGAACAGAAGGAAGCGGCAGGACTCGGCGGTTCGCGAGGCGCACAACAGGGCGGAACGGGACCGGAAAAGGCTCCAGCGGGACTCTCTGCTGCCGCAGATCGTGGCGGCGGAGATGTACGTGGACTATCAGCGGCTCCAGCCGGACTGGCCGGAGGTCCCGCCGACGGGTCTGAAGTTCGCGGTGGATCCGAAGTCCGCCGGGCTGACCGCTGTCGGGGCCGCCGCGCAGGTCGTGCCGTTGGAGGTGCCGCAGACCGGGCCGTCGGCATCGGCGTCATCGGTGCCGTCCTTCCTCGCTGATCCTTACCTCGACCTGGACAGTCCCAAGGTCCGGAAATCGGTCCTTCGGCAGGGAGTCGCGGGATCCGCGTACGAGGCGGCCAAGGAGTGGCAGACCCAGCTCCAGGATCAGACCCGCCTCCAAGAGTTCGGAACGGAAGCCGCGTTGATCCCCCAGGACCACCCGGCGCTCGACCAGGCCCCGTCCCACGAGCACCAGAACACCTGGCCCGCGTCGACGCTCCTGCCCCCTTCGGCTTACGGATCCGCCCATCCCCAGTCGTACTCCCCACCGCCCGCCACCACCCGAACCGAGCAGACCCGGCGGAAGGGCAAGGCGCCGCAACGGTGACGCCGGCGAAGACGGGCGGGGCTCCCGGGGGACCCGCGTCGGGACACAGCGAGTGCCCGCACCTGCACGTTGGGGACCAGGGCGGCGCTCTTCGCGTCTCCCCGGGAGCGAGTTTCCGGACGACGAGCATGCCGTCCGAGCGCGGGTGGTGGCAGACGTACCGCCATCCCGCACAGCGCCTGGACCACCTTCATCACCAGCGTGAAGACGACCGAACTCGCCTGACGAACAACCCCACTCGGAGCCTCCGGCGCACCCCTCCGGAGGCTCCGCGCCTGGCGGTCTTGACGGTGCCGACTCGGCGGGGTGACGCTCGTGGAACCAATCGGAACCCGGGAGAAGGCGGTACCGGCCATGGCGCTACGGTTCATCGCGAAGGATCCCAACACGAACGGCACGCAGCGCCCTACGGCTTGGGTGGACGACGAAGCGGAAGAGATCGTGATCCAGGGTTGGAAGGCAGGAGAGGCGCTGCTGACCCACTGCCGCGAGACCGGTCCGATTCCCGAGGCGGAAGCCGTCGTGCGTGTGCCCATTCGCATGGTGCCTGCCCTGAGGGAGGCGTGTGATGTCGCAGACCGACTTGGCGTTCGTTGACCTACTGGCCAACACCCGTCACTCGGCTGTGCACCTTGAGTTGCGCGACTCCTACGGGATTGGGGAGGAAGCCACGGAGTTCGAGGCCTGGTGCGCCGGCTGGCGGCCGGCCTCCGACCCGGCGACCTGGTGGAACGACTTCCACACGTGGGTGCGTGACGCGACCGCGCGAGGAGTAACGTTCCGGCGGGCCCGCATCGTGTCGGAACCCGTCAGCGAGTACATCCGGTACGAGCACGCCTGCACCTACCAGAACGTTGCCGCCGGTGAACTGGTCCGCTGGCTTCCCCGCCGAACGGCATCCGACCTGGCGTTGCCGGGCAATGACTTCTGGCTGTTCGACGAGCACTTGATCATGTGGAACCACTTCACCGGCGAGGGTGGTTCCGCCGGCCCGGAGTTGGACGAGCGACCTGACGTGGCCAAGCTGTGCGGCAGTGCGTTCGAGGCCGTATGGGAGCGTGCGATCCCGCACCAGGACTACCGGATCTGACGGACCGAATCAACGCATGCCCGCGTCCCCCTCGTCCAGCGTTCAAGCTGCCCGTAAGGCCGTCGCCGACCGGCTGCGCGAGATCCGTAAGGACGCGGGCATGTCCGGCCATGTGCTGGCCGTCAGTGCTGGTTGGTACAAGTCCAAGGTGTCTCGCCTCGAGAACGCCGTAACACCCCCGTCACCAGCGGACATCAAGGCGTGGTGCCACGCTTGTGGCGCCGATGATCAGGCAGCCGACTTGATCGCTGCCACTCGTTCCGCCGACGACATGTACGTCGAGTGGCGCAGGGTCCAGCGCTCCGGGCTGAAGCAGCTTCAGGAGTCGTACATCCCGTTGTACGAGCGAACCAACGTGTTCCGAACCTACTGCGCCAACGTAGTCCCCGGAGTCCTGCAGACACACGCCTACGCCTCCGCGTTGCTGCGTTCCATCAGCGAGTTCCATGAGACCCCCGACGACGTGACGGCAGCCGTCGAGGCGCGGCTGGATCGGTCGGCGAGTGTGGTACGCCGAGGGCAACGCCGGTTCGCCCTGGTGATAGAGGAATCCGTCCTGCGGCACCGCGTGGGCGATGCCGAGACCATGGCGGGCCAACTGGGTTACTTGCTGTCCGCGATGACGTTCCCCTCGATCTCTCTCGGGGTGATCCCATTCACCGCCGAACGCCGTATGTGGATGATCGAGACGTTCACGGTGTACGACGAGGAGCAAGCCGAAGCGGAGCTGCTGACAGCACGGGTGAACGTGGCGGTCCCAAGCGAAGTTCGTCAGTACCTCAAGGCGTTCGGCGAGTTCTCCCGGCTGGCCGTCCATGGAGCGGACGCGCGTGCTCTGATCACTTCTGCTGTGAACGCTTTGGGATGACGCTTGTGGAACTCTTCGGAACTCACTGAGGGTTGAAGCTCCCTACTCCCTAGCGTTGTTGGCATCGGAACAGCGGGGGCGGAACAGCCAGGCCAGTCCCCGCCCGTTCGACTAAGGAGGTACCGCACATGCGCGAGTGGTGGCTGACCAAGGCGACCGGCGGCAACCCGCAGGACGACAGCGACAGCGGGAACAAGCACGGTGGCGGAGGATCCGACGAAGGCGGCAACACCAACGACGGCCAGGAACCGGCGGACGGCAAGTGACCGAACACGAACTGATGGAGGCGGGCCCCAAGCGGCTCGCCTCCGCACTCCTGCGGTCGGGTGCGCTCAAGAGCGATTGGCTCCCCGCCTTTGAAGCGGCCCCCCGGCACCAGTTCGTGCCGGACACCATCTGGCCAGGGCGCGCGGGTGCGAACCGACAGGACGACCGAGTGACCCTGGAGGGACAACCGGACTTGTGGTGGAAAGCCGTCTATCGGGACGCGCCGATCACCACGCAGTGGGACCACGGCGAGTACACCGGGCCCAAGACAGGCCGGACCCCGACCAGTTCCAACTCCATGCCCACCATGGTGTTCACGATGCTCGACGCGTTGAACATCCGGGAGGGGCAGGAGGTGTTGGAGATCGGAACCGGCACAGGCTGGAACGCCGCTCTCCTGTCGCAGCGTCTTGGTGCCGACCACGTGGTGTCCGTGGAAGTCGACCCCCGGACCGCCGAGGATGCCCGCAACCGGCTGACGCTCGGCGGACTGCACCCGTTGGTGCATGTCGGCAACGGGGCAGAGGGCTACGCCGAGCGCGCCCCGTACGACCGGCTGATCGCCACCTGTTCCGTGGGCAGCGTCCCCGCCGCGTGGCGGGAACAGACTGTGAGCGGCGGCATCATCGTGACCCCGTGGGGGCCGACGTACGGCGGCGAGGCGGTCGCCCGCCTCACGGTCGCCGAGGACGGTTCCGCCAGTGGTTCGTTCGTCGGGTCGTCCGCGTTCATGCGCATGAGCGTCCAGCGCAAAGAGCTCCCGCCTACAAGGTCATTTCTGGACGGCCACGAGTGGCCCGCAGCGGGTGTGCGGTCCGAGACCACGCTGTCGCCGGACGACGTGGGCGAGTGGGTCCACATGTTCGCCATCGGTGTTCAGGTCCCGGACCTGTTCTGCCGCGTCGACTGGGGCGAGAACGGCGCGTACCGGCTGTGGCTCATGGACACGGGTGTCACGTCCTGGGCGACCGCGGACTACGCGAAGGGGCACACCGAATACCCCGTCGTCCAGTCCGGTCCGCGAAGGCTCTGGGACGAGTTGGAGACCGCTTGGCACTGGTGGGACCAGCGAGGCCGACCCGGATTCGCGCGCTTCGGACTCACCGTGGCCAACGACGGTGAACACGTATGGCTCGACTCCCCGGACCAGCCTGTGCCTCTGCGCCGCCGCGCGGTCTGACTCCGCCTGCGGGCGCGACCACCGGTAGGTCTGGATGCTCGTCGGCGGGCTTGCTCCTCCCGTAACAGGAGGTCCTAGCGTCACGCCCCATGAAGATTGTTGTTCACGACACCGCATCCGCCATGGAGGATCTCCTGCGGCGACCCGTGGCACGGCGGGCCGACGCGTTGCGGGAGATGCTCAGGCCGATCGAGGACGTACTGGCCCCCGTGCTGGGGGAGATGGACACGGTCCGGACGCATCAGACGGGCAGTGGCTTCCCGATCGACCGTGACGATCCGCGCCTGCAGGCCGCCCTCCGGGAGATGCGGGACGCCGACGTATGGGGGCGGATGGAGAGTTGTCTCGCCGCCGCGGGCGAGCGGCTGAGCGGGGAGGCACCGGGGGTCGGCCGTGCCGGGACCGTGCATGTCGTCCTCACCCTCGGGAATCCCGACGACGAGCACCTCACGGTCCGCAGTGCCGGGTACTTCGGCATGGGCGGTTTCCCGGGCGCGATCCTGCTGACGATGTGGCCCAACGCGACCAGCCTCGCCAAGATCGGGTACGCCGCCGCGCACGAGCTGCACCACAACGTGCGGTACGCCAACGTCGAGTGGAATCCCGCGACCGTCACGGTCGGCGAGCACGTCGTGGCCGAAGGGCTGGCCGAGGCGTTCATACGGGAGTTGGCGGGCGAGGAGGCCATGGGGCCGTGGTCGACCGGGCTGAGCGGTGCGCGAAGGGACGAGGCGTACGCGAAGATCACCGCCGCCGTCGACGTGGCGGGGATGCCGAATCTGCCCGCGTACGTGTTCGGCGACGGCAGCGCGCGGGATCTGGGGTACGAGCCCGTCGGGCTGCCGGACTTCGCCGGGTACGCGGTCGGTCTGCGGATCGTGGACGCGTACCTGGCGGCCAGTGGTCTGACCGCCGCCGGGAGCGTCGCGCTGCCGGCGCGGGAGATCCTCGCGAACGCGGGGGTGCCGACCGCTGCGTAGGGTGCGGGGGATGGTGACGAAAGACGCCGACGGCCTCTCCGTCGGCCGTACCGCCGCGCTCGTCGGCGTCAGCGTGAAGACCCTGCACCACTGGGACACGATCGGTCTCGTCCGGCCCGGCGCCCGCACCTGGGCCGCCCACCGCCTGTACTCGGGCGACGACATCGCCCGGATCCACCGTGTCCTCGTCTACCGCGAACTCGGCTTCCCGCTGGCCGAGATCGCCCGGATCCTGGACGATCCTGCCGCCGACGCCCGCGACCATCTGCGCCGGCAGCGCTCACAGCTCGCGGACCGTATCGCCCGCCTCCAGAAGACGCTCGGCGCGGTCGACCGCATGCTGGAGGTGTCGAAGCCCGGCATCCGCCTCAGCCCGGCGGAGCAGGTCGCGATCTTCGGTGACGACTGGCAGCCCGCCTGGGTGGACGAGGCCGAGGCCCGGTGGGGGGACAGCGCCCAGTGGGCGCAGTACGCGGAGCGGGCCGCCGCGATGACACCGGACGACTGGCGGGACGTCACCGCCGCGACCGACGCCCTGCACACGAGCCTCGCCGCCGCCGGGCGCGCAGGTGTGGCGCCCGGCTCGGACGAGGCGAACGCCCTCGCCGAGCGGCACCGCGCGTCGATCTCGACGTACTTCGACTGCACGCACTCCATGCACGCGTGCCTCGGGCGGATGTACGTCGGCGACGCCGGCTACACCGCGTTCTACGACGGACTCGCGCCGGGCCTCACGACCTGGCTGCGCGACGTGATCTTCGCCAACGCCGCGCGCCATGGTGTCGACCCGGAGAGCGCCGAGTGGGAGTGAGGGTGGTACCCGCTCATTTCTCGCGCGTGTGGAAGAAGTAGAACGTCGCGATCGCCGCCGCCCCGCCCACCGCGAGACCGATCCCCGACGACCGCAGCACGCTCGCGTACGTGAGGCTGTGCAGGAAGCCCACGGACACCCCGGCCACCACGCCGAACGCCGTGGCCCGCAGCTCGGGCTGGATCGTCCTGGGCATGCGCATCAGCAGGAAGACCAGGATGGCCAGCACCAGACCGGAGACCACGCCGAGGGTGATCTGGAGTGCGTTGAGCGGGTTCCCGTGGCGCTGGATGAACGGGGCCCAGACGCCGTAGAGGATGCCCAGCGTGACCGGCACCGCGATGGTGTGCAGGGGGAACGGGAGCCTCCCGCGCCCGGAGAGACCGGAGAGACGCGACGGGCGCGCGTGCCGTGGGCCGGTCGTGTGCCTGGACGTCGGTGCCTGTGTGGCCATGGCCGAGAACTCCTCCCGCTCGCCGCCCCTCTTCCAGGGCACACCCGCCACCGTTCCCCGGCAACTCGGACGCCGGCCGGGACCGGCCAGGGCTGACAGCCGCGCCCCCCATACGTCACTGTGGCCACCGTGATCCCTCCCCGCCCCGCCCGGCCGACGGCCCGGCTCGCGCCTCCCGAGTGGCTGCTCAGCGGTCTGCGCCCGAAAGCCGCCCCCATCCCCTGGGCCGCCGTCGTCCGCGCCTCCGTCGCGCTCGCCACACCGCTCGCCGTGGGGCTCGCGTACGACAGGCCCGCCTACGGCGCCCTCGCCGCCATGGGCGCCCTGTACGGCGTGATCAGCGACACCGCCGACGCCTACCGGCTGCGGATACTGAACATCGCGATCCCCCAGCTCCTCGGCGCACTCGGCCTGACCCTCGGCAGCCTCGTCCTCGACCGGGGCTGGCTCGCCGTCGGCGCGCTGACCCTCGTCGCGCTCGTCTCCGGGATGATCTCCTCGATCGGCGCGGTGGCCTCCGTCGCCGGGCTGCTTCTGCTGATCAACGCCGTCGTCGGCGCCGGTCTCCCGCTGCCCGACCCCTGGTGGGTGGGCCCGCTGCTGCTCGCCTGCGGCGGGCTGTTCGTGCTGCTGCTGTCGCTGCTCGGCTGGCCGTTCCGGGGCCGGATCGCGGAACGGACCGCCGTCGCCGACGCCTACCGCGCCTGCGCCGACCTGCTGGAGTCCGCGGCGCGGGAGGACGGCGACTACGACGCGAAGCGGCAGGCCGTCACCGAGGCGCTGAACAAGGCGTACGACCTCGTCCTCGCCCGCCGCGCCCGCGACCACGGCAGACGGGGCCCCCTCGTACGGCTGCTGTCGCAGCTCAACGTGCTCATCCCGCTCGTCGAGGCCGCGCCCGCCGCGCAGCTGCGGCGCCGCCCGCTGCCGGACGCGATCCCGGCCGCCGTACGGGAGTTGGCCCAGGCCGTCGAGGAGAGCAGGCTCGGCGACGCCGACCTGGACCTGCCGGCCCCCCGCACCCCCTCCGAGCGCGCCGTCGACGTCGCGCTGCGGCGCGCCGCGGCCGTCGTGCACAAGGCCGACCCCGACCCGTACAACGTCGACGACCGCCTCGGCCGCCCCGCCGCGCTCGGTGTGCGGATCCGGCGCGCCGGACGCGACGTGCTGTTCAGCGAGGCGTCCTGGCGTTACGGGCTGCGCCTCGCGCTCTGCATCGGTCTCGCGCAGTGTCTGGTCTCGCTGATCGACGTCCCGCGCTCGTACTGGGTCGCCCTCACCGTCACCTTCGTCCTCAAACCGGACTTCGGCTCGGTCTTCTCACGCGCCGTGCTGCGCGCGCTCGGTACGGCCGGCGGGCTCGTCGTGGCCGCCGCCGTGCTGTCGCACGTGCAGCGCGGCTGGTGGGACGTGCCGGTGCTGGTGGTGCTCGCCGCGTGCATCCCGGCTGTCTCCGCGAAGAGTTACGGCTTCCAGACGGCGGCCATCACGCCCGTGATCCTGCTGCTGTCGGACGTGCTCAACCACGAGGGGTTCGCGCTGGTCGTGCCCCGGCTCGTGGACAGTCTCATCGGCTGCGCGATCGCGCTCGTGGCGGGTTATCTGCTCTGGCCGGAGAGCTGGCACACCCGGATCGGCGACCGGCTGGCGGACGCCGTCGACGACACGGCGAACTATCTGACGTACGCCTTCGGCCCCACGGAGGGCGGCCCGGAGGGCGACCCGGCCGCGACACAGGCCGAGCGCGTACGCCGCCGGCGCAAGATCTACCGCGATCTGTCCGTCGTACGCAGCGAGTTCCAGCGCGCCCTCACCGAGCCGCCGCCCACCGGAGCGCGCGCCGCCGCGTGGTGGCCGCTGGTCGTGGCCCTGGAACGGATCATCGACGCGACGACGGCGGCGCGGGTGCGCGTCAACCACGGGGCGCCGCCGCCGGGCGCGGCCGAGATCGCCGACGCGGAGAGGCAGTTGCGGGAGCTGGCGGCGCGGGTGCGCTCCAGTGTCGTGCTGGTGGACGTACGCAAGGGGTGGTCGGCGGCCGACGACGAGAAGGGGGTGCTGGCGCCGCTGCGGCAGGAGCTGCGGTCGGCGCAGGCGATCACGTCCCAGCGCCGGTGACGCGTAAGGCCGCGGCGGCCACTCCCGCCCTCAAGGTGCCTTCAGCGTCACCCAGACCCGCTTGCCCGGCCCCTGCCTCGGCGCCACCCCCCAGTCGTCCGCGAGCGCCGCGACCAGCGCCAGTCCGCGCCCGCACTCGTCGATGGGGTCGGGCGTACGCGGCCGGGGCAGCGAGTCGCCCGCGTCCTCGACCTCCAGCCGCAGCAGCCCGTCCGCCCGGTGCACGGTCACCACGATCTCCCGGCCGGGCGGCGACCCGTGCCGCAGCGCGTTGGTGACCAACTCCGACAGCAGCAGAGCCGCCGTGTCACCCAGGTCCCCCGGCAGGTCCCGGTCGCCCGGCGCGCTCATCAGCCCCCACAGCGCCTCCCTGGCACGGGCGACGCTGCGGGGGTGGCGGGGGAGGCGGAGCCTCAGGTGCTGGTCACAGTCGTGGTTCATGGAGATGACCTTCCCCACGACAACGACTTTTACTTTCCGTGCCCACGAGGTGACTGTGCGCGGTTACGCTTCGGGCTTCCGTGCCGCCTTGGCGTCAGTGCCCCTGGAGCTCGTCCAGCACGCGCCGTTCCCGCTTCGTCGGGCGCCCGGCGCCGCGCTCCCGCACCGCCACCGGACCCGCGAACTCGCGGGGCGGGGGCGGCGGGCTGTTGTCCACGTAGCACTGGACGGCCACCGGGGCGCCCACCCGTTTGCGTACGACACGCGTGAGCACGACGACCCGCTCGCGCTCCGCGTGCCGCAGCCGGATCTCGTCACCCGGCTTGATCGCGTACGCGGGTTTGACCCGCTCCCCGTTGACGCGGACGTGGCCCGCGCGGCACGCGGACGCCGCCTGGGACCGGGTCTTGGTCAGCCGCACCGACCAGATCCAGACGTCGGCGCGTACGGTGCCCTGGTCCCCGGTCCCGGCGTGAGTCTCGGCAGCAGCCATGCTCCCGAGCTTAGGGCCTGTCGTCGGGCTCGTCCGGCTCGTCGGGCGTCTCCTGCGGTTCCGCACCGGACAGCGCGTCGCGCACCTCGTCCGCCGACGTCTCCCGCAGCTCCTCCCCGACCACCAGCCAGCGGGTGATCCCCACCGATTCGAGGAACGGCAGATCGTGGCTCGCGATCAGGAGAGCGCCCTCGTACGACTCCAGCGCCCCCGTCAACTGCCGCACGCTCGCGATGTCGAGGCTGTTCGTCGGCTCGTCCAGCATCAGCAGTTGCGGGGCGGGCGCGGCGAGCAGCATCGCCGCGAGTGCCGCGCGGAAGCGTTCGCCGCCCGAGAGCGTCCCGGCGAGCTGCTCGGCCCGCGCGCCCTTGAAGAGGAAGCGCGCGAGTTGCGAGCGGATGTGGTTGTCGGTGGTGCCGGGTGCCAGGCGGGCGACGTTCGCCGCGATGCTCAACTCCGGGTCGAGCACGTCGAGACGCTGCGGCAGGAACCGCGTCGGTACGAAGGTCTTCGCCTCGCCCGACAGCGGCGCGAGGTCCCCGGTGAGAGTACGCAGCAGGGTCGTCTTGCCGGAGCCGTTGCGCCCGACGAGAGCGATCCGTTCCGGGCCGCGTACGTCGAGCGTCCCTTCCCGCAGCCGCCCGAAACGGGGCCGTACCTCGGTCAGGGCCAGCACCGTACGGCCCGCGGGCACGGCGGTACGGGGCAGGCTCACCCGGATCTCGTCGTCGTCGCGGATCGCGTCCGCCGCCTCCTCGCGCCGCTCGCGCGCGTCGCTCAGCCGCTCCTCCGCCAGGACGCGCGACTTGCCCGCCGACTCCTGCGCGGCACGCTTGAGTCCGCCCGCGACGATCCGGGACGCCTTGCGCTGCGCGTTGAGTTTCTTGTCCTGGCGCTGGCGGCGCGCGTTCTTGATCTGGGTCTCCTCCAACTCGCGCTTCTGGCGCCGTACATCGGCCTCGGCGGTGCGCAGCATGCGGCCCGCCGCCTCCTGTTCGGTGGCCAGGGCCTCCTCGTACGCGGACCAGCCGCCCCCGTACCAGTTCACCGAGCCGGAGCGCAGCTCCGCGATCCGGTCGACGCGCTCCAGCAGTTCACGGTCGTGGCTGACGACGACGAGTACGCCGGAGCGCCAGGAGTCGACGGCTTCGTAGAGCCGGTCGCGGGCCGGCAGGTCGAGGTTGTTCGTCGGCTCGTCGAGCAGCAGGACGTCGGGGCGCTCCAGGAGCAGCGCGGCCAGGCGCAGCAGGACCGTCTCGCCGCCGGAGATCTCGCCGACGGTGCGGTCCAGGTCGATCGCGCCGAGCCCGAGGGAGCCGAGCATGGCGACGGCGCGTTCCTCGACGTCCCAGTCCTCGCCGACCGTCTCGAAGTGTTCCTCGCGTACGTCTCCGCTCTCGATGGCGCGAACCGCCGCGCGGCGCTCCGCGACGCCGAGTGCCTGGTCGACGCGGAGCGCGGTGTCGAGGGTGATGTTCTGCGGCAGGTAGGCGAGGCTGCCGCCGACGGTGACCGAGCCGCCGGAGGGGCGCAGTGCGCCGGCCAGCAGCTGGAGAAGCGTGGTCTTGCCGGTGCCGTTG
>NZ_MDCR01000198.1 GCF_001723055.1 Streptomyces niveus
CACCCCCGCCGTGACGCCCGCCCCTCCCTCGGGCGGGCACAATGGACGGATGGCCCGACGCCCCACACGTCCCACGCGAAACTCGTCCGCCGCCCGCCCCACAGCGGCCCCACGCGCTTCCCGAGACGCCTCACCCTGTCTCTGCGGTCTGCCAGCCTCCTACGGAGAGTGCTGCGGCCGGTTCCACGCCACCACCGCCGCCGCCCCCACCGCCGAGCGTCTGATGCGCTCCCGCTACAGCGCCTTCGCGGTGGGCAACGAGCCGTATCTGCTGAGCAGTTGGCATCCCGCCACCCGCCCGACCCGCGTCGATCTCGACCCGGCGATGCGCTGGGCGGGCCTGGAGATCCTGGCCACCACCGAGGGCAGCGCCTTCCACACCACCGGCACCGTCACCTTCCGGGCCCGCTACACCCGCCGCGGCGAGGAGGGCACGCTGCACGAGCGCAGCCGGTTCGAACGGCACGAGGGCGCCTGGGTCTACGTCGACGGCACCTTCGTGGATTAGGGCCTGTCGTTCGGATCAGGCCCTGCCGCGCCGCCCCGGGTCAGCCGCCCGACGCGAGCACCTCCGCCAGGTCGTACCGCACCGGCTCCTCCAACTGCGCGTACGTGCACTCCTCGGGCGTACGGTCCGGGCGCCACCTGCGGAACTGCGCCGTGTGCCGGAACCGGTCGCCCTCCATGTGGTCGTAGGCCACCTCGCACACCAGCTCCGGCCGCACCGCCACCCATGACAGGTCCTTCTTGCCCGACCAGCGGCTCGGCGCGCCCGGCAGCCGTGCGCTCTCGTGCGCCGACTCCGTCGCCCACGCGGCCCAGGGGTGGCCGTCGGCCGGATCCATCAGCAGCGGCGCCAGCTCGTCCACCAGCTCGGCCCGGCGCTTCATCGAGAACGCGGCGCACACCCCCACGTGCTGAAGCGTCCCCGCCGTGTCGTGCAGACCGAGCAGCAGGGAGCCGACGACCGGACCGCTCTTGTGGAGGCGATATCCGGCCACGACCACGTCCGCCGTCCGCTCGTGCTTGATCTTGTACATCACGCGTACGTCCGGCCGGTACGGCAGATCCAGCGGCTTGGCCACCACCCCGTCCAGCCCGGCGCCCTCGTAGCGCAGGAACCACTCACGTGCCAGCTCCACGTCCGTCGTGGCCGGTGCCAGATGTACGGGGGCCGAGACGCCGGCCAGGGCGTCGGCGAGCGCGGCGCGGCGCTCGGACTGCGCCGTGTCGAGCAGCGACCGGTCACCGAGCGCCAGCAGGTCGAAGGCGACGAAGCTCGCCGGGGTCCGCTCCGCGAGCGTCCGCACCCGCGAGTCCGCCGGGTGGATCCGCTCGCTCAGCCGGTCGAAGTCCAGCCGCCCCTCGTACGCGATCACGATCTCGCCGTCGAGCACACACCGCTCGGGCAGCTCCCGCAGAAAGGCGCCGACCAGCTCGGGAAAGTACCGGGTCAGGGGCTTGCCGTTGCGGCTGCCGATGACGACCTCGGGCCCGTCCCGGTGGATCAGCGCACGGAAGCCGTCCCACTTGGCCTCGTACTGCATACCGGGCGGGATTCTCGCCACGGACTTGGCCAGCATCGGTTTCATCGGAGGCATCACCGGCAGATCCATGCCCCCGATTGTGCGCGGAACAGTGCCCGTCCGCTCGATGTGCGGCACGGGGGAGCCCGGCCTACGGTGGCGCGTATGGCGAGCAAGGGCGCGGCGATGGAGCTTGAGGTCGGCGGGCGGGCCGTACGGCTGTCCAGCCCCGGCAAGATCTACTTTCCCGACCGGGGCTTCACCAAGCTGGACGTCGCCCAGTACTACATCGCGGTGGGGGAGGGGATCACCCGCGCCCTGCGGAACCGGCCGACCACCCTCCAGCGCTACATCGAGGGCATCACCGGCGAGTCCTTCTACCAGAAGCGGGCTCCGAAGAACCTGCCCGACTGGATCCCCACCGCCCGCATCTTCTTCCCCAGCGGACGCACCGCCGACGAGATCTGCCCCACCGAGCCGGCCGCCGTGCTCTGGGCGGCGAACCTCGGCACGCTGACCTTCCACCCCTGGCCCGTACGGCGGGGCAACACCGAGCACCCGGACGAACTGCGCATCGACCTCGACCCGCAGCCGGGCACCGACTTCCACGACGCCGTCAGGGCCGCGCACGAGTTGCACGGCATCCTCGACGAGCAGGGCCTGCACGGCTGGCCCAAGACCTCCGGCGGCCGCGGTCTGCATGTGTTCGTGCCGATCGAACCGCTCTGGACCTTCACCCAGGTACGGCGCAGCGCGATCGCCGTCGGCAGGGAGCTGGAACGCCGTATGCCGGGCCGCGTCACCACGGCGTGGTGGAAGGAGGAGCGCGGCGAGCGGATCTTCGTGGACTACAACCAGACCGCGCGCGACCGCACCATCGCCTCGGCCTACTCCGTACGCCCCAATCCGTACGCCACTGTCTCCGCCCCGCTGCGCTGGGACGAGCTGGACGACGTCGCCCCGCGCGATTTCGACATCGCGACGATGCCGGCCCGCTTCGCCGAACTCGGCGACCTGCACGCGGACATGGACTCCGAGGCGCACAGCCTGGAGGGCCTGCTGGAACTGGCCGCGCGCGACGAGCGCGACCACGGCCACGGCGATCTGCCGTACCCGCCGGACTATCCGAAAATGCCGGGCGAACCGAAACGGGTCCAGCCGAGCCGCGCGCGGGCGGACACACCGGAGGAGCCGTAGAGCCGCCCTCAGCCGGTGCCCGCCGCGCTGTCGCCGGTCGGCCGCCACGTACGAGTACGCCCCCCGGCGGACCCCGCTATCTCGCGGACCCGCCCTCGTCGTCCCGCGCCCGCGCCGCCAGCACGGCGATCAGCAGGCTCGGCACGATCAGCATGCCGAAGACCGCGCCGTACGCCACGCCCTCCGCGTCCGCCGCCAGGAAGCCGTTGAACAGCGCCGAGCCCAGGCCCAGCACCGTGACCTGCCCCAGATTCTGGGTCGTCTGGAGCGCGCTGCTCGCATAGCCCTGCCGGCCCGCCGGGCTGTGGATCAGCGACAGCAGCGTCACCGACGGAGCCAGCAGCCCCATCCCCAGCGCCGCCACGACCATGGACGACGCGGCGATGTACGGATGCGTCGCCGGCAGCGTCCCGACGACGGCGAGCGCGGCGGCCAGCGCCATCACCACCGCCCCGGTCGCCACCAGCCGGTGCCGGGGCCAGTGCTCCAGCGGATGGGCCTGCACCCAGGAGGACGCGGCCCACGCCACGGCGGCGCCCGTGAACGCCAGGCCGGTCACCACGGTCGGTACGCTTCCGTCGCTCAGCAGGAACAGCGGCACGAACGCCTCCAGGGTGAAGAAGGCGCCCGAACTCAGGCCCCGGAGCAGGGCCGTGGCCGGCAGCCCCCGGCCGGCCCGCCAGGTGCCCGGCGGCAGCAGCCGGGCCGCGAACACCACCATCAGCGCGACGCCCACCGCCGCGCACAGCATGCGCCGCGCGTCCCAGCCGGAGACGCCGTACTGCCCCAGCGCGGCGCCCAGGCTCACCGCCAGCGCGACCGTCAGCGCCGGGCGCGGCGGCCTGTCCTCGGCCGGCAGGGGCGTCGCCCGCCAGGCCCGGCCGCGCAGCAGGACCACCACCGCGACGGCCGGGAGCACCGTCAGCGCGGCCAGACCGAAGAACACCGCCCGCCAGGACCACCAGCTGACGACCAGACCCGCCAGCGGCGGTCCCACCAGCGACGGCACCAGCCAGCAGGTGCTCATCAGGGCCAGCACCCGCGCCCGCAGCCGCGTGGGGTACGCCTGGGCGACCGCGGTGTTGACCGCCACCGCCACCATGCCGCCCGCGAGTCCGTCCAGGAAGCGCCCGGCCGCCAACTGCCAGACGGAGCCGCTCGTCGCGGAGATCAGCAGCGTGACCACCGACAGCACCACCCCCGCCGCCAGCGGGCGCCGGGCCCCGGCACGGTCCGCCCAGTAGCCGCCCATGACCCCGCCGAGCAGGCTCGCGGCCACGAAACAGCCCGCCACCAGCGGGTAGAGCGACACCCCGTCCAGGTCACGCGCGGCGGTCGGCAGGATGGGCAGCACGGCGAGCGCCGCGAACCCGGTCAGGAACATCACCACGGCGAAACCGGCCGTGACGGGCGCGTACCTCCCGGAGAACAACCCCTCCCCGGAGGCCGGTTCGGCCTCGACGGGACCGGGTGCCCCCGGCGTCAACTTCAGTTGATCAGTCACGGGCGCCCAAGCTATCCGCGCCCCCGGAGCGACCGCCATCGGTTTTCCGCCGGGGGAACGGGTGCCGGGAACGGCGAAGTGCCCCCTCCCGTAAGGGAAGGGGCACCTCGGTTCAACTTCGGCTCAGCCTCCTGTGGAGAAGGAGGTCAGAGCTGCTTGATCCGGATGTCGCGGTACGAGATGACGTCCGTCGTGCCGTGCACCTGGAGCCCGACATAACCGGACGAGTAACGCCGGCCGTCGGTACCCACGTCACCGTCGCGCGGCGGAGTGAACTCCTGGCCGCCGGTGTTGTCGAACTCGTTGATCACGACACCGTTGCGCAGGATCGTGTAGTGCTGGTCGACCACCTTGATCTCGTAGTCGTTCCAGCTCCCCTTCGGCGTGACGGCCGCGCCGGCGAGGCCGACCCGGTCGAAGCCGTAGATCGACCCCGTCTTGTACATGTCGCCGTCCGGGCGGTCCAGGATCTGGACCTCGTGCCCGTAGTTGATGGCGACCCACTCCGGCCGGCTCTCCAGCGGGTGACCGTTGACGTTCGGGAAGCGCACGAAGACACCGCCGTTGGCGTTGCCCGTGCCCGGAGCGTCGTCACGGAACTGGAGCTTCAGCGAGAAGTCGTCGTACTTCCGCTCCGGGAACCACAGCATGCCCATGCCCTGCACGGTGGTGCTGCTCGTCATGGCACCGTCCGCGGACAGCGCGAACTTGCCGCCGCCCACCTGGGCCCACTTGGAGAAGGTGGCCTCCGTGCCGTCGAAGAGCGTGCGGTAGCCGGTCGTCTGACCCGGCTGGCCGATCTTCGACTGCTTGGCGGCCTTCGTGATCTTCGTGAACTCGCGCTGGTCGATCACACCGTCCGTCTTGAGCTTGGTCAGCACCGTCTGGACGTGCTTGAGGAACAGCGCGTGCGAGGACCAGTCCTTCTCGTCCTCGATCAGCTCGTTGATCGTGCAGCGGCTGGTGGTGAGCCGGTTCGGCACACCCGTGTCGACCGCGCCGACGATGACCGTCAACCGCACGTCGTACTCAGGGCAGTTGGGGGCCGGAACGCCACCGCCCTTGGCGATGGTGAACGTCACCTCCTTGGCCACCGAGGTGTTGCCCGCCTTGTCCGTCGCGCGGTGCGAGAGCTTGTGGTAGCCCACCGCGTCGATGATCGCCGGCTTGGTGTACGCGAGGTACGGACCACCGTCGAGCGAGTACTCGATCTTCTCGACACCCGAGTCGTCGTCCGTCGCCTTGAGCGTCACCGTGGCGCTGGTGATGTACGCGCCGTCGGAGTTCTTGTCACCGCTCACGGCCGCCGTCGACACCGGGGCGGTCGTGTCCTTCACCGGCGGGGTGACGACCTTGAAGTCGACGGACTTCTCGGCGGCGGCGTTGCCCGCCTTGTCCGTGGCGCGGTAACGCACCTTGTGCGTACCGACCTCGTGGACCATCACCGGCGCGGTGTACTCCTGCCAGGCGCCGTCGGCGCCGAGCGCGTACTCGATCTTGTTGACACCGGAACCGGCGTCCGACGCGGTCACGGTGACCGTGGCCATGTCCAAGTACGCGCCGTCGGCGTCCTGTTCACCGGTCACCGTCGCCGAGGTCTCCGGCGCGGTCGTGTCGTCCGTGTCCGGCGCCACGACCTTGAACTCGGCCTTCTTCTCGGCCGAGACGTTGCCGGCCTTGTCGCTCGCCCGGTATCTGATGAGGTGGTCGCCGACCGTGTTGACCACCACGGGTGTGGTGTACGGCTGCCACTCGCCGTCGGCCCCGACCGCGTACTCGATCTTGTCGACACCCGACCCGGCGTCCGTGGCGGAGAGCGTCGCCGTGGCCTGGCCGATGTACGCGCCGTCGCCGTTCTGGTCGCCGTCGATCTTGGCGGCCGTCTCGGGCGCGGTGGTGTCGTCACCGCCGCCACCGTCGGTGACGGTGAAGGTGCCGGTCATCATGCCGTGACCGGGGATCGTGCAGAAGAAGCGGTAGGTGCCCGGGGTCAGTACGACCTCGGCCGTCTGCTTGCCGCCCTGCGCGTCCTCCGGACTCGCCATCAGGTTGAGCGTCACGTCGGTGTTGTAGTCGGGGTTCGACGTGTCGAACGTGACCGTGTGCGGCATCGACGTGGTGTTGCCGGTGGCCTTGCTGTTCTCGAAGACGATCGTCGCGGGACCCGCGACGGCCGTCTTCGGGAACGACAGGTACTCCGTGGTGGAGTTCCCCGCCGTCCAGTTGAGCACCTGGGCGGCCGCCATCGGCGACTTCCCGTTGTCGTCACGTCCGTATGCCTGTGTCGAGGTCAGCCCCAGCACCAGCATCAACGAGCCCAGCAGGGCCGTCCACAGGCGTAGAGGTCGCTGTCTCAGTGCGCCGCGTCGACTCACTGCGCCGCCTTCCTGGCCAGATCCGCGGCGGCGGGTGTTGCCTCGCCGCCCTTGTACGTCACGCGCCACAGCGCGGACTTCGCGTCGGAGGTGAAGAAGCCACGTCCGTAGTCGAGCACGTAGAGCGAGCCGTCCGGAGCGAACTTCCAGTCCATGAGGTTGCGGATACCGCTCTCACCGACCGGAATGATCTTCTTCAACGACTCGGCGTGCACGGGCAGTCCGCCCTTGCCCGCGGTCTTGGGGTCGAGATTGACCGCGTGCCGCGGCTGCGTCTGGTCGTAGAAGTCACCCACGAACCACTTGCCGTCCCAGTACGACGGCCAGCTCGCCGCGTTCGCCTTGTCGGCGTCGTACCGGTAGAGGGGACCGTTCATGGTCGCCTGGCCACCGCCCTTGAGCCACGGCAGGAGGAAGGTCGCCTCCTCCGCCTTGTAGCTGGGGATGCCGTTCGCGTCCCGCGGGTAGTCCGGAGCGCCGCCCTGGGGCGAGTACCAGATCGTGTTGCCCGTGACCGGCGGGATGTTGACGAGACCGTCGTTGTTCGGGGACTCGTTCTTCGGCGCGTCGCAGTTGTACCAGCCCAGCGGCTTCGTCGGGTCCGGCAGATTACGGTCACGGTACGGCTGCTTGTTGCCCATGCAGTACGGCCAGCCCTGGTTGCCCGCCTTGGTGATGGCGGCGAAGGTGTCGTACTTCGCCGGGCCCCAGGTGGTGCTCGGGGCGCCCGCGTCGGGGCCGACCCAGCCCGCGTACAGGGTGTCGGTCTTCTTGTCGACGGAGATACGTGCCGGGTTGCGTACACCCATCACGTAGATCTCGCCGCGCGTCTTGTCGCCGCCCTCGGCGGTCTCCTCACCCGTGAAGAGATTGCCGGTGGGCAGGGTGTACGTGCCGTCGTCCTCGGGGTGGATCCGCAGGATCTTCCCGTTGAGGTTGTTGGTGTTGCCGGCCGTACGGCGCGCGTCCGCGAAGGAGACGCCCTTGTAGTTCGGCTGCGGGTTGTTGCCCGAGTAACCCTCGCTGAACTGCGAGGAGTTGTTGTCCCCGGTCGCGATGTACAGGTTGCCCTTGGAGTCCCAGGCCATACCGCCACCGGAGTGACAGCAGCTGTTGATCTGAACCGGCCAGCTCAGCAGGACCTTCTCCGTGGCGAGGTCGAGCTTGTTGGTCGCGAGGTCCAGGGTGAACCGCGAGACCTGGCGCTGCGCCATCCGGGTGTCACGGTTGATCTTGGAGTGGGGTGTGTAGTGCAGATACACCCAGCCGTTGGTCATGAAGTCGGGGTCCAGCTCGATACCGAGCAGGCCCTCCTCGTTCTTGACCAGCTCGTCGCCGCCGCCCTTGTTGCCGAAGATGGTCAGGCCGCCGGCCTTGGTGACCTTCTTGGTCTTCGGGTCGTAGACGTGGATCTGGCCCTCGCCCTTGCCGATGTCCGGGTTCGCCCAGTCGGTCACGACGGGCTGGGTGTTGTCACCGCCACCGCGGCCGATGTAGAAGACCCGGCCGTCGGGCGCCACGACGGTGCCGTGCGGCTCGCCGATCTGGTCCGACTCGCCCGGCTTGTTGGGCTGGGTCAGGCGCTCCGCCGTGTAGTTGGCGTCGATCGTCGCCTTGCAGTCGGCGCGCGAGATACGGGTGGTCCACTGGAGCGCGCCGCGCAGGTGGTCGCGGAAGTCGGTCTCGGCGTACGAGTCGACGGTGGCGCCCATGCCCGTGTAGAAGGACCGGCCGCCGTCGTAGTCGCGGCACCAGGAGATCGGGTGGTCCGCGCCGTTCGCGCCCTCACCCGGCTTGTAGGTGCTCTCCCTGAGACGGGCCACGGTGTGCACGCTGCCCGAGGGGTTCTTGTCCCAGTTGAACCACTTGTCGGAGCGCTTCCACTCCTGCGGCAGGTTCTTCGTCGCGGGGTGCTGGCGGTCGCCCACCTCGACGGTCGCGCGCTGCACGGTGTCCGGGCTCGCCGCCTTGGGACGGGCGCCGATCAGTCCGGTGAACCAGTCCGAGTACGGCTCGGTGCGCGCCGCGTCCCGAATGCCGAGGAAGCCTCCGCCGGCCTCGACGAAGGCTTCGAGTCCCGCCTCCTGCTCGGGATCCAGTACGTCGCCGCCGCCCGTCAGGAAGACGACCGCGTTGTACTTGCCGAGCTTGGTGGCGTTGGTGAAGACCGAACCGTCACCGTTGGTCTCGGTCTTGAACCGCTGCGCGGTCGGGCCGGTGAGGCCGATCTTCTCGATCGCCTCGATCCCGGCGTTGACGATCGGGGACTCCTCCGACGTCGAACCGTGGAAGACGAGGACCTTCACGTTCGCGCCGCCGGGCGGCGAAGGAAGGGACAACGTTGTCGACGGCGGTTCCGGGTACGGACCCGCCATGGCGTTCCCGCCGAGCAGAGACGCGGCCATCGTGCCGGCCACCACGGCGGCGCCCATTACGCGCCGGGATCTTGACCGGCGATGTGGTACGCGCTGCATGTGTTCACCCACCCATCTTTGGTCACAGCAACAGCCGTGAAGCTAGACCTCTTTCGGTGGCGAGCCAAGAGGTATCACCAGAATGGAACTAACTTTGTCCTGAGTGTGGATAAACGAAGATCCCCGAGCTACCGTGTGGCCGTCCCGGGGCTTCACTGTGTCCCGACAGTCTCAGCACCGCATGTGGGGAGTTCGGCATGGCGATGGACAGACGGAGTTTCAACCGGCGCCTGATGGCCGGCGGCGCGGTCGCGGCAACGGGAGTGACATCGTTGTCCGTTGCGTCGGCGTCCTCGGCCGCACCCGCGCCGATGGCCGCGGCGGCCGGCCCGAAGAGGGCACCCGCCGGCGGCAAGGTGCACCATCTCACCATGGTGGCCGAGCGGTTGGGCACGGGGAAGATCGGCTACGGCTTCGAGAAGGGCAAGGCGTCGATCCCCGGTCCGCTGATCGACATCGTCGAAGGCGACACCGTCCACATCGAGTTCACCAATCTCACGGACGTCGACGCCAGCCTGCATGTGCACGGTGTCGACTACGACATCGCCAACGACGGCACCCGTATGAACAAGAGTCACGTGGAGCCGGGCGGCACGCGCACGTACACCTGGCGCACCCACAGGCCCGGCAAGCGCGCGGACGGCACGTACCGCGAGGGCAGCGCCGGCTACTGGCACTACCACGACCACGTCGTGGGCACGGACCACGGCACGGGCGGCATCAGGCAGGGGCTGTACGGCGGACTGGTGGTCCGCCGGGAGGGTGACATCCTGCCCGACAAGCAGTTCACGATCGTCTTCAACGACATGCAGATCAACAATCTGCCGGGCGCCCAGAGCCCCAACTTCGAGGCCACCGTGGGTGAACGGCTCGAAGTCATCATGATCACGCACGGCGAGTACTACCACACGTTCCATATCCACGGTCATCGCTGGGCGGACAACAGGACCGGGCTGCTCAGCGGCGCCGGCGACACCAGTCGCATCGTCGACAACAAGATCACCGGGCCCGCCGACTCGTTCGGCCTACAGATCATCGCGGGCGAGGGCGTCGGCGCGGGCGCGTGGATGTACCACTGCCACGTACAGAGCCACTCCGACCAGGGCATGGCGGGCCTGTTCCTGATCGCCAAGCCCGACGGCACGATTCCGGGGTACGAGCCGCACCACCCGACGGCGAAGAAGGGCGCGACGGACGCGAAGGGCGCGGACACGAAGGGCGCGCACTCGGGTCACTAGACGCGGCGGCCGACCAGACACACCGGCCGAGCAGACGCGCCGGACGGGTTGACGCACGCCCGTCCGGCGCGGTCGGCGGCCCTCGCGCCGTACACATGCGAGAGCCCTTGATCGGTAGCAGACTCGGGAGTGCAAGCACTCGGGGGGCCTCGCGAAGGAGCCACGATGCTCACCACCCGTTACGTTCCAGGTTCACCCAACTGGGCGGATCTCGCCACACCCGACATCGAGGGCGCGAAGACCTTCTACGGAGGCGTCCTCGGCTGGGACCATGTACCGGCCGGCCCCGAATTCGGCGGCTACGGCATGTTCCAGCTGAACGGCAAGACCGTCGCGGGGGTCATGCAGCTCCCCGCCGAGACGGTCCCGCTGTCCTGGACCCTCTACTTCCAGACAACCGACGCCACGGCCACCTCATCGGCGGTGAAGGACAACGGCGGCACGGTCGTGAACGAGCCGATGGACGTGGAGGACCTCGGCCGCATGACGCTGTGCGCCGACCCGGCCGGGGCGGGCTTCGCCACCTGGCAGCCCGGCACGAACACCGGCCTGGAGGCCACCGACACCCCGGGCACCCTGTGCTGGGCCGAGCTGTACACCCCGGACGTGGACGCGGCCGTCGGCTTCTACGGCTCCGTGTTCGGCTGGGAGACGACCACGATGCCCATGCCGGGGGGCGGCGGCGACTACGTGATGGTCCACCCCGCGGGCAAGGGCCCGGACGGCATGTTCGCCGGCGTCGTGGAGAACCGCCCGGACACCGGCCTCGGCGCGACAGGGCCGAACTGGCTCCTGTACTTCGGCACGGCCGACTGCGATGCTGCCGTGGCCGCGTCGGACCGACTCGGCGGCACGACCGTCCAGGAGCCCACCGACATCGAGGGCGTCGGCCGTTTCGCCGTACTGACCGACCCGTACGGCGCGCGCCTCGCGGTCATGCAGGGTGTCTCGCAGGACACCTGAGCGGCTCCCCCGACCAGGGGCGTACAGGGGAAGAACCCCCGGCGGCGGTCCGCGAGGACATCCTTCGGACGCCCGCTCATCAGGTCGCCATCAGGTCATTGATCGAATGTTTATCGGCACCAGGCAGCGTGTGTGTCATGCCGATCGATCCCATGAACACCATCACCAGCATCACCGGGCGCACCTGGCAGGAACTCGCCTGGCAGGAGAACGCGCTGTGCGCCCAGACCGGCCCCGAGTTCTTCTTCCCGGCCCCCGGCTCGTCCACCCGCGAGGCGAAGCAGCTGTGCGGTGCCTGCGAGGGACGGCGGGAGTGTCTGGAATACGCCCTGGACAACGACGAGCGCTTCGGAGTGTGGGGCGGGCTGTCGGAGAAGGAGCGCGAGCGCCTGCGCCGCAGCGGCGCGGCCACCACGGCTGCCGTCTCCGCGGCCACCGCCTGACCCCGTGACCGAGCGGGGGGCGGGGTCAGGGCCTCGGAGCCGGCGTCGGCGCGGACGCCGGCTCTCGTCGTCGCGAGATGAGCCGTACGGGACCGGCCGTACGGCAGGAGCCGTACGGGGTCAGCCCGCGGCGCGCGCGGCCATCCGCGCCTTACGGGCGGCGAGCTTCTCGTCGAACTTGCTCGCCTCGGTGTCAAGACCGGCCATGTACAGGCCGAGTTCTTCCTGCGCCTTGAGCCCGTCGGGGCCAAGACCGTCGATGTCGAGCACCTTCAGATAGCGCAGCACCGGCTGGATCACGTCGTCGTGGTGGATACGCATGTTGTAGATCTCGCCGATCGCCATCTGCGCGGCGGCGCGCTCGAAGCCCGGCATCCCGTGTCCCGGCATCCGGAAGTCCACGACCACGTCGCGCACGGACTGCATGGTCAGGTCCGGGGCGATGTCGAAGGCCGCGCCGAGCAGGTTGCGGTAGAAGACCATGTGCAGGTTCTCGTCGGTGGCGATACGCGCCAGCATCCGGTCGCAGACCGGGTCGCCCGACTGGTGACCGGTGTTGCGGTGCGAGACGCGGGTCGCCAGCTCCTGGAAGGCGACGTACGCGACCGAGTGCAGCATCGAGTGCCGGTTGTCGGAGGTGAAGCCCTCCGACATGTGCGTCATCCGGAACTGCTCCAGCTTGTCCGGGTCCACGGCGCGCGAGGCGAGCAGATAGTCGCGCATCACGATCCCGTGCCGCCCCTCCTCGGCGGTCCAGCGGTGCACCCAGGTGCCCCAGGCCCCGTCGCGGCCGAAGAGGCTGGCGATCTCGTGGTGGTAACTGGGCAGGTTGTCCTCGGTCAGCAGGTTCACCACGAGGGCGATCTTGCCGATGTCGGTCACCTTGGACTGCTGCGGCTCCCAGGCCGTGCCGTCCTCGAAGAGACCGGGAAAGTTGTGGGCGTCGGACCAGGGCACGTACTCGTGCGGCATCCAGTCCTTGGCGACCTTGAGATGGCGGTTGAGTTCTTTCTCCACCACCTCTTCCAGTGCGTACAGCAGCCGGGCGTCGGTCCACGCCTCCGAACTGCCGAGATGGGGAGAGGTGAGTGTCACGTGTGCTCCTGGGGACGGGAGTAGTACCTACGGGTTCGTAGGTTACGTGACCGTAGGTTAAGGGTGCGGTAAGCGGAGAGCCAAGCCCCGATCCACGATGCCCGGTTACATGCGGTTATGCGCGCAGGTCACGCAGGCGTACGGAGAGACAGGTCACGCACCCTTCGAGCTTCTCGAACTCGCCGATGTCGACCGGTACGGGCTCAAGGCCGAGACCCGCGAACACATCCGCGCTGCGCGGCGCGCTCGCCGCCAGCAGCAGATTCCCTTCCCCGAGCAGCACCACGTGCGATCCCCCCTCCTCGGGCACGCTCAGGAAACGGGGGAAGAGTGACGGGTCGTCGACGAGGGGCGCGTAACCGATCACGGTCCCGTCCGGCAGCGCCGTGACCGCCGACTTCAGATGCAGCGCCCTGCTCACCGGCACGGCGACCACCCGCGCGCCCAACGGCTCGAAGGCGGCGCGCAGTTGGCGCAAGCCCTCGGCGTTCGTCCGCCCGCCCTGGCCCACGTACACCGTGTCGCCGACCTTGAGCACGTCGCCGCCGTCGAGCGTCCCCGGCGCAGCCACGCGCTCGACCCGGCAGCCGAGCGCCGACAGCGCCTCCTCGACCGCGGCCGTCTCCGGCCGGCGCGAGGCGGCGCCCGAACGGGCGATCAGCGCGACGTCGCGGAACACCACCACCGGGTCCTCCACGAACACGGCGTCCGGGCAGTCGTCGGCGGGCGCCACCTCCGTGGTCTCCCAGCCGTGCTCCCGCAGCGCGGCGGTGTACGACTCCCACTGGGCGAGGGCCAGGCCGGCGTCGACGGGCGTGCGTTCCAGATGGGTCAGCAGACCCTCGGTGAGCCGTGGGCCGGGGCGTCGGACCAGGGCTTTCCTGCTGGGCATGGGGCTTCTCCGGTTCGGTCGCGGGCGGGTCCGACGCCCTGTGGAGGGCCGGACCCGCCCACGCTACGTCGGCCCGCGCTCATCGCACAGACGTGCTCACCGCCCCAGCTCCCGCCGCAGATACTCGGCGGTGAAGGACTTCGGATGGCCCAGCAGTTCGGCCGGTGTTCCCTCGAAGACGATCTCGCCGCCGTGCTTCCCGCCGTCCGGACCGAGGTCGATCACCCAGTCCGCGCGCTTGACCACATCCATGTTGTGCTCGACGCAGATCACCGAGTTCCCCGCGTCCACCAGCCGGTCGAGCAGCGCCAGCAGCGTTCCCACGTCCGCCATGTGCAGCCCGGTGGTCGGCTCGTCCAGGACGTACACGCTGCCCGTGCGGTGCAGTTGGGTCGCCAGCTTGATGCGCTGCCGCTCCCCGCCCGACAGCGAACTCAGCGGCTGACCGAGTGTCAGATAGGTCAGCCCCACGTCGTTCAGTGTCCGCAGCCTGCGCAGTGTCGCCCGGTCGCCGCCGCCGAACTCCTCGAAGAAAGACATCGCCTGAGCGGCCGTCATGTCCAGTACGTCGACGATCGACCGGCCGCCGACCGTGAGCGCCAGTACGTCGTCGTTGAACCGCCGTCCCTCGCAGACCTGGCAGACCGTCGTCACCGGATCCATGAACGCCAGATCGGTGTGGATGACCCCGCGCCCGGCGCATTCCCCGCAGGCGCCGGAGGAGTTGAAGCTGAAGAGTCCCGGCTCGACCCCGTTCGCCTTCGCGTACACCTTGCGGATGATGTCCATGGCGCCCAGATACGAGGCCGGGGTGGACCGTGACGAGGCGGTGATCGCGCTCTGGTCGATGACGATCGCGTCCGGGTGCGCCGCCGTGAAGACCTGGGAGACCAGCGTCGACTTTCCCGACCCCGCGACACCGGTCACCGCCGTCAGCACACCCGTCGGGAACGCCACGTCGATGCCCTTGAGATTGTGCAACGCCGCTCCCCGGACCGGCAGTTGGCCGGTGGGGGAGCGGAAGTCAGTCTTCATCGGCGTACGGCTCACGAGATGCCGGCCGGTGAGGGTGCCGGCGTCGCGCAGCCGCTCCACCGTCCCCTCGAACACCACGTGCCCGCCGTCGGCGCCCGCCCGTGGCCCCATGTCGACGACATGGTCCGCGATCGCCACCACGTCCGGGTCGTGCTCCACCACCAGCACCGTGTTGCCCCGGTCGCGCAGCCTCAGCAGCAGATCGTTCAGCCGCCCCACGTCACGCGGGTGCAGGCCCACGCTCGGCTCGTCGAAGATGAAGGTCAGTCCCGTCAGCGAACTCCCCAAGTGGCGCACCATCTTGAGCCGTTGCCCCTCGCCGCCGGAGAGCGAGGTCGTCTCCCGGTCCAGGCTCAGATAGCCGAGCCCGATCCCCACCAGCCGGTCGAGCCGGGCGCGCGCGGCGGCGGCGATCGGTGTCGCCACCGGATCGTCGATCCGCGCCAGCACCTCCACCAGGTCGGCGACCTCCAGGCGTGCGTAGTCGGCGATGTTCAGACCGTCGATACGGGTCGCGAGAGCCGCCTTGTTCAGCCGCGCCCCGTCGCACGCCTCGCACACCCGCTGGGCGGTGAACCGGTTCGCGGCCTCCTGGCGCTTCGACGACATGGTGGCCGTGTCGCGCTTGAGGAACAGCCGGGTGAACCGGTCCACGACACCCTCGAACCGTACGTCGGCCGACCCCGTCCGCATCTCCACCGTGACGGTGAAACCGCCGCCGTACAACAGCAGTTGGCGCTCCTCGGCGGTGTACCGGCCGATCGGCTTGTCCGGGTCGAAGTGCCCCGACTCGGCGTACAGCTTCCACTCCCAGCCGCCCACCGTCAGCCCCGGCAGCAGCAGCGCGCCCTCGTTCAGGGACTTCGACCAGTCGACCGCCCGGTCGAGGTCGAGCCGCACCACCCGCCCCACGCCGTCGCACTCCGGGCACATGCCGGCCGGGTCGTTGAAGGAGTACGCGGTGGCGGCCCCCGCGCTCGGCGTGCCGTAGCGCGAGAACAGCACCCGGATCACCGAGTAGATGTCGGTCATCGTGCCGACGGTGGAGCGGACGTTGCCGCCGACCGGCTTCTGGTCGATGACGATCGCCACCGACAGGTCGTCGATCGTCTCGACGTGCGGCCGCTCGTGCTTGGGCAGCCGGTTCCTGATGAACGTCGTGAAGGTCTCGTTGAGCTGGCGCTGCGACTCCACGGCGATGGTGTCGAAGACGATCGAGGACTTCCCGGAGCCGGAGACCCCGGTGAAGACGGTGATGCGGTCCTTCGGGATGGTCAGTGAGACGTCCTTGAGATTGTTCTCGCGGGCGCCCACGATGGTGATGTTCTGAGGCATGAGCCCGAAGCTAATCGGAAATCCAGACAGCTACTGTCTGGATTTCCGATCGGCTCCTCGGTCTTCCTCGTCGGCCCGGCGGGGCCTCAGGGCTGATCGCGCGACGGCAGCCCCGCCCGTACCTCCTCCGCCGTCGTGTCACGCAGCTCGCCGTCCAGCGCCAGCCACCGCGTGATGCCGATCGACTCCAGGAACGGCACGTCGTGGCTCGCCACGACCAGGGCGCCCCGGTACGCCCCCAGCGCCCCCGTCAGGGCGCGCACGCTCGCCAGGTCGAGATTGTTCGTCGGCTCGTCCAGCATCAGCAGCTTCGGAGCCGGCTCCGCGAGGAGCAGAGCCGCGAGCGAGGCGCGAAAGCGCTCCCCGCCCGACAGGGTCCCCACCGGCTGGTCGGCCCGCGCGCCCCGGAACAGGAAGCGGGCGAGCCGGGCCCGGATCTCGTTGTCCGTGGCGGCGGGCGCGAACCGCTTCACGTTCGCGGCCACGCCCAGGGAGTCGTCCAGGACGTCGAGCCGCTGCGGCAGGAACCGCGTCGGCACCAGCGCCTCGGCCTCGCCCGAGACCGGCGCCAGCTCCCCGGCGACCGTCCGTAGCAGCGTCGTCTTGCCCGCCCCGTTCCGGCCCACCAGCGCGATCCGCTCCGGCCCGTGGATCGCGAACTCGCCCGTGGCCCGCGCCCCGTACCGCAGCTCCAGCTCGCGCAGCCGCAGCACGCCGATGCCCGAGTGCACCTGGGTGGCGGGCAGCTCGATCCGGATCTCGTCGTCGTCGCGCACCGCCTCGACCGCCTCGTCGAGCCGTATCCGCGCCTCCGCGAGTTTCGCGGTGTGCATGATGCGGTGCTTGCCCGCCGACACCTGCGCCTGCCGTTTGCGCTCCTGCATGATGGCCTTCGGCTCGCGCTTCGTGTCCCACATCTTCTGTCCGTAGCGCTTGCGCCGCGCCAACTTGACCTGTGCGTCGGCCAGTTCGCGCTTCTGCCGCTGCACGTCGCTCTCCGCGACGCGCACCATGCGGATCGATGCCTCCTGTTCGACGGCGAGGGCTTCCTCGTACGCGGAGAAGTTCCCGCCGTACCAGGTCACCTCACCGTCCCGCAGGTCCGCGATCCGGTCGACCAGATCGAGCAGTTCCCGGTCGTGGCTGACCACCACCAGCACGCCCGACCAGGCGTCGACCGCCTCGTAGAGCCGCCCCCGCGCGTACAGGTCCAGATTGTTCGTCGGCTCGTCGAGCAGGAGCACCGAAGGGCGGGCCAGCAGCAGGGCCGCCAGCCGCAGCAGGACGCACTCGCCGCCGGACACCTCGCCGATGGTCCGGTCGAGGCCGATATGGCCGAGCCCGAGCTGGTCGAGGGTGGCGCGCGCCCGTTCCTCGACGTCCCAGTCGTCGCCGATCGCGGCGAAGTGCTCCGCGCGCGTGTCGCCCGCTTCGACGGCGAGCAGCGCGGCGCGGGCGGCGGCGATGCCGAGCGCCTGGTCGACGCGCAGCGCGGTGTCCAGCACGGCGTCCTGCGGGAGATAGCCGATCTCGCCCACCGCGTTCGTCCTGCCCTCGGTGGGCGTGAGCGCGCCGGCGAGCAGCTTCAACAGGGTTGATTTTCCTGACCCGTTGATCCCGACCAGACCGGTTCTGCCGGGTCCGACGGCCAGTTGGAAGTCCTCGAACACCACGGACCCGTCGGGCCAGGCGAACGAGAGCGCGGAGCAGGTGAGTTGAGGGTGAGAGGAAGTAGACATACGGGTCTCCAGGTCGCTGCGAGGGGATGCGGGGCAACGGTGGGAGACACCGGCGAAGGGCACCGGGGAAGGACGGCTCGACCGCCGAGGTCACACGCGGTGCGCGCCTGCGGGAAGCGGCGCGGCACGGTGTCTCAGGACCTCAGAAGAGCAACGTCCTACTCCGTTCGGCGACAACAAGGAACGCTGTAGACCGTAGATACGGGCGGGCGCGGGCGCAACGCGTTTTTCGGAAGAGGGAGCGGGGGAACTCAGCAGGCGTCGCGCAGCAGCTCCGCGACGTCGTGGTCCAGATCGAGATACAGATGCTCGCGGCCCACCGGCACGACACCCAGCGACCGGTCGAGGAAGCGCCGTACCTCCGAGGTGCGGACGTGGACCATCGCGACCCCCTCGGGGGCGTGGAACTCCAGGACCGTACGGTCGTAGCCGAACGGCCGCACCCGTACGTCACCGAGCCCGGCCGGTTCGTCCATCCCGACGGTCAGCAACTCGCGCGAGAACGCCCAGGACACCTCCGTGCCCTCCAGCGTCGCGGTGGCCGGGAACGCCATCTGGACGGCGAAGGGATCCTCGCCGTCGTAGCGCAGGGTCGCGGGAACGGTCTCCAGCTGTGGCGCCGAGGCGACCAGCCGGGCTTGCAGGGCCTGCTCGATGACGTTGGACAAGGCCAGCTCCCCTTTGCGCGGCTCGGGCGGATGAGTGTCTTCCGCTACAGGGAAGGACGACGCAAGGCGCTGAAGAGTGCTCGCTGAGGGGCGTGACCTACGTCACCGTTTTGGCTACTCGCGGGTCGGGCACGCGGTGGGCCGTCCGCCGCCGGACTCATTGCGGCGGTTGCTCCCGATACCGCGCCAGTCCGGGCGCCGTCCGCCCCACGGTGAACTCCGTGATCCGGTACGCGCACACCCCGCCGACCACGAACGGATCCGCCGCCACAAGCGCCTCCACCGCCTCCCGGTCGTCCCCGGCCGCCAGGATCACACCGCCGTCACGCGGCTTCTTACGGCCCGACGCGAGGAAGGTCCCCGCCGCGAAATGCGCGTCCACCCACGCGAGATGGTCCGCCGAGAGCGCGTCGACACGGTCGAGCGGGGCGGTGTAGGTCAGCTCCAGTACAAACATGATCGCCAGGTTAGCCGCGGGACACCGGCAGTCGGGCGGGGTCGCGCACAGCCCGCGGACAGGACCTAGGGTGACGCACCATGACGACGATCAGGACACCGGCCGACGAGGCCGAAGCCAGGGCCATCCAGGACGAGTTGCGCGAGCGCGTCGTGCTCGACGAGGAGGGACCGGCGGCCGGGACCGGGCTGGTGACCGGGGTCGACGTCGCGTACGACGACGAGCGGGACATCGTCGCCGCGGCGGCCGTCGTCCTCGACGCCGCCACCCTCGCCGTCGTGGACGAGGCGACCGCCGTCGGACGGGTCGACTTTCCCTATGTGCCGGGGCTCCTCGCGTTCCGCGAGATCCCGACCGTCCTCGCCGCCCTCGACGCCCTGACGTCGGACCCGGGAGTGGTCGTCTGCGACGGCTACGGCCGCGCCCACCCGCGCCGGTTCGGACTCGCCAGCCATCTCGGGGTGCTGACCGGGCTGCCGGTGATCGGTGTCGCCAAGAACCCGTTCACCTTCTCGTACGAGCAGCCCGGCCCCCGTCGTGGCGACTTCTCGCCACTGTTCGCCGACGACGGCGAGGAGGTGGGCCGGGCGCTGCGCACCCAGGACGGTGTGAAGCCCGTGTTCGTCTCCGTCGGGCACCGGACCGGTCTCGACGCCGCCTGCGCGCACACCCTGCGGCTGGCCCCGGACTTCCGTCTCCCGGAGACGACCCGCCGCGCCGACACGCTCTGCCGCCGGGCGCTGAGCGCGGCCGTGGAGGCCACGGGGACCGCGTCCGGAAATTGATCCGGCGCACGGCGATGAGTTTCGCCCGGCATCCCGGTCTGACCCTCTGAAAGCGAACAGACAAGCGAACAGACATACGTGAGGGGCCACCCGATGACCGGCACGGCAGACGCGACCCGGACCGAACTCCAGTACGTGACCTCGAAGGACGGCACGTCGATCGCGTACCGCACGAGCGGCTCCGGCCCCGTCGTCGTCATGGTGGCCGGCGCGCTCGGCACCGGCACCGCCCCGGCGGACGCGGCCATCGGCGCGCCGCTGGCCACCGACCACACGGTGGTCGACTACGACCGGCGCGGACGCGGCCACAGCGGCGACACCGAGCCCTACGCGGTGGCACGCGAGGTCGAGGACATCGAGGCGCTCGTCGACGCGCACGGCGGGCGGGCCGCCGTCTTCGGCTTCTCCTCCGGCGCGGGGCTCGCCCTGGCCGCGGCCGACGCGCTGGGCCCCAAGGTCCGCGCGGTCGCCCTGTACGAGCCGCCGTTCATCATCGACGACAGCCGCCCGCCGCTGCCCGCCGACTACGTCGAGCGCGTCAGGGACTTCGTGGCGGCGGGCCACCGGGACCGGGCCGTGGCGCTGTTCATGACCGAGGCGGTCGGCATACCCGCCGAGTACGTGGACGCCATGAAGAACGCGCCCGCGCCCCCGGCGGCGGAGGGCGACATCCAGCCGCCGTCCTGGGCCGGCATGGAGAAGATCGCGCACACCCTCGCGTACGACGGCCTCGTCATGGGCGACACGATGTCCGGCAAGCCGCTCCCCGCCGGCCTCTGGAGCGGCGTGAGCGTGCCGGTGCTGGTGGTCGGCGGCGGCGAGAGCGAGGCGTTCATGCGGGCGGGCGCGGAGTCGGCCGCCGGACTGCTGGCCGGCGGCGAGTACCGCGAACTCCCGGGCCAGAGCCACCAGTTCGACCCGGCGGCGCTGGCGCCCGTCCTCCGCGAATTCCTCGCGGCGCACACCGGCTGACCGGGCGGGGCGAGCTGATCCGCCGCCGGACCCGGTGACGGGCCGGCGGCGGGTCCGGTACGAGCGCGGCGGCCCGTGCTGGGGGCGGGCCGCCGCGCTCCCACGCCCCGACACCGTGCCCCCGTCCTCGGACGACCTCCCGGTCGCGCCCGGTCTCAGCGTGAGTGCGCCACCCGGAACGTCATCCCCGCCGACCGCAGCCGCCCCAGCAGCGCGTCCCCCATCGCGGTGGCCGTGGTGACCTGGCCCGCCGTGTCGGGCAGCTCGTCGAAGGCCAGGCTCAGCACCGCCTCGGCGAGTATCTTCGCCGACTCGTCGTACCCCGGATCACCACCCGCGACCTCGGTGAACACCCTGCGCCCACCGCCCTCGCCCACGAACCGCACGGTGAACCAACTGGCGCTCCTGCGCGCCTCGTCGGGCCCCGAGCCCGGCGCGAAACGGTTCATCAGCGCCCGCCGGACCGCCGGAACCTGCGCCAGCGCCACGCCCGTTCCCGCCGCCACCGTGCCACCCAGCGCGACCGGCAACGACTTGACGCCCGCGAAGTGCCGGTAGCGGAAGTCGGGGCCGTACCGGGGCAGGGCCGCCGCCGACCGTGCCACCACCCGCGCGTCGAGCGTGGGCAGCGGCAGCGCCCAGACCCCGGCCTCCTTGCTGAAGTGCGGCGCCCCCGGCGCCCCCACGGCCCGCCGCCCGACCAGCCGCGGCTCGTGCAGCCGCCGCTGCTTCGCGGCCTCCATGGTCTGCCGGCCACGGCTCACCGTGTTCAGGGCGGTGGCCAGGGTCCCGCCGGAGAAGAACGCGTTGGTGCGGACGAACCCGTCGATCCGCAGCGGCACGTCCGCCGGCAACTGCTGGACCGTGAAGTACGCGCCCAGATCGTGCGGTACGGAGTCGAAGCCGCAGGCGTGCACCAGCCGCGCCCCGGTCTGCCGGGCCCGGTCCTCGTACGCCAGATACATCCGGTCCACGAACTCCTGCTCACCGCAGAGATCCGCGTAGTCCGTCCCGGCCTCCGCGCAGGCGGCCACCAGATCCTCCCCGTGCCAGAGGTAGGGCCCGACCGTGGTGGCCAGCACCTGTGTGGACTCGGCGAGCGTGCGCAGCGACGCGGGGTCGGCGGCGTCGGCGACCAGCAGCGGAAGATCCGCGCAGCGCGGGGCGAGCGCCGCGAGCCGGGCGCGCAGCCGCTCCAGCTTGGCCCGGTCGCGGCCGGCGATCGCCCAGCGGCAGTCGTCCGGCGCGCTCAGCGCCAGATACTCGGCCGTGAGCGTGCCGACGAAGCCCGTCGCCCCGAAGAGCACCACGTGGTACGGGCGTTCTGCCCTGGTCTGCCTGTTCATCGTGTCTCCGCCGTTCGAGCCGCGCCGGTGTCGGTGCCACCGCCGGTGGCGCCGGTGGTGGTCGGGGGCCGAGGCTAGCGTCTGGCCGGGCGGATCAGGGGAGCGGGTGACCAGCATCGGACGTCCGGGGCGGAAGTCTGCGACCATCGACCAGGAACAAGCGCTTGCTTGCCGGGCGGCCCGACAGGGCTTGTGCGCGCTGGTGGGCGTTCCTAACATCATTGCTGTTACATCGTTGGTGTCACACTTCCCGGGAGCCCACATGACAGCGACAGCGAACGGCCCGCTCGCCGGGGTGCGAGTGGTCGAGCTGGCCGGTATCGGGCCGGGCCCGTTCGCCGCCATGCAGCTCGCCGACCTCGGCGCCGACGTCGTACGCGTCGACCGGCCGGGCGGCGCCGGCCTCGGGATCGACCCGGCGTACGACCTGATGAACCGCAACAAGCGCTCCGTACTCATCGACCTCAAGGCCGACGACGGACCCGCCCGGGTGCTCGACCTCGTCGAGCGCGCCGACATCCTCATCGAGGGCTACCGCCCCGGCGTCGCCGAACGCCTCGGCATCGGCCCCGAGGAATGCCACGCCCGCAACCCCCGGCTGGTGTACGGCCGGATGACCGGCTGGGGCCAGGAAGGCCCGCTCGCCCAGCGCGCCGGGCACGACATCGACTACATCGCCGTCGCGGGCACCCTGTCCATGTTCGGCGAGGCCGACCGGCCGCCCACCGTCCCCGCCAACCTCGTCGGCGACTACGCGGGCGGCTCGCTCTACCTCGTCATCGGCGTCCTCGCCGCCCTCCAGCACGCCCGCACCCCCGGCGGCTCCGGCCAGGTCGTGGACGCGGCGATCGTCGACGGCGCCGCCCATCTCACCACGATGATCCACGCGATGACGGCGGCCGGCGGCTGGCAGGACCGGCGCGGTGCGAACCTGCTCGACGGCGGAGCACCTTTCTACGGCAACTACGAGACCGCCGACGGCGAGTACATGGCCGTCGGCGCGCTGGAACAGCGCTTCTACAACGAGTTCATCGACCTGCTCGGCATCAAGGACGACGTCCCCGCCCGTAAGGACTTCGCCCGCTGGGACGAGCTGAGGTCCGCGGTCACCGCCCGCTTCAAGGAGAAGACCCGCGCCGAGTGGACGGCCGTCTTCGAGGAGTCCGACGCCTGCGTGGCGCCCGTCCTGTCGCTGCGCGAAGCCCCCGCCCACCCCCACCTCGTGGCGCGCGGCACCTTCACCGACCACGCGGGCATCACCCAGCCGGCCCCCGCGCCGCGCTTCTCGGCCACGCCCACCTCCGTACGGAGCGCGCCCGCGCTGCCGGGGGCGGACACCGGGCGGATCGCCGAGGACTGGGACGTACCGAGCATCCGCGACACCGAACGCCCGCAGCACTGATCCGGCACACCGCGCCGCCCACCCAACGACCGACGAAAGGCCGCCGTCTTGAGCACCGAAGCGTACGTGTACGACGCGATCCGCACCCCGCGTGGTCGCGGCAAGGCCAACGGTGCCCTGCACGGCACCAAGCCGATCGACCTCGTCGTCGGTCTGATCCACGAGATCCAGGGCCGGTTCCCCGACCTGGACCCGGCGGCGATCGACGACGTCGTCCTCGGCGTCGTCAGCCCACTCGGCGACCAGGGCTCCGACATCGCGCGGACCGCCGCCGTCGCCGCCGGACTGCCCCACACCGTCGCCGGCGTCCAGGAGAACCGCTTCTGCGGCTCCGGCCTCGAAGCCGTCAACCTGGCTGCCGCCAAGATCCGTTCGGGCTGGGAGGATCTGGTCCTGGCCGGCGGCGTCGAGTCGATGTCCCGGGTGCCGATGGGCTCCGACGGCGGCGCCTGGGCCATGGACCCGATGACCAGCATCCGTACGGGCTTCGCCCCGCAGGGCATCGGCGCCGACCTCATCGCCACCATCGGCGGCTTCACCCGGCGCGACGTGGACGAGTTCGCCGCGCTGTCGCAGGAGCGCGCGGCGGCGGCCTGGAAGGACGGCCGCTTCGCCCGCTCCGTCGTCCCCGTACGCGACGCCAACGGGCTCACCGTCCTCGACCACGACGAGCATCTGCGGCCGGGCACCACCGCCGACTCGCTCGCCGCGCTCAAGCCCTCGTTCGCGCAGATCGGCGACCTCGGCGGATTCGACGCGGTCGCGCTCCAGAAGTACCACTGGATCGAGAAGATCGACCACGTCCACCACGCGGGCAACTCCTCCGGCATCGTGGACGGCGCGTCCCTCGTCGCGATCGGCTCGAAGGAGTCCGGCGAGCGGTACGGGATGAGGCCGCGCGCCCGTATCGTCTCCGCCGCCGTGTCCGGCTCCGAACCCACGATCATGCTGACCGGGCCCGCGCCCGCCACTCGCAAGGCACTCGCCAAGGCCGGACTGACCATCGACGACATCGACCTGGTGGAGATCAACGAGGCGTTCGCCGCGGTCGTCCTGCGCTTCGTCGCCGACATGGGGCTCTCCCTGGACAAGGTCAACGTCAACGGCGGCGCCATCGCGCTCGGCCACCCGCTCGGCGCCACCGGCGCGATGATCCTCGGCACCCTCGTGGACGAACTGGAGCGCCGGGACAAGCGGTTCGGCCTCGCCACGCTCTGCATCGGCGGCGGTATGGGAGTCGCCACCGTCGTCGAACGCGTCTGACCCGCCCCCACCGCCCTCACGCCTCTCTTCGCTACGGAGCCGCAGCATGAGCGAGTCCACCACCATCCGCTGGGAGCAGGACGCGACCGGGGTCGTCACCCTCGTCCTGGACGACCCCGCCCAGTCGGCCAACACCATGAACCAGGCCTTCCGGACCTCCGTCGCCGCCGTCGCGGCACGCGCGGAGGCGGAGAAGGACAGCATCCGCGGCATCATCGTCACGTCCGCCAAGAAGACCTTCTTCGCCGGCGGCGACCTCAAGGACATGATCAAGATCGGCCCCGGCGACGCCCAGCAGGTGTTCGACGCCGGCCTCGCCGTCAAGCGCGCCCTGCGCACCATCGAGACACTCGGCAAGCCCGTCGTCGCCGCCATCAACGGCGCGGCCCTGGGCGGCGGTTACGAGATCGCGCTCGCCTGCCACCACCGGATCGCGCTCGACGCGCCCGGCTCCAAGATCGGACTGCCCGAGGTCACCCTCGGTCTGCTGCCCGCGGGCGGCGGCGTCACCCGTACCGTACGGCTCCTCGGCATCTCCGACGCGCTGCTCAAGGTGCTGCTCCAGGGCACCCAGTACGGACCGAGGCGCGCGCTGGACAACGGCCTCGTCCACGAAGTCGCCGCCACCACCGAGGAGATGATCGAGCGGGCGCGCGCCT
>NZ_MDCR01000199.1 GCF_001723055.1 Streptomyces niveus
CATGGTGGCCGCCGCCGAGGGGTGCCTCGTACTGGCGCAGCGGTGTCCCGTAGAGGAGTTGGAACAGCTCCGGGTGCTCGATGGCCCAGCGGCGGTAGCCCTCGGCGGCGGCCACCATGCGGGGGAGGTCCGAGTCGGGTGGTGTGGTGTCGGCGGCCGTCTGGACGGCGGTGGCCAGCTCGTCGTACGCCCTGGTGATCAGCGCCGTCAGCAGGGCGTCCCGGCTCGGGAAGTAGTGGTAGAGCGCCTGCACGGTCATGCCGAGGCTCCGGGCGACCGCCCGCAGGGACAGGGCCGTCGGGCCGTGTTCGGTGACCTGGGACTCGGCCGCCTCCAGGATCTCCCGGATGGCGGCGGCCCTGCGGCGCTCACGCAGTGAGGGCAGAGGCGGCAGAGGCGGTACGTGGGTGGCTGAGGCGGCGGGCATGTGGCGACCGTACGACGGCCGGCCGCGCGGGACACCGGAGAGCGGCGAAGTGTGAGGAAAATCTAACACTGCCAAATCTTCCGTCCCCTGACTAACGTCTCCCGCGGCGACGAAGCGTGCGAGCGACACCGCACCGGTCCCCACCCAGCCCGAACCTCTCCGAAGGAGAACGTGCGCCGTGTTTGATCGCATAGCCGAACTGGCGATTCGCCGGGCCCGGCTCGTCCTCGTCGTCGCCGCCGTGGCCGTGGCCCTCATGGGCGCCGTCGGCGCCGGCGCGTTCAGCGTGCTGAAGGGCGGCGGTTACGACGACCCCGCCTCCCAGTCCAGCCGGGCCGGGAAGGTCATCGAGGAGAAGTTCGGCGGGGAGACCAACCTGATCCTGCTGGTCCGCACCGCCGAAGGCCGCGTCGACAGCCCCGCCGCCGACCGGAGCGGCCAGGCACTGGTGGCCGACCTGAAGGCGGAGAAGGACCTCGGCAACGTCCTCTCGTACTGGGACACCGACAGCCCCGACCTCCGCTCCGAGGACGGCCGCGAGGCCATCGTGCTCGCTCATGTGAAGGGCGAGAAGACGGAGCAGGAGGAGCGTGCCAAGGCCCTCATCGACACCTACGGCGGCCAGTACGAGGGCGGGCTCACCATCGAGGCCGGCGGCGGCACCGCCGTGGGCGCCGACCTGTCGGCCCAGGTGCCCAAGGACCTCCTGCTCGCGGAGGCCATCGCCGTCCCGCTGACGCTCATCCTGCTGCTCGTCGTCTTCGGCAGCGTCGTCGCGGCCCTGCTGCCGCTGGTCATCGGGACCATCGCCATCGCGGGTACGTTCGCCGAACTCGCCCTCCTCGGCGGCGTCACCGACGTCTCCAACTCCGCCACCAACCTGACCACCGCGCTGGGCCTCGGACTGGGCATCGACTACGCCCTGTTGATGATCAGCCGGTTCCGGGAGCAGCTCGCGACGGGGGCGGCCGTCGACGACGCCGTACGGCACACGGTGCGCACCGCGGGCCGTACGGTCGCGTTCTCCGCCGCCACGGTGGCCGTCGCGCTGGCAGCGCTCCTGGTCTTCCCGCAGTACTTCCTGCGCTCGTTCGGCTACGCCGGGGTCGGTGTCGTCGCCATCGCCGCGATCAGCACCCTGTTCGTGATGCCGGCGCTGTTCGTCGTCCTGGGGCACAAGGTCAACAACGGGCGCCTGCCGTGGGCGAAGAAGGCGCGCGTCGACAGCCGTACGCCCCTGTGGGGACGGATCGCCCGCACCGTCATGCGCAGGCCCGCGCTCACCGCGCTGCCCGTGCTCGCCGTGCTGCTGCTGGCGGCGAGCCCGCTGCTCGGCATCACCCTCGGCACGCCGGACGAACGCGTACTGCCCGAGGACGCCAAGAGCCGCCAGGTCTCGGAGGTGCTGCGGGAGAAGTTCAACGGCAACGACGACGCCGCCATCCACGTCGTGCTCGACAACGCCGTGGACAGGGCCTCGCTGGCCTCGTACGCCACCCGGCTGTCCGAGCTGGCGGGCGTCGTCCGCGTCGAGGCCGGCCCCGGCACCTACACCGACGGCAGGCCGGCCGCCCCCGGCCCCGGCAACGCCGCCCTCAGCCGCCCCGACGCGCAGCGGCTGAACGTGGTGAGCGACCTGGAGCCGAAGTCCGACGACGCCCAGAACCTGGTCAGGGAGGTACGCGGCGTCGCGACCCCGGCCGGTACGTCGCCCCTGGTGGGCGGTACGGACGCCGTACTGATCGACTCCAAGGATTCCATCAGCGGCCAGATCCCGCTCGCCCTGGCCCTGGTCGCCGTCACCACCTTCATCCTGCTCTTCCTCTTCACCGGCAGCGTCGTACAGCCCCTGCGCGCGCTGGTCCTCAACGTGATCAGCCTGGGCGCCACGCTCGGCGTCATGACCTGGATCTTCCAGGACGGCAACCTCGCCTCCCTGCTCGGTGTCACACCGCAGCCGATGGAGGCGTCGATGACCGTGCTGATGTTCGTCATCGCCTTCGGACTCTCCATGGACTACGAGGTGTTCGTCACCAGCCGCATCAAGGAGCTCCACGACGAGGGCGAGGACAACGAGTCCGCCGTGACCAACGGCCTCGGCCACACGGGACGTATCGTCACGGCGGCGGCCTGCCTGCTCGCGGTGAGCTTCTTCGCCTTCGGCACGGCCGAGATCAGCTTCATGCAGATGTTCGGCCTGGGCAGCGGACTGGCGATCCTCATCGACGCCGTCGCCGTACGCGGTGTGCTCGTCCCGGCGGCGATGCGCCTGCTCGGCCGCTTGGCCTGGTACGCGCCGCCGTCGCTGCGGAAGTTCCACGGGCGCTACGGCCTCAGCGAGGGTGGCCCGGCGCCGGCGCCCGTGTCCGAGCAGATCGCGGAGCCGCCGTCGTACGTGAAGAGCTAGCGCCGCGACGGAGAGGGCCAAGGGTCACCGGGTTCGCCCGGTGGCCCTTCCGTCCTCGGGCCCCGGGGGTTACGCCGCCTCCAGGTGGACGCCCGAGGCGTCCGCGATCACCTCGCCGAGCGCGACCGGCCGGGACAGGAACGGCGCGTGGGAGGAGTCGAGTTCGGTGACGGCGGTCGGGAAGACCGACACGGCGTCGATCTCCTTGATGAAGCGGTGTTGCAGCGCCAACGGGACGACGTTGTCGCGGGAACAGGTCACGTACGAGTGCGGGATACGGCCGTAGCGGCCCTCGGTGACGGTCAGCCGCTCACCGGCGATCCCCGCCGGACCGTCCGGGCTGAGCAGGGCCATCGCGGCGTCGGCCGCCCGGTCGTCGAGGTCGTTGTAGAAGGCCTCCTTGATCTCGTCCCGTCGCTCCGGATCGCCGAAGTCGATGCGCGCCGCGCCGATCAACCCGGGTTCGGCCACCAGCAGTTGGAGCGCCTTCTCGGCGACGTTCTCGGGGCTGGTGCGGTAGGAGCCCGCCGGTACCCCGTTCACCGGCGCGTACGCGGACACGTACACCAGGCCCGCCACGAGTTCCGGGGCGAGCTCGGCGAGCGCGGTGGCGACCACGCCGCCCATGCCGTGCGCGACCACGAGACACGGCCGGCCGCCGCCCTCCTTGCGCACCCGGTCGGCGAGGGCGGCCGCCGTGCCGGAGGCGGTGATCCGCGCGACCGGCGACGGCTCGGTGGCGAACGACCGTTCGTCGAAGAACGGCCGTGCCCAGCGGGCGCGCATCGCCCTGCCCCGGAGCGCGTGCCCGTCGATGTCGACCGCGACCGACCGGATCCCGCGCGCGGTCAGCTGCTCGGCCACCGGGCCCCAGCACCAACTGCCGTGCCAGAAGCCGGGTACCAGAACGACAGGCGGGGAGTCGTTCATTCGCTGCCTCAACTGTCTCTGGCCCAACTGACTCTGTCTCAACTGTCTCTGCCTCAGCCGTTCGCGCGGACGTGGACCCGGTGACCGCCTCCCCTCAGAAGTCGATGTTGATGGTCGTGGCCTCGGGGACGAACTTCTTCTCACCGTCCCGGGCCGTGAGCAGCACGGAGATCGTCCAGTCGCCCTTCCGCATGCCCTCCGCCTCCTGCCCGCTGACCGGCAGTGTGTAGGCGCACGTGGACTTCTCGTCGTCGACGCGCTCGCAGGCGGCGTTCTCGGCGTGCTCCATCTCCTCGGCCGTCGGCTTGAGGTCCGAGGAGTTGGGCCACGCCAGCACCTTGAGGCTCTTGACGCCCGAGTCGTCGGCGACGTCGGCCGCGAAGGCGAACGTGCCCCCGGTGTCCGCGGACGGCGGCAGGAAACGGGCCGAGGCGTTGTCGACGGTCGGCGCGGAGGGCGCGGTGGCGGACGCGATACCGGCGACGGCGACACCGGCGACGGCGGCGGCGCCGACGAGAGAGGTCAGGACGACACGCTTGGACATTTTGGACATGGGAGAGCCTCCTGAGGGCATCGCTGTTTCGGAACAGGTGGCGCGGGACCGGCTCTTCTCGCCGGTGGGAGCGGGTGGTCGACTCGTTCCGCGCTGTGTTTCAAAACTAGGTCCGGGAGGTACGCCGGGCCTCGGGCCAGGGGATGACTGCCACGTCTGTCCTGAGATAGAGCTGCCGGAGGCAGCCGTGGTCCGAGCGGAGGAGTGAGCCGCCGCCGGACCGCCGCGCCGCCCGCGCGGGCACGGCGGAGATGGTTCACCGTTCCCACCCGGGCGACGTGTCGGCCCTGGTCCACTACATGGTGCGGGCGGGCCGGTCGCCGGTGCCGCTTCCGTTGCCGCCGGCCGGCCGGCCGGCGGAAGGGGCGCTCTCCCTCCGCTGGGGCAGAAGGCTGTTGGCGGCGTCGGCGACCTGCAGGTTGCCGACGGGGGAGTACGGCGGCGGCGAGGACATCCGGTCCGGGCTGGCGGTCACACCTCCGCCCAGGATGCTGGACTGGGTCGTCGCATGGTCGCCGTAGGCGGGCGGCGCCGGCTCGGACGGACTCCCCCCGGATCCGGATCCGGACCCGGCCCCCAACCCGGAAGCCGAAGCCTGGGCGGGTGCGGGCGCCGCGGGCGCCTGGGTGAGGAACTCGTAATTGTGAGCGGGCCGCGCCTGCCCGTGACCACGGACCGTGTCACCGTCCTGCCCGAGGCGGAGATAATCCTGGCCGCTCGGGCCGGGCGGCTTCTCGTCTGGCATGTCTGGTCCTTCCGGTGTCCTTCGTGGCGCTCGGAGAGGGCGCTTCCATGCCACAACGGCCTTTCCCCGGCCATCGGTTCATTTCCTGACTCCGGCCGGGCCGGGAGCCCCCCCACCACCCCACATCCCGCACGCCCATTTTTCGGGCTCCACTCGTTCCTCCTGTCGACGCAGTCAGTTCACCTTCCCGTCGCGCGGGTTTCCTAGCCTGTCGCCGACCCGCAACCTGATCGCGGGGACGACAGACGCTGGGAGCACCATGACGAAGGTCCGCAACCGATGGCTCAGGCCGCGCGACGGGGACAGCCCTGCCGGGCCACCCGAAGGGGCCGGGCAAGTCCCGGGTCGGGGGGACCGGATCACGCCGACCGAACTTGACGTGTGTCTGCGCGCCTGCGCCGTGCACAGCGGGAAGATGGTCGGCAGCCTCGACCGCAAGCGCGTCGAGCTGGCCGAGAAGCTGCGCCTGGTGCTCGCCGCGCACGCCACCGGCCCCGGCGAGAGCGCCCAGGCGGCTGCCGCCGGCACCCCGCTCATCCGGCGCGCGGCCAAGAAGGTGGTCGCCGGGCCGACCGGCTCGCTCAGCGGTGAGCTGCTGGACGCGCTGCTGGCCGCCGGCAACAAGGGCCTGGAGTGCGGGTACGCCGACGAGCTGAAGCTCTCGCTGCTCATCAGCGACGCCGTGCTCACCCAGCGCAAGAACTCGCGCGCCGGCTGGCGGCTGCGCGCCCGCACGCTGGAGGCCATGGGCGACGAGCCCGCGACCATCGCCGCGTACGAGCGCTACCTCGCCCTGACCGAGGAGGACGGTTTCGGCGTCGCCCCCCGGATCGCCGGTCTGCACAGCGCCGGTGAGCAGCAGGACGAGCTGCTCACGCTGCTGGAGCGCGGCTGCCCGCAGGCGTCGGTGTACGCGGACGGCCCCGCCACCGACATCTGGGCCGAGGGTGTCGCCCTGCACGAGGCGGGCGACCGTGCCGGCGCCGAGGCGCGGCTGATCGGCGCGCTGCTCGCGATGCGGGGCGACGACAGCCCGGTGACGGACCTCCAGGTGTCCATCGGGCAGTACCTCGATCTGCGGCTCGCCCACGGCGGCCCGCTGGAGGAGACCCGCCAACTCGCCGCGCTCTACGGCGAGATGCGGCGCAACCGGCAGCGCGGCCCGGTCCCCGACCCCACCTTCGGCGACGTCCAGTGGCTCACGCTCGGCGAGTTCCGCAACCAGATCGCGGGCAAGTCCATCTGCCTGATCGCCAACTCGCAGAGCGTCGGGCGCGGTTCGATGGGGCCCGAGATCGACGCGTACGACCTGGTGGTGCGCTTCAACTCGTACAAGATCGACGCGCCCGCCACCGGCCGGCGCACCGACATCCACACCTCGATCCACAAGCACGGCTTCAACTGGGACCAGCAGGTCACCACCCGGCTGATCTTCGGCGGCCTCAGCGGCGACTGGAAGAACTCGCTGCGCAACCGCCTCGTGCCCGGCGCGCAGACGTATGTGAACGACGAGTCGCTGCGCTGGCCGCTGCGCAACATCGGCCGCGTCGGCAACGACACCTGGCCCGCCATCCCGACCACCGGCTTCAACATGCTCTGGCTGCTGGACTTCCTGGACGCCAGCCCGAAGCTCGACCTGATCGGCTTCGACTTCTACGAGAGCGGCGCCTACCGCCTCAAGGACGCGATGAAGATGCCCATCACGTCCGTGCACGAGTACACCAGCGAAAAGGCGTGGGTCATGGAACGCGCCCAGAGCGTGACCGACACGAGGATCTCCCTGCGATGACCGCCACCCCCCTCGCCCCGGCTGCCGCCACCGCGCCGCTGTCCGCCAACGCCCTGACCGGCAAACGACGTCTGGCCTTCGCGTCCTTCGTCGACGAGAACTATCTGCCCGGCTTCCTGGCGCTCCTGCGCAGCCTCGCGCTGTCCAACCCCGGTGTATGCGAGGACTTCATCGTCCTCCACGACGACCTGCGGCCCCAGTCGGTCGCCTCCATCCGGGCGTTGCACCCGCGGGTACGGTTCCACCGCGTCGACGCCGCGCGCTACGACAGCTACGAGAAGGGCGACCAGGACAACTACCTGGTCCGCAAGGCGTACTTCATCCTCGACGTCTTCCGGCTGCGCGACTACGACACGATCATCACCCTCGACACCGACATGGTGGTCCTCGGTGACCTCACCGAACTGCTCCAGCTGCGCGAAGGCCTCGCCGCCGTACCGCAGTTCTTCTACGGGCAGCACAAGCTCAACAGCGGGCTGCTCGTCATCCAGCGCGAGTATCTGAGCGACGAGTTCTGCGCGCGGATCGACGCCACCGGCCGCAGCGGCGACTACGAGCTGGACAAGCACGACCAGGGCATCCTCAACTCCGTGCTCGACGGCGACTTCGTGCAGCTCGACTCGCGCTACAACTTCGTCAAGCGGCGGCTGTCCGGCGACAAGCCGGTCCCCGACGAGACCGCGATCCTGCACTTCACCGGCCGCCACAAGCCCTGGCAGGGCGGCGAGTCCGGCTACACGCAGGCCGAGGACCGCTGGCGTGAGTTCGAGCTGACGGACGCGGAGTTCTACGCCGCGTACATGGCCGTGTCCGGCACCATGCACCGCGACCTCGTCGTCAAGTACGGCACCGAGCACGTCGCGCGCACCGGTGACGTCGAGGCCGCCCGCAAGGTCGCGCACGCGCACATCAACTCGGGCGGGTTCCAGGAAGCCGCCGACATCCTCAGCAGCGTGCACATCCCGGTGGACGACACCTGGCCGCACGAGGTGCTGGGACACGCCCTGATGAGCGTCTCGCGCTACGACGAGGCCGAGGTCCAGCTGCACCTCGCGGCGGGCTCGCCCGTCCGCGCCGCGACGTCCTTCGGGCGGCTCGCGCAGATCGCCTGGATCCACGGCGACGACGCCGCGGCCCACGCGTACGCCATGCAGGGCCTGGCCGTCGACCCCACGCACCGGCCCAACCGGCTGATGCGGCTGCGCACCCAGGGCCATGAACTGCCGGCCCCGCGCGAAGGCGCCCCCGAGGACCAACTCGCCCATGTGGCCTTCTACATGCCGCAGCAGGGCAACGCGGGCGACAAGCTGCTGCCCGAGTCCGTACGGCTCGCGGTCGGCACCAGCACCGGCCCGAACGGCGGCGCCGACATCGAGACCGGCCCGGCCCGCTGGCACTCGATCCACGCCCACCGGCTGTTCGACAAGGCCGCGCTCCGGCGTGTCAACGAGCGGCGCGGCCTGGTCATCGGCGGCGGCGGCCTCTTCATCCCGGACACCGCCCCGAACGGCAACAGCGCCTGGCAGTGGAACGTCCCCGACGAGCACCTGAACGGCATCGACGTGCCGATCATCGTGTACGCGGTCGGCTTCAACGCCTTCGACGGCCAGTCCTACCGCGCCGGGCGCTTCAACTCCTCCCTGCGCCAACTCGTCGAGCGCAGCGCCTTCTTCGCGCTCCGCAACCACGGCTCGATCCAGAAGGTCCGCGCCCTGCTGCCGGAGTCGCTGCACGACAAGGTGCGCTTCCAGCCCTGCCCGACCACGGTCACCCGCCAGCTGGTCGACGGCTGGACCGACCCGGCCCCCGGGCAGCGCGAGAACACCGTCATGATCAACGCCGCGTACGACCGGGCGGGGCTGCGCTTCGGCCACGACTACGACCACTTCCTCGCCGAGATGGCGAAGGCCGTACGGACGCTGAGCAGGCACACCGAGGTCCAGTGCGTGGCGCACTCGCTGGACGACGAGAAGATCGCGTTCGACCTGCGGCGAGAGCACGACGTGTCGCTGCCGGTCATCCCGATGTACGACTTCGACAACGACGCAATCAGGGACACCTACGCCCGTACGAAGCTGGTCATCGGGATGCGCGGCCACGCGGGCATGATCCCGTTCGGCTGCGGCACCCCGATCATCTCGCTGATCTCGCACCCGAAGATGGCGTACTTCCTGGCCGACATCGACCGCCCCGAGTGGGGTGTCTCGGTCCACGACAAGAACCTCGGGGAGCTACTCACGGAGCGGGCGCTGGGGCTGCTGGACGACCACGCCGCCTCGGTGGCCGATGTGCACGGCAGGCAGCAGGAGCTGTGGAAGGTGACCCAGGCGAACGCGGCGGACCTGCGCGCGATCCTGGGCGGCTGACCGGTTCACCGTCCCCCTCCGTACGGGCCTGTACCGGGCCGTACGGAGGGGGGATTGACGTTTCGTCAGTAGTGCACCGGCGAGGGGAACGTGGCCGTCGGGCTGAACAGCGCCGCGTACGCCTCCTCGTGATGCCTGCGGTGCCGGCCCGCCCGGTTCGCCTCGGCGCTCTGGGTGGACGAGGGGGTCAGCATCCCGTTGTCCGCCAGGGCCTGTACGCGCAGCAGCAACGCCCGGATGTCCAGGCCCAGTTCACCGGCCACCGTCTGGAGGTCGAGGCCGGACTGCCAGCTCCACAGCAGCACCGAGTCCATGCTGGACGACCAGACCACCGGATTGCTCTCGGCCTCGGACGTGTGGAGCACCGGGGACGCGGAGTCCTGGTGGTGGGCCATCTCCTGGAGCGGCGTGGCCTCGGCGCGCGGATGCGGCAGCTGCACGTCCGTGTGCCCGAACGGCGGCATCTGCTGATACATCGCGGCCTGCTGCTGCTCGGCGTACGGCTCCTCCGCCGACTGGACGGGCGGCGGCACCTGCTGCGCGGCGGGCGCGGCGGGTGCGGCGGCCGGTGGCGCCGCCGGAGCGGCCCCGGCGGCCGTCTGCGCCTGTGGAATCGGCTGGGTGTGCGCCTGCGGATAGCGGTCGAGCAGCTCCTCGGCGACGCTGCGCGCGTCGCTCTTGCCCACCGTGCGCCGCGCGATCCGCACCTCGCGCTCGGGCAGACCCATCAGATCCGCGACGGCCCCGTCGTTGCCGACGGTGACCGCGAACGCGGCGAGCGTACGGCTCCGCTCCGCCTGCGCCTCGTCCAGTACGGCCTGGGCCTGCCGCACCTGCTCGTCGCTGGCGCAGAAGGCCTCGGCGAGGACGCTGTTCCGATCCCAGAGTTCACGTGGTTCCACGTGGCTATCAACGCCGGCGGCCCGGTCCGGAATGCGGCGCTTTGCCAATTACCTCCCAATGGAGCAAACGTTCACTGTCCCCTAATGGGGTGATGGAAGAGATAGCGGGCTCCTGCAACCAGCCACGCCGAGGGTCCGCCGTGATCAGGCTCGCATCCGAAGCACCGCCCGGCGCAGCCGTCGCGCCCGGCGCACCACCCGCTGCGCCGCCGCGTTCTGCGGGATACGCACGAGCTGCGGGCCGACCGCGCCCGGCAGCCCGAGCGTGGTCAGCCGGCGCCGCTTGAAGTAGCGCAGGGTGTGCGGGTCCTGCCGTCCGGCCAGGAAGGTCTCCACCGCGGGCCGCAGCCCCGGGTGCATCTGAGGTTGCATCACAAACCCGACAGCGGCGACCAGTTCGGCGGGTCGCTCCTCGGTGCGGTACGTACCGTCGTCGTCCAGCGGTGGGACGAGCGCGTCCACCAGCGTGACGGGCACCCGGTTGCTGTTCTGGTACGGCGAGAGCCGGTCGAGCAGCAGGTCCGTGCCGACGCGCGCCACCGGGATGCCGAAGAACGCCGACGCCGTGAACAGGGCGGTCGAGAAACAGCCCACGACCAGGGCCGGCTTCAGCCGCCGGTACAGCACCTCGGCGAGCACCGGGCTGTCCAGCACGGTCAGTTGGGCGCCGAGCTTCGTCGCCTCCTCCTCCAGCCGCCGCGACCAGCCGGCCGGGGCGGTGGGGTGCGGCTTGAACACCACGTGCGTATGGCCGAGCGCGACCACGCCCCGCACCATCCGCAGGTGCAGCTCCTCCTCCTCGCGCTCGGTGATCAGACCGAGCGCGGCGAGGTACTGCCCGAGCAGCAGCGCGGGCGCCACGTCGGGCGTCTCGAAGTCCCGCGCGGTGTCGGTCAGTTGGTCGAGGACCCGCAGGAAGCTCGCCGTCGGGACGGTCTCGGACGGGACACCGAACTCGGTGAGCAGCAGCGGCACCAGGCCCGGTACGAGATCGAGATGCAGCAGCCTGCGGATCCGCGCGCCGACCTGGAGGTCGAGCCGGTTGCGGGTGGGGCCGTAGCTCATCAGCCCGTCCGCGTACACCTCGACAGGGGCGGCCGTGAAGATCTCCGCGAGCGTGAGCGCCGGGCTGACCTGGATCGATTCCAGGACCAGTTCGACCGTGTCGTCGCCCAGGCCCCAGGCGAGCCGCAGATGGCGCTCCCAGATCGGCAGGTCGTCCTCGCGCGGCACCCAGCCGCCGGGGTGGAACGGCGCGATGGTCTCGTTCCACGACAGCACGTCGTCGAAGCGGTGTCGCAGGGCCGCGAACCCGGGCATCTCGTGGACGGCCGGGGTCAGTTCGGGCGTACCGGCGTTGTTGCTCACGACCAGGACCGTCCGGTCGACGGCCGGGAACAGGCCCGCGTCGAGCGCGGCGGCCAGCGTGGCGGCGCCGTACAGGGTGGAGGCGTAGAAGACCCGTGTCGTACGGGCGCCGGAAAGGGTGCTCATCAGGCCGCCGCCTTCCCGGTCGCGCCCCTGCGCAGTCGGCGCAACTGGGTCGAACGGTCCAGGTCCATCGAGTTCAGCGCTTCTCTCAGTACGTCCTGCGGCAGGCGTTTCATCGCGGCGGCGCTCATCGTGCGCAATTTCCGGGCCACGGCCGGTTCGAATCGTTCCTTCGCGCCCAGGTGGTGCGAAATGATGGCCAGATATGTCCGTACGGCCTTCAGGAGAAACCGTTCGCCTTCGGGGTCCGCCGCCGTTTCCTCGATGACCTGGTCGAACGCGCGGATGAAGTCCAGCTGGCGTACGTCGCCGATCTGGGTGAGCGAGGAGGCGACGCCGCGCCGGTAGAAGATCCCGAGCAGCTCCACGGCGGCGAAGGACTCCGCCTCCCGGTGCAGCCGCCAGATCCACGGCCGGTCCTCGGCCGTCCGCAGCCCGTCCGTGAAGTGCAGCAGCCCCCGGTCGGCGAGCCGCCGGTGGTAGATGCCGGCCCAGGCGTACGCGTAGTCCACGGACGTCGTCTTGTCGGCGGGCAGGATCGTCTCGCGGGGCTTCAGGACCTGACCGCGGGGACCGACCGGGACACGGTGCACCGTGCGGGCCTTGCCGGTGAACTGGACATGGTCGGTGCGTACGAAGTCGCAGCCCAGCTCCTCGATGGTGGCCAGCAGCCGCTCGTAGTAGCCCGGCACCACCCAGTCGTCGCCGTCCAGGTAGGTGACGTACTCACCGCTGGAGGCGTCGAGACCGGTGTTGCGCGCGGTGGCCAGGCCGCCGTTCTTCTCGTGTCTCAGCAGGACCGCGCCGGGCAGCTCGCGCTCCGCGCGCCGCAGGAGCTCAGGGGTCCCGTCGGTCGAGCAGTCGTCGACGAGCAGGAACTCGAAATCCTCCCGCGTGTTCGCCAAGAGGCTTCGAAGGGTTTCTGGGACGTATGTCTGCACGTTGTAGAACGGCACGACGACAGAGAGCTTGACCACCCCGGTGACGGTAGGCGGCGGCCCGGCATTCGTTCCGACATCCGCGAAGATGCGAGGTGAACGAAGGATGGCGGAATGGTTAACCAGGGCCGTTCCCGGGCCGTTCCCGGGCCATTTCGCTCGCTGTCGACCCGCTGTTAACCCTTTATTGCTGTTGTGTTGGGCCGCCAATCGGAATGCCTTTCTAACGTCCAACACGTGCCATCACGTACCAGCAAAGCGGTCCGGGTCGCCGTGCTCGCCGACTCCGACACACGGTGGAAGTGGGGCGCGCTGACCGCGCGCCGCATCGCACCCGACGACCGCGACATCGAGCTCAGCGGGTTTCTGCTGCGCGGACGAGCGACCCCCACCGCCCGTCAGCTGGAGGAGGTGGGAGCGGAGGCCGACGCGCTGCGCGAGATGACCGGGACGGAGTTCCTGGACGTCCTGCGCGCGGAGTCGTACGACGTCGTCGTCCTCGCCCTCGTCGGCGGCGCCGTCCAGGCGATGCTGCACGGCATATCCGCGCTGGACCTGCCCGACCGGCCGGCGCTCGTCACCGGCTACGTCGGTGTCGTCTACGAGAAGCTCTCCGACGGGCTCCTGCTGCGCCACGGCGCGGACATCGTCCTCGCCAACTCCCGCCACGACGCCCAGCGTTTCCGCGCCGTGTACGAGGGAGTGGGCGCCTCGTCCGACTCGGTGACCGAGGCCGCGCTGCCCTTCCTCGGCGGCGCGCGCTACACCCCCGAAGAAGGCCGGGACACCGTCGTCTTCGCGGCCCAGCCGTCCGTCCCGCTGACCCGCGCCGACCGCATGTACCTGCTGCGACGGCTGGTCGAGCACGCGAGACTGCACCCGCGCCGCGAGGTCCTGCTCAAGCTGCGCAGCCGCGTGGGGGAGCAGACCACGCACGTCGAGGAGTACCCGTACCAGCGCCTCGCCGAGAAGCTGCCCGGCGGTCTGCCGCCCAACTTCCGCCTGGTGTACGGGAACATGGGCGAGGTCCTGGACGGCACCGACCTGCTGGTCACCGTCTCCTCGACCGCGGCGCTGGAGTCCCTGCACCGCCGGATCCCCACCGCGATCCTCACCGACCTCGGGATCCGCGAACCGCTCGGCAACCACCACTTCATCGGCTCCGGCTGCCTCGCCTCCTGGGACCAGCTCGACGGCGGACAGCGGCCCAAGGCCGACCCCGTCTGGGCGGACCGGCAGGGCGTCGCCGCCGACGGCGGTTACGCCTCCGCCTTCGACGCGGCCCGCGAGCGCGTCGCCAAACTGCTGGCCGACGGCGAACTGCCGCCCATCACCCCGTACTACACGGCGACCACGGCGCCCGGCTATCTGCCGGGCCTCCTCGCCCGCTACCACCTCGCGCCCGACGGCCACCCGCTGACGGCGTCCAGCCGCACCGCGCAGGGCGGCACGACCGGCGTCCGCCGCGTCGTACGCGACACGGTCCGCGCGGCGGCCCGCGGCGCCTACCGGCACGGGGTCCAGCGCGTGGCCCCGGTGATCCGCCGGATGGGCGACCTGTGACGGGGGCCCGGCCGGGCGCGAGCGCGGCGAGCGGCGGCGGCCCCGCGAAGGGCGCGCCCGTGCCGTACGGCGCGACCCCCGTACCCAACCCCGCCCCGCGCGTACGCCGCCGGCCTCTCCCGGCCGATGTGCTCGCCGGTTACGGCTGGTCCGGCTGGTCCGACGAGCGCCCCACGAATGAGCCGGTCGCGCCGAACCAGCACGACGCAGTGAACCAAGGAGACCCGTCCATGACCGTCCTCGCCGTGATCCCCGCCCGCGGCGGATCCAAGGGCGTCCCCGCCAAGAACCTCGCCCAGGTCGGCGGCATCCCGCTGGTCGTACGGGCCGTACGCGCCTGCCGCGCCGCCCGGAAGGTGACCGACGTCGTCGTCTCCACCGACGACGCCGCCATCGCCGACGCCGCCCGCGCCGCCGGGGCCGAGGTCGTCCTGCGCCCCGCCGCCATCGCGGGCGACACCGCGACCAGCGAGGCCGCCGTCCTGCACGCCATGGACGCGTACGGCGCGATGCGCGGCGCCGCCCACCGCACCGAGGTGGTCCTGCTCGTGCAGTGCACCAGCCCCTTCATCACCCCCGGCGACCTCGACGGCGTCGCGTCCGCCGTCACCGAGGGCGGCGCCGACAGCGCGCTGACCGTCGCCCCCACCCACGGCTTCATCTGGCGCTCCGAGAGCGACGGCTTCGGCGTCAACCACGACAAGTCGAACCGGCCCCGCAGGCAGGACCGCCCCCAGGAGTTCCTGGAGACCGGCGCCGCCTACGCGATGCGCGCCGAGGGCTTCCGCGAGGCCGGCCACCGCTTCTTCGGCCGTACCGAGCTGGTCAGCACCGACCCCGAGCGGGTGCTGGAGATCGACGACCCGCACGACCTGGAGCGCGCCCGCGCACTCGCGCCGCTCCTGGACACCCCCGCGCTCCCCGGCCGCGCCGACATCGACGCGGTCGTCCTGGACTTCGACGGCACCCAGACAGACGACCGGGTGCTCGTCGACTCGGAGGGCCGCGAGACCGTCGCCGTACACCGCGGTGACGGCCTCGGCATCGCCGCCCTCCGCCGCGCCGGCCTGGAACTGCTCATCCTCTCCACCGAGCAGAACCCGGTCGTCGCCGCACGCGCCAACAAGCTGCGCGTGCCGGTGCTCCACGGCATCGACCGCAAGGACCTCGCACTGAAGCAGTGGTGCGACGAGCACGGAGTCACACCCGACCGGGTGCTGTACGTCGGCAACGACGTCAACGACCTTCCGTGCTTCGCGCTCGCCGGCTGGCCGGTGGCCGTCGCGAGCGCACACGACGCCGTACGCGCGGCGGCGCGTGCCGTCACCACGACCCCCGGCGGCGCCGGCGCGATCCGCGAGATCGCCACCTGGCTCCTCGGACCCGGTCTGGACGTCAACACCCCCAAGACCCCCCATGGCACCACCGCCGACATCTCGACCAGTTAAGGAACCCTCACAATGAGCACCAACTCCCGCCTGCGCACCCTCGGCACCCGTACCGCGGGTCCCGGCCGCCCCGTCTACGTGACCGGCGAGATCGGCATCAACCACAACGGCGACATCGGCAACGCGCTCGCGCTGATCGACGCCGCCGCCGAGGCCGGCTGCGACGCCGTCAAGTTCCAGAAGCGGACCCCGGAGATCTGCACCCCGCGCGACCAGTGGGACATCGAGCGGGACACCCCCTGGGGCCGGATGACGTACATCGACTACCGCCACCGCGTGGAGTTCGGCGAGGACGAGTACGGCACCATCGACGCGCACTGCAAGAAGCGCGGCATCGACTGGTTCGCCTCCCCGTGGGACACCGAGGCCGTCGCGTTCCTGGAGAAGTTCGACGTGCCCGCCCACAAGGTGGCCTCCGCTTCCCTCACCGACGACGAGCTGCTGCGCTCGCTGCGCGCCACCGGCCGTACGATCATCCTCTCCACGGGCATGTCGACGCCGAAGCAGATCCGCCACGCGGTCGAGGTGCTGGGCAGCGAGAACATCCTTCTCTGCCACGCCACTTCGACCTACCCGGCCAAGGCCGAGGAGCTGAACCTGCGGGTCATCAACACCCTCCAGGCCGAGTTCCCGAACGTGCCGATCGGCTACAGCGGCCACGAGACCGGTCTCCAGACCACCCTCGCCGCCGTCGCGCTCGGCGCCGCGTTCGTCGAGCGCCACATCACGCTCGACCGCGCCATGTGGGGCTCCGACCAGGCCGCCTCCGTCGAGCCGCAGGGCCTGACCCGCCTCGTCCGTGACATCCGCACCATCGAGGCCTCCCTCGGTGACGGCGTCAAGAAGGTGTACGAGTCGGAGCTCGGCCCGATGAAGAAGCTCCGCCGCGTCGCCGGTGTCGTCGCCGAGGCCGCGGACGGCGCACAGCCCGTGGCGGTCTGACAGCCATGAGCCGTCCCTCCGGGGTGCGCACCCCGTCCCCTCGCGCCATCGCATTCGTGGAGAGCCCGGTCCAACTCCTGAACGTGCTGGAGTGGGCGCGGGCGAGCGCCACCGGTGCGGAACTCACGGTGGTCGTCCTGTCGCCCACCGATCCCATGTCACGCGGCCAGCTCCGGCGGATGGCCGAGCTGGCCCGTGACGCGGGCTTCACCGTGCGCTGGCAGGAGGCCCGGGGCGGCGCGAGCGCGCCGCTGCGGACGATACGGGAGCTGGCTCCCCTGCTGCGCAAGGCGGAGCGGATCGTCATCGGGGACCCGTTCTCCCGCTACGTACAGCTGCTGCTGACCCTCGTCAGCAGCAAGGAGCTGACCGTCGTGGACGACGGGACGGCGACGATGGAGTTCATCGCGCAACTCGTGCACGGTGAACCGCTGGTGCGCTGGCACCGGCGGGGCGGCAGGCGCGGACCGCGCGAACTGGCACTCGCGCCGGTCTCCGCCGTCGCCCGGCGCCGGCTCACGCCGTCGCGCACCCGCAGCGTCGAGGTCTTCACCTCGATGCCGGTGGAGGCGCCGGAGGGCATCACGGTCACGGCCAACACCTTCGAGTGGACCAAGGCGACCTTCGGGCCGCCGCGGATCGCCAAGGGCGCCGACATGGTCGGCACCTCGCTCGTCGAGACGGGCGTGGTCGACCTGGAGCAGTACGTGACGGCGGTCGCCTCGCTCGCCCGCACCCACGGCGCGACGCGGTACTTCGCGCACCGCAGGGAGAGCGTGGAGAAACTCCACCGGCTCGCCACGGAGACGGGCCTGGAGATCGTCCGCCCCGACCTCCCGCTGGAACTGATCGCCCGCCGCGGCCCGATCGGCTCGACCGTCCTGAGCTTCCCCTCGACGGTCGTCCACACCCTGCCACTCGCACTCGCCGGCACGGGCGTACGGGTGGCGGTCTGGGACATCGCCCCGGAATGGCTCAAGTCGACCGCTTCCCCCCGCGCCCAGGGCTTCCTGTCGGGCGTCACGGGCACGGCGAAGGACGTCCACCGGCTGCCAAGCGTGGCGGCGTCGGCGTAGAACCTGCCACACCGCTGCGGCCCGCACCCCTGAGGGGTCCGGGCCGCAGGTCTTACGCGGCGGGGACCAGGGAGGGCCCGGGCTTCAGCCCGCCGTTGTCCTCGCAGTCCAGTTCCTTGGCCAGGGCGAGGGCGAAGGAGTGGGCGAGGGTGGCGTAAGCGTTCTTCAGGGGGCGCTCGTCGCCTTCGGGCTTGGTGCGCACGGTGGCTTCGGCCGAGGCGCTGATGTAGTCGGGGGAGGAGTTGGGCTGGTCCTTGTGTCCGCAGGCGAAGGTGACGTAAGCCATGTCGTGAGTGGCGCCGGCGTCCTCGCCCATGGGGAGAGTGGTGAATCTCTGGGAGGAGGGCCCCTTCGGGGCGATGCTCATCAACTCCCACTGCGTCAACTCCCGCCCCACACGGACGATCTACGCGATCCCGGAACTTGCAACCGCCCTGGCCGGAGGCCGGGCAGTCGGGCATGAGGCTCCTTGTAGCATGTGGTGTCCGTGGGGCGCCGGCAGGACTGCAGACCGACGCTCCCCTCCAGCTGGAGGTAGCCGATCCTGACCTGAAGGCCGAGCACCGGCAGGCCTTGTTGTCCACGCTCGCGCGCACCCTGGTGGACGAATTGGCCTGCACCAACGACCCCGCAGTGCCCGCCCAGCTTGTCCGTTGACCCACCTCAGTGCGACGGGCCCCTGGACGAGCTACGCGCTCACAGGCAGTTCTCATCTGGCGCGTCGCACAGGGCTTCCTGCCATGGGGAACAACGGCCTTTCGTGAACCGGCGGGTGGAATGAGATGGGTGGAGTTCGGTGGCACCGCGGCCCTGGGCGCCGGAGTGGCGACAGCCGCGTTCTTCCTGCCTGCTGCGCCGGTCATCGGCGCCGGCGCACTCCTGGTACCCATTGCACCGACACGGCGACCGGAGCCGTTGAGCAGGTCATGGGAGATGTGCTGGGGGCATGGGCGAGAAGGTGATCGACGAGAACAAAGAGGAGATGGACGACCTCACCGACACCGAAAAGTACGCCGTGTACACCGCTGGAGAGGTCTACACGGAGACACCGGTCGAAGATTTCGTGTCGCGGCACAAAGAAGAGATCGACAAGTTGGACGCGAGGACGGAGGGCTCGTTGGTCGAGGACCAGCATTTATCCAGGCTCGTCGGTTACCAAGACGGGAACCTTCGTGCGCGGGTCCAAGGCGCCAGCCCGAGGCCTGATCTGTGCGTATGGTGCTGTCGGGGGCAACGGATGGTGGTGAGCGGTCGGATGGGGATGAACCGAACTCGGGACAAGGGAAGTGAGTGCGCGAGGGTGCGGCGATTGCTGACTGCTGTGGGGGTGGTCTTGGCCTTGGGGGCTGGGGGTGTGGCGTGCGGCTCCGGCGAGGAGGAGCACCCGCAGTTCGTCGGGGCCGATGAGGTGTGCGGCGGTCTGTTCGCCGGTCCACCGGCCGAGATGCTCGAAAAGGTGACAGGGAAGACGGTCTTCGCCTGGGCGAACGGAAATGGCATGGAGAAGGTCGTGGCGGCCCTCAAGGAGGGTTATGCGTCCGGACGTTCGTGGGCTGGCGGAGCACTCCTGTGTGAACCCGATCCGAAGGGAGGGGGCCTGGGTGATGAAGCGGGCATCTCGTTCTCCATGTACGCCCCGCAGGACGTGAAGGACGAGCGTCTTCCGGCTGGTGGCGAGCTGTACACCATGGGTTTGCAGTCTTCGGTGAGGCGGGGGGGTGCATCGCTCTACTTCGAATGCGTGAGCCCCCAGTTGGATGGTTCGGACAAGACGCCGTTGCGGATCCAGAGCGGTTTCGGGCGGGGGAAGAGCGATGCACCCGACACGCGTGAGTACCGCAACATGAACATGCAGATTCTGCACGCCATGACGCTCAAGGTGGTGAAGGAGCTCGACTGCGAGAACAACGCCGGTCTGCCGAAGATCCCCGTACTCACGCCGAAATAGCTTCCTGGGCGTAAGACAACGGCCGCTCCCAGGGCGGCTTCAAGTTCCCGGTAGGAGCGGGCTGTCGGTGATGCCCCAGATCCAGATGGCGTGCTCGGGTGCGTCCCGGATCGCTCGGGTGGTCTTGGCGATGTTGTCCGCCCCCAACAGCCGCAGCCTGCCGATGGCCAGATTCCGCAAGGCGGACATCGCTCGCGGCGCGCTGCCGATGTGGACGGTGGAGGCGTCTTCGGCGAACACCACATCTCTGACGTGGTGGCTGGAATTCTCGATACCCCAATGCCCGCACGTATCCGTCTAGGTCAGCAGCGCTGGCGTGGTGGGTATCGAGGCTGGTGACGGCGTAGACCGTCTCCCGGGTGTGCCGCTTGCCGCTCTCCTGGCGGCGCCGGTGGATGCGCAAGGCCGGCCGGGCTTCCGGGAAGGCGATCCCGCCGAGGTTCGCCGCAATGGCCATGGTCTTGACCGAGCGGGACTCCCGCCGCCCGTGCCCGGTCCCGGAGACGGTGTGCGCCACGGGCACGTGCTCCCATGGCAGGGCCTTGATCTGGGCCGACGCGGTCGGCTGGTTTCCCTTGATCACCGCGATGTAGTGGGCTTTCTTCTCCCGCACCAGCCAGCGCACCTGGTCCTTGACGCTGTGCAGGGCGTCGAAGGTGACCACGGCGCCGGCCAGATCGAGTGGTTCCAGCAGCGGGCGGAAGGCAGCCGTCTCGTTGGTCTTGGCTCCCATTTCCCGCTGGGCCAGGGTGACGGTGGGGGCGTGGGTGACGGCGGACAGCAGGTGCCGGTGGCGCTGGGTTCGGTGCGCGGAGCCGGTCAGCGCCTTGCCGTCCACCGCGATCGCCGGCCGCGATGGCGAGCCGGCGCCGCCGACACCGGTGTGGTGTTCGGCCAGGTAGGCGCCGATCGCGGCGTCCAGGGCATCACCGTCGAGGGTGGTGGGCGCAGGCGACCGGTGTCGCACTGGTGGAGGGGCCCCAGTTGCGCCAGAACGGCGGGGACCGGGGAGGATGGAGCGGCAGGCACGGGACCTCGATGTGATCAGCTGGCGTAGACACCCTGATGATCACCGGTCTCGTGCCTGTGCTGTTACTGCGTCAACTCCCGCCCCACACGGACGAGCTACGCGATCCCGGAACTTGCAACCGCCCTGATGCGCAGCTCGTTGGCAGAATCATCGGGGTAGATTCGGCAGATGTCTCCGAGTTCGAAGTTGCGGTACGTGGCTTTGTCGGTCAGTTCCTCGGCCGCGTCGGCGACGGTGGAATACTTCCCGGAGGCTGCGAACCGGGTGTCACACGTGATCACTTTGAGTGCTTCCGCACCACCCTTGTTCACTGCCCCGCCACCGCACAACTTGCCGGGCGTCATCGAGACATCGGGCGCCTTGCCGCTGCCGTCGTCTCCACTACAGCCCCCGACAGCGAGTGCCAGGGAGCAGGCCAGGGGCGCGCAGAGGCGCGCGTACGTCGTCCTGCGGGTGGTCACCATCTGTGTCCTGCTGTGTTGTTGCCGAAAGCGGGCGGGTCTCAGGACTTCGGGGCGTGGCCCTGCTGTTTCGCACGGGCGTTGCCCTCGCCGTAGCCGACCGACTGGGATTGGACGAGGTCCTCGCGGAGGCCGTCCCTGCCGTGCTGGGCCAGGAACCCTTCCATCGGGGCTTCGGCCAAGATTTCACCTGATGAATAGATCTTCGTCTTCTCTTCGCCGACCAGGTCCTCGACTTTTTCCTTGTGCTGGTCGATCGAGTTTTCGGAAACTCCGCCAACGATCTGGCCGACGGTCCCCTCGACCAGCGCGGGACCGACCTCCGACGCGAGCGGGATGAGGACAGCCGCCGCGCCGATGACCGGGGCCGCGGGCAGGAAGGCGACGGCCGCGCCCACCCCAACGCCCGTCGCGATGCCGATCAGACCTGCGCGCTTTTCGACCGCTTTCTCGTACTCCTCGTGGGTCTTGAGGTTGGTGGCTTCGACCTGGTCCGCGCGTGACTGGTCGAGCATGCCCTGCACCTCGGAGCCGACACGGACCGCCTCCCGGGCCCCGTCCCGGTTGATACCGTCCGGGCCGACCTGTGCCTCCAGCACACTGCGGGTGTAGACCTGCTCGGCGGTCGAGACCGTGGCGTACGCGTCGGGGTGCTGGCCGAGCGCACTGAGGAAGCCCCGGACGGTGCTGCGGCCGTTGCCCTCGTCGGTGTCCGCGAAACTGATGCGCCCGTCCTCGCTGCCGGCGAAGACACTGTCCGGGCTGTTCTTCTCCAGCGCCCAGTTGATGTCGTTGACGTAACCCGCGCCCATGTTCCCGAGGCTGTCGGACAGGGCCTTCTGGTGGTCGAGCAGGTCCACGTCCGATCCGTACTTCTCCATGACCTGCCGCATGATCGCCGCGTTGTCCGCGTCCCGGACGACATCGCCGTCCGGGTGTCCCGCCGGGTAGCCGAGGGTCGCGGCCTCCAGCGCCCTGCCCAGGGCGTCGGGCATGTGGTTCTTCGGGGTGCCAGCTGGGTTGTGCTCGTTGGTGTCGGGGTAGCCCTCCCACTTCTCTGTGCCGAAGAAGTCGAGGTAGTTGTCGATAGGGGTGTCGTCGGCCTTTCCGAGGTCGGCCGTCGCGCCCTTGTTGACCGTGCCGTCCTCGTTGTACGCGGTCGGGGGGTCGGTGAAGAACTGCTTCGCCGCGTCCGGGCTGTTGCCGAGGGCCTCCAGCATGGCGGTCATCGGGTCGTAGCCCGCGCCGTTGACGCCGGAGGGGTTGAACGGGTTCGTCAACGTGCCCATCCCAAAGGCACTGAACTGGTACGGGTTCTTCTGATGGAGCTGTGCCACGTGTTCGGCCATCGGGTTGAGGAACTTCGGGTCGTAGTTCCCGCTCCGCATGATGCCGCCGAGGAGTTGGTACCCGTAGGCCCCGTTGGGGTCGCCCTTGTACAACGGGACACGTTCCGTGCCCAGTTGGCGCAGCTCCGGACCCCACTCTGCGGTGAACTTGGGGTCGTGGGAGGCGGTGGCCAGGTTCAGTCCAAGGTTTCGCTGGAGTTCCTGTACATCCTTGAGCCGTTCGCTGTCGACCTTGCCGTAGGTGGACGTGTCGGTGCCGAGCTGGCCGAAGAACGCGAGGGACTTCTCCGGGCCGAGCTTCTCGTAGAAGTTCTTCGAGAACTCGCGGGACTTGCTGTTGTCGGCCAGCAGTTCGTTGAGAGCCTGGAGTTCGGTGTGGGTGAGGTCGCGGCCCTTGCCGGCCAGGGCGGCGGCTCGTGCGGCCTCCTCCTGGTCCAGCGTGGTGTACGTCGGCCGGCTGAAGTCCTTGCGGTCCGTGACGTTGGCCTCAAGGGCGTTCTTGAACGCCACGTCGGTGTCGTCGCAGTTGTCGACGATGCGGTCGATCTTCGCCTGCCAGGCGGCGACGTTCCGCTTCTCCCGCAGAAGGATCTCCTGGTAGCCCGGGTCATGTGCGCGCTGGTACGGCGTGAGTTCCTGGATCGAGTTCCGGTGGGTGACCTTGCCCTTGGCGTCCACGTGGATGCCGGCCGCCGGCCCTTCGTGATCGCGGATGTTCAGCAGGTCGTCCCTGGCCTTCTTGATGGCGGCGTAGCCGTCCTCAAGGATCTGCATCACGCCCCTGGCCTCGGCCGCCGCGTCCTTGAACTCCTGGGCCGTCTTGGCGATGAACTCTTTCGTGACGCCCGCGTTGACGCCCTGCCACGAGGCCTTGTCCGCTGCGGTCTTCATATCCTGTGCGTCCTGCGCCAGCTGGAACAGACTGCCCGGCGTCTTTGCACTGCGTGCCATCTCCGACCAGCGGTCGGCGGCAGCCCTCAGCTTCGCCACCGGGGCGTTGATGATGTCCTCGTACGTCAGCATGCCGAACCTCCCCCGTCGTTCCCCGCGTGTGGTGCGCTACTTCATGTAGTCCGTCAGTGCCGAGATCGGGGCGATGTCACCCTCGATCTTCACGTCGTCCTTGGCGTGCTGCGCCTTGGTGAAGTCCAGATGGTTCGAGATCTGCGCGCAGGCGTCCAGCAGCGTCTTGAGATGGGTCTGCCACCGGTCGTTCACCTTGAGCAGCGCGGAACCACTCGTGAACTGCCCGTTGGTCAGCGCGATCGCCGCCTCGTGGGTGGCGGGACGCGCGTGGTCGCCGTCCCTGGAGAGCTGGTTCCGCAGGTCGTACGCGTGGTTTCCGATACGGCCGAGGTCGTCCCGGTTGACGACGAGATTTCCGCCGCCTCCCTCGGCCGGAAGGCTGTTGAGCCGCATCGAGTGACGCTGGGCCGCCGCGTCACGGAGCTGGGCCCATTCCTCGTCGAACGACATGAAATCCCCCGTTCCTGTATCGGCCGACCCGCCGAACCGGGCCGGTCGCGCGCCCACACACTGTATCGACCCCGTCACCGACAAGTGCATGAGCCTGGGCGGCAGTTGGCGTCGGCGTCCGGTCGGCGGGTGTGAGGGGGGACGCGGTTCCGCCGGAGCCGGAGTGGGGGAGCCCGCCCCGCCCGTCCCCGAGGGCGTACACCCCCTGCGCGGGCGGTGTCCGGATCCTGGACAGGGTCGGCACTCTCCGTCACCGTCCCGCGACGGGCGGGCGAGTGTACCCGCCACGGCAATACGTCACTCGCCTCCCGGCCCACTTTCTTACGCCTTTCGGGCCTAGGTTTTGTTGATCGTCGGGCAGTTGCCCCCTCGGGGGGCCTACCCTTCAACAGGTGAACCAGTTGATGTCCCGCGAGTCCGAAGTCGACCTCTCCGGTGAGCCCAGCCGCTCCGCGCTGCCCGGTACGTTGCCCGAAGCGCTGCGTACCGAGCTGATCGCCTTCCGCAGAGACATGCACATGCACCCGGAGCTCGGCAACCAGGAGTTTCGTACCACCGCCGCCCTCAAGCACCGCCTGGAGGCGGCCGGGCTTGTGCCGCGGGTGCTCAACACCGGGACCGGGCTCGTCTGTGACATCGGCAGCCGCGAGGACGGCGGCCGGCCCATGCTGGCCCTGCGCGCGGACATCGACGCCCTGCCCATCCCGGACACCAAGGCCGGCGTGGCCTACCGCTCCACCGTGCCCGACCGGGCGCACGCCTGCGGGCACGACGTGCACACCACCGCCGTCCTCGGCGCCGGGCTGGTTCTCGCCGAGCTCGACCGGGAGGGGCGGCTGCCGCAGCCGGTGCGGCTGATCTTCCAGCCCGCCGAGGAAGTGCTGCCCGGCGGCGCGCTCGACGCCATCGAGTCCGGTGTCCTGGAGGGCGTCGGGCGGATCATCGCGGTGCACTGCGACCCGCGCGTGGACGTCGGCACCATCGGGCTGCGCACCGGCCCGATCACCTCCGCCTGCGACCGGCTGGAAGTCTCTCTCGACGGCCCCGGCGGCCACACCGCCCGCCCGCATCTGACCACCGACCTGGTCACCGCCGCCGCGAAGGTCGCCACCGAGGTGCCCGCGCTGCTGGCCCGCCGGGTCGACGCCCGGTCCGGGCTCGCGCTGACCTGGGGCCGTATCGCCGCCGGGCACGCCTGCAACGTCATCCCGCAGCACGCCGAACTGTCCGGCACCGTCCGCTGCCTGGACCTGAAGTCCTGGCGCGAGGCGCCGGACCTGGTGCACGCCGCGATCGACGAGATCTCCGCGCTCTACCACGCCAAGTCGCAGATCAACTACGTACGCGGGGTGCCGCCGGTCGTCAACGACCTGATGATGGCCGAGCTGCTGCGCGACGCCCAGACCGCCCGCCGCGGCTCCCAGTCGATCGAGGACACCGAGCAGAGCCTCGGCGGCGAGGACTTCTCCTGGTATCTGGAGCAGGTCCCCGGCGCGATGGCCCGGCTCGGCGTACGGACTCCGGGGGACACCTCCCGGCACGATCTGCACCGGGGCGATTTCGACGCCGACGAGCGGGCGATCCAGGTCGGCGTGGAGCTTTTCACCGCCGCCGCGCTGATCGACGGCGACCGTTCGTAACCGGCCGTGTGTCTTCCCGTAATCGGACGTGACACGTCCTGTTCGCGACGATCCGATAACGGCTTCCGTACAGGCCTTTAACTGACATCTACGCGCGTTACGATCGCGGCGAAACCAGCGCCGGAAGAGGCGCCCTAGGTCGCTTTTGAAGGAGCCTCCCTTGCGCCGGATCACCAGGTTCGCAACCGTAGGCGTCGCATCCGCGGCGCTTGCGCTGAGCGCCACCGCGTGTGGCAACACCTCCTCCTCGGACGCCGCGTCCGACTCGAAGGAGAAGAGCGTCGCCATCGCCTACGACATCGGCGGCCGCGGTGACCAGTCCTTCAACGACGCCGCCTACGCGGGTCTGGCGAAGGCCGAGAAGGACCTCAAGATAAAGGGCAACGACGCCGAGCCGTCCGACGGTGAGGCCGACGCGGACAAGATCCAGCGCCTGACCGAGCTGGCCCGCTCCGGCAACAACCCGGTGATCGGCGTCGGCTTCGCCTACGCGCCGGCCATCAAGAAGGTCGCCCCGAAGTTCCCGAAGACGACCTTCGGCATCATCGACGACTCCTCGGTGACCGGCGACAACATCGCCAACATGGTCTTCAACGAGGAGCAGGGCTCCTACCTCGCCGGTGTCGCCGCGGCCAAGACCACCAAGTCGAAGACCGTCGGCTTCATCGGTGGCGTCGAGACCCCGCTGATCAAGAAGTTCGAGGCGGGCTACGCCCAGGGCGTCAAGGACACCGACCCCTCGGTGAAGGTGCTCTCGCAGTACCTGACCCAGCCGCCGAACTTCGAGGGCTTCTCCAAGCCCGACCTCGGCAAGGCCGCCGCCCAGGGCCAGCTCGACAAGAAGGCCGACGTGATCTACGCGGCGGCCGGTCTGGCCGGCTCCGGCTCGATCGAGGCGGTCTCGACCGCGGGCGCCGGCAAGTGGAGCATCGGTGTCGACTCCGACCAGTACGCGCAGGCCGGTCTCGCCCAGTACAAGGACAGCATCCTGACGTCGGCCACCAAGGACGTCTCCGACGCGGTCTACAACCTGATCAAGTCGGTCGCCGACGGCAAGCCGCAGAGCGGTGAGATCCGGTACGGCCTGGACAAGGACGGCGTCGGCCTCACCGACACCAACCCGGCCTACGTCAAGATGACCGAAGTGACCGCCGCCGTGGACAAGGCCAAGCAGGAAATCATCGACGGCAAGATCACCGTCAAGACCACCCCGTAACACCACGGGCCCGGAGCGGCGGCGCGAGCCGCCGCTCCCGGTTCCGGTCACCGGAACCGGCCCCATCTCCCCAAGATCTACGCTCACGATTCGGCAGCGCTACGCGTGTAGACGCCCCTCCGGCGCGATAGCTTCACCCCCGCCCTGCCCTCCGCCCCGCCTCCGGTCCTTTTCCGGCCAAGGAGAGTGCGTCATCAACGCGTCCAGCAGTCCGCCCGCCGTAGAGCTGCGCGGCATCACCAAGCGGTTCCCCGGTGTCGTCGCCAACCACGACATCGGCATCACCATCAACAAGGGCACCGTGCACGCCCTCGTCGGCGAGAACGGTGCCGGCAAGTCGACCCTGATGAAGATCCTCTACGGCATGCAGAAGCCGGACGAGGGGACCATCACCGTCGACGGCGACCAGGTCACCTTCAACAGCCCGGCCGACGCCATCGCGCGCGGCATCGGCATGGTGCACCAGCACTTCATGCTGGCCGACAACCTGACCGTCCTGGAGAACGTCGTTCTCGGGGCCGAGAAGCTGTACGGCATCGGGCAGGCGGCGCGGAACAAGATCCGCGAGATCTCGGAGGCGTACGGCCTCGGGGTCCGCCCCGACGCCTACGTCGAAGACCTCGGCGTCGCCGACCGCCAGCGCGTGGAGATCCTCAAGGTCCTCTACCGGGGGGCCCGCATACTCATCCTCGACGAGCCCACCGCGGTCCTCGTCCCGCAGGAGGTCGACGCCCTCTTCGATAACCTGCGTGAACTCAAGGCAGAGGGCCTCACCGTCATCTTCATCTCGCACAAGCTCGGTGAGGTGCTGTCCGTCGCCGACGACATCACCGTCATACGGCGCGGTACGACCGTGGGCACGGCGGACCCCGCCAGCACCACCACCAAGCAGCTCGCCGAGCTGATGGTCGGCAGCGAACTCCCCTCGCCCGAGACCCGCGAGTCGACCGTCACCGACGTGCCGGTCCTCACCGTCGCGGACCTGCGGCTGACCGCCACCGACTCCGACGGCGTCGTACGCGAGGTCCTGTCCGAGATCGGCTTCACCATCCATCGCGGCGAGGTCCTGGGCATCGCGGGCGTCGAGGGCAACGGCCAGACCGAGCTGATCGAGACGCTGATGGGTCTGCGCGACCCGGACGGCGGCGTCATCACCCTCGACACCGCCGACATCTCGCACGCGCCCACCCGTGAGCGCCGCGAGAGCGGCATCGGCTACATCCCCGAGGACCGGCACCGGCACGGACTGCTGCTGGAGTCGCCGCTGTGGGAGAACCGCATCCTCGGCCATGTCACCGAGCGCCCCAACAGCCGGCGCGGACTCCTCGACCCCAAGGCCGCCCGCGCCGACACCCGGCGCATCGTGGTCGAGTACGACGTCCGTACACCCGGCATCGACGTCACGGCCTCGTCCCTCTCCGGCGGCAACCAGCAGAAGCTGATCGTCGGCCGCGAGATGAGCCACCTGCCGAAGCTGCTGATCGCCGCCCACCCGACGCGCGGCGTCGACGTCGGCGCGCAGGCCCAGATCTGGGACCAGATCAAGGCCGCGCGCAGCGACGGGCTCGCGGTGCTGCTGATCTCCGCCGACCTGGACGAGCTGATCGGGCTCTCCGACACCCTGCGCGTGATGTACCGCGGCAGGCTCGTCGCCGACGCCGATCCCGCCACCATCACCCCGGAGGAGCTGGGCACCGCCATGACCGGCGCCGCGACCGGCCATCTTGAGGCAGCCCCGGAGGACGAGGCCCGATGAAGAAGTTCGACAAGGACCGGCTGATCCTGGGCCTGGCCGGCCCGGTGCTCGCCCTGGTCGTCGCCATAGTCCTCACCACGGTGGTGCTGCTCGCGTCGGGCACCAATCCGTGGGAGCCGTACCGGATCATGTTCGAGTCGGCGAGCTACGTCGACGTACAGGTCCTGATCGTCAACCAGGCCGGCACGTACTATCTGGCCGCGCTCGCCGTCGCCGTCGGCTTCCGGATGAACCTGTTCAACATCGGGGTCGACGGCCAGTACCGCCTCGCCGCGATGATGGCGGCGCTCGTCGGTGCCAGCGTGAATCTGCCCGGCCCCTTCCAGATCGCCCTCATCGTCCTCACGGCGATGCTCGTCGGCGCCTTCTGGTCCGGCATCGCGGGCATCCTCAAGACCACCCGCGGGGTGAGCGAGGTCGTCTCCACGATCATGCTCAACTCGATCGCCACCAGCCTCGTGGCCTGGCTGATCCTGCCGAAGAACTTCGGTGAGCAGCCCGCCGGCTCCAACAACCTGACGACCGGCGAGATCCCGGAGTCCGGCTGGTTCCCCGGACTGTCCATGGGCGCCGAGGCCGGTGAGATCTACGGCTTCACCTTCGTCGCCGCGCTCTGCGGTGTCATCTACTGGTTCGTCCTCGGCCGCACCCGCTTCGGCTTCGACCTGCGCGCCACCGGCGCCAGCGAGAGCGCCGCGCAGGCGTCCGGTGTCGACGCCAAGAAGATGATCCTCACCTCGATGCTGATCTCCGGCGCGGTCGCGGGTCTCGTCGGTATGCCGACCCTGCTGGGCGACAGCCACACGTATAGCCTCGACTTCCCGACCGGCCTCGGCTTCACCGGTATCACGATCGCGCTGCTGGGCCGCAACCATCCGCTCGGCATCGCGTTCAGCGCGCTGCTGATCGCCTTCCTCGACAAGTCGTCCGCCTCCCTCGACCAGTACGGGTACGAGAAGGAGATCGCGACGATCATGCAGGGCCTGATCGTGATCTCGGTCGTGGTCAGTTACGAACTGGTCCGCCGCTACGGGCTCCGCCGCCAACAGCAGAAGGTCGGCGAGGAACTCGCCGCCGGCGGCGCGATCAAGACCGACGCCGACGCCGAATCCACGAGTGACAAGGGGGCTGCCCTGTGAGTACCAGCACCGTTACCGCAGCGAACGCGGCTCCCAAGAAGGGCGGCGGCCGGCGCAAGCTCACCCTGCCCGTCGTTCTGCTGATCATCGCCGGCGGACTGGCCCTGATCTCCCTGGTCCGGCTCATCAGCGGCGCCGAGGACATCACCTCCGTAGGACAGGTGGCCGGGGCGCTCGAACTCGCCGTACCCATCGGTCTCGCCGGACTCGGCGGCCTGTGGGCCGAACGGGCGGGCGTCATCAACATCGGGCTCGAAGGGATGATGGTCCTCGGCACCTGGTTCGGCGCCTGGGCCGGATTCCAGTGGGGTCCCTGGGTCGGAGTCCTGTTCGGCATACTCGGCGGGGCGCTCGGCGGTCTGCTGCACGCGATCGTCACCGTCACCTTCGGCGTCAACCACATCGTCTCCGGTGTGGCCATCAACATCCTCGCCGTCGGCGTGACCCGCTACCTCTCCAACTTCACCTTCGCCAACGAGCCGGGCGGCTCCTCCAAGCAGTCCCCACGGATCGACTCGATCACCGAGATCACCATTCCAGGGCTCGCCGACTTCCTGACCGATCTCCAACAGAAACACTGGTTCCTGATCTCGGACATCGCCGGCGTGCTCGGCGGTCTGGTGACGGGCCTTTCCCTGCTGACGATCGTCGCCCTGCTGCTGATCCCGGGCACCTGGTGGGTGCTGTGGCGTACGTCCTTCGGACTGCGGCTGCGCTCCTGCGGCGAGAACCCGATCGCCGCCGAGACGCTCGGCGTCAACGTCTACAAGTACAAGTACATCGCCGTCACCGTCTCCGGCGGACTCGCTGGACTCGGCGGCGCCTTCCTGGCGATCGTCGCCACCGGCATCTACCAGGAGAACCAGACCGGCGGACGCGGCTACATCGGTCTCGCCGCGATGATCTTCGGCAACTGGATGCCGGGCGGCATGGCGATGGGCGCCGGTCTGTTCGGCTTCACCGACAGCCTCAAGCTGCGCGGCGGCGCCGAGAACGTGCACGCGATGCTGCTTCTGCTGGCGATCCTGCTGGTGCTCGTCGTGGGCTGGCAGCTCTACAAGCGCAAGTACGTCTCCGCCGTGATCTCGGCGGCCGTCTCCGCGCTGCTGTTCACCTGGTACGCCCTGACGGACCAGGTCCCCAGCCAGTTCGTGGACGCCGCCCCGTACGTGACGACGCTGCTCGTCCTCGCGCTGTCCGCGCAACGGCTGCGGATGCCGAAGGCGAACGGCATGACCTATCGAAGAGGCCAGGGCACATGACGGACCCCGACGCCGGAGGCGGCGACTTCGACTGGGAGAGCCTGCGCTCGGCGGCCCGGGACGCCATGTCCCGTGCGTACGCGCCGTATTCGGGCTACCCGGTCGGCGCCGCCGCCCTGGCGGACGACGGCCGCACCGTCACCGGCTGCAACGTCGAGAACGCCTCGTACGGCCTCGGACTGTGCGCCGAGTGCGGGCTCGTCTCCGAGCTGCACGCCACGGGCGGCGGCCGGCTCACGCACTTCAGCTGCGTGGACGGCGCGGGCGCGCTGCTGGTGCCGTGCGGCCGGTGCCGCCAGCTGCTGTACGAGTTCGGCGGCCCCGGGCTGCTGCTCGACACCCCGGCGGGGGTTCTCCCGCTCGCCGAGATGCTGCCCCAGGCCTTCGGGCCGCAGCACCTCGCTTAGCACGTAAGACGCACCACCTACTCGCACTGCTGTTAAGGGAACCCATGGACGTCATCTCCGTCATCCGCACCAAGCGGGACCGCGGCGAGCTGAGCCCAGAGCAGATCGACTGGGTCATCGACGCCTACACGCGCGGTGACGTCGCCGACGAGCAGATGTCGGCCCTGGCCATGGCGATCCTGCTCAACGGCATGAACCGCACGGAGATCGCCCGCTGGACCGCCGCCATGATCGCCTCCGGCGAGCGCATGGACTTCTCCTCGCTCTCCCGCCCCACCGCGGACAAGCACTCCACGGGCGGCGTCGGCGACAAGATCACGCTGCCGCTCGCGCCACTGGTCGCCGCGTGCGGCGCGGCCGTACCGCAGCTCAGCGGGCGCGGCCTCGGCCACACCGGCGGCACTCTCGACAAGCTGGAGTCCGTCCCCGGCTGGCGCGCCCGGATCTCCAACGCCGAGATGCTGGACGTGCTGGAGTCCACCGGCGCGGTGATCTGCGCCGCCGGTGACGGTCTGGCCCCGGCCGACAAGAAGCTGTACGCGCTGCGCGACGTCACCGGCACCGTCGAGGCGATCCCGCTCATCGCCTCCTCGATCATGTCCAAGAAGATCGCCGAGGGCACCGGCTCGCTGGTCCTGGACGTCAAGGTCGGCTCCGGCGCCTTCATGAAGACCGTCGAGGACGCGCGCGAACTGGCGGCGACGATGGTCGGACTCGGCACCGACCACGGCGTACGCACCGTGGCGCTGCTCACCGACATGGCGACCCCACTCGGTCTGACCGCGGGCAACGCCCTGGAGGTACGGGAATCGGTCGAGGTCCTCGCGGGC
>NZ_MDCR01000002.1 GCF_001723055.1 Streptomyces niveus
GTGCTGGTCGAGGGAGAGCAGGGGGTCGACGCTGACGAACTGGCCAATGCCCGGGTCGTATTCGCGGGCACCGATGTGAGTGAGGCCGGTGGCGATGTCGGCGGGCTTGCCGAGGAAAGCTTTGTCGTCGGGCCAGGTGGTGGCGGCGCTGCCGCGGGGGGCTCCGAAGGGTGTGGTGTAGCGCTTGGTGACCGCGAGGGTGGCGGCGTCGATGGCGAGGCTGGAGGTGCCGTGGTGGTCGCCGGCGAGGAAGGAGAGTTTGCTGCCGGTCGTCCCGAGGGTCGCAGTACGAAGGGCGATGGTCTTCCCGGCGGCTGTGTAGTAGCGGGTGCCGGTCAGGGTTTTGGCTGTGCCCTTGGTGGTGACCCGGACTTCGCTGCCGCCGCCGAGGTAGAGGACTGTGTCGCCGTCGCCAGTGGTGTTGCGGCTGATGAGGAGTTCGCCGTCGGCGTCGTAGAGGTAGCTGGTGCCGGTGGCGGGTTTGGTTCCGGCGGCGGGTTCGGTGGTGGTTGCGAGTTTGCCTTCTGTGTTCCAGGTGAGGGTCTGCTGGGCCTGGACGCCGGGGCGGCTGGTGGTGCTGCCGGACTTGTCGTACGTGTAGGTGCCGGTCTTCGCCCCGGTGGTGCTGGTGAGGGGGTGCGGCTGGCCGGTCGGGGTGCCGTAGGCGTACGTCGTGGTGTTGTTGCCGGTGGTGGTGTGTTTGGTCTCGGTCTTGCGCTGGCCGCCCGTGGTGTAGGTGTAGCTGGACCAGTAAGGGGCTTCACCGTCGAGGTTGGCTGTGGTGCGGCCGGTGGTGGCGCAGTCGGGTGTTCTGGGGGTCCAGGCTTCGATGAGGCGGCGGTGGCCGTCGTAGGTGAAGCACTGGTTGTCGGTCTTCGTCGTGCCGCCGGTGCCTTGGGTGGCGGCGTCGAAGATCGAGGTGATGTTCCCGGCGTCGTCCTGGGTGAAGTTGAGGTCCTGCAAGCGGCCGGGGTGTGCGGTGTCGCTGACGACGGAACTCTTCAGACGGCGTGTGCCGGGTTCGTACCCGAAGGTGAAGGCGAGGTTCTGGCTGGTGTAGGGCGTGAGTTGGCGCAGATCGCCCAGTTCGGAGTAGGTCGCGTCCTTGAGGTAGGCGCCGGTGCCGCTCACGCTGGTCTGGAGGCCCAGGTCGTTGTACTTGTTGGACACCGCCTCGGCGGGCAGGCCGCCTGCGGCCGGATGGGTGTTACTGCGGACGGTGCCGTCGACGTTGTAGACGGTGGAGAAGTTGAGGGTGGCGGGCACTCCCGCCGCGACCAGCGGGTCTGTGGCGGGCAGCGTCAACTGGGTGCCGGTGACGTTGTACACGGGGTCGTAGGCGGTGACCTTGGTGGTGTATGCCTTGCCGGTCAGGCCGCCTTCGTAGCGTACGGAGGTGTCGGCCTGCCCCTTGGCGAGGGTGTCGAAGGTCCAGGCGGCGAGCTTCGTGGCATCTGTCTTGGTGCCGTCCCACAGCCCGGTCTGGCGTCCAAGGGCGTCGTATTCGGAGAGCACCGTCTTGCTGAGGGCGTTGGTAGTGGAGATGGCCCGGTCGAGTTCGTCGTATTGAGTTCTGGTGGTGCCCGAGTCGGGGTCGGTGGAACTGGCCTTCCGGCCGAACAGGTCATAGGTGTGGATCCACTTGGCCCGGTCGGGACCGGTGACCGTGTCCTGCTTGCCGGCGCCGGTGTAGGTGAAGTCCGTGGTGGTGAAATCGGCGCCGGTCGGCTGGGTGCCCGCGTATTCGCGGCGCTGAGTGGTCTGGCCGAGGGCGTCGGTGACGACGGCGGTGGCCTGGCCGCCGGTGGGCGCGGTGTTGGTGACGGTGTCACCGGTGTGGGCGGTTTCGGTGGTCCACCGCACGCGGCCGAAGTTCATCGTGACCGTCTTGACCGCGCGGCCCGCCCCGTCGTAGGTGGTGTCGTTCTGTACCGGTGCCTGGCCGCCTTCGGTCTGGGCGATGACGGAGGTCGGTGCGGTCTTGTCGTCCCAGATGTCCGATTGGGACGAGACGGCGAGACCACGGTCGTCGTACATCGTCAGGCCGATCACCCGGCCGCCGAGTGGTGAGGGTGACTGTGTCTGGCGCGGGCGCAGCTGGGAGTCGTAGATCTCGTAGGTGGTGTTGTAGCCGGCTGCGTCGCCTTGCAGGCTGCCGGTGGACACCCAGGGCGGATCGGTGGCCGTGATGCCGTAGTCGTAGACGTAGTTGGGGCTTTTGCCGCCGGATCTGGGGCTGTTGGGGAGCCATGCCTGTTTGATGCGCCCGAGCGCGTCGTACGTGGACTCGCTGACCTTGTTGTTGGGGTCGGTGACCTTCAGGGGGGCGGCGGTCGCGTAGTCGAGCAGGCTGATGGTGCGGTGGGATTTGGCGTTGGTGACCGTGGTGGCAGTGAGCGGGCCGGTCTCCGCCGGGGTGTAGGCGTTGGTGGAGGTCGTGGTGTCGTTCGTGTCTTTGACCGTGAGCTGGCGGCCGAGCGCGTCGTAGGTGACCGTCGTGATCTTCTGCCAGGCCGGCTGGTTGTCTGCGCCGTACGACGTGGCCCGGCCTGTCCAGCGGGGCTCACCTTTGGTGGGCTTCTGCTCCGCTGTCCAGGTGGTGGTGTCGTAGGCGATGGCGGTGTCGGTGACGACGTCGCCGGGGCGGGTGGAGTCGGCGGGCAGGTCGAGTGCCGTGTCGGTGGTGGCGCAGGGCTGGGCGACGGTGCGCGTGCGGGCGACGAGGTTGTTAATTCCGACGGTGTCGTTGCGGGCGTACCAGGTGCGTGTGCACTTCTCGTCGCCGGTGACGGCGTTGTCGCCCTTGTCGTCGACGGTTTCGGGCATGCCGTAGTCGTCGTAGGTCGTCGCTGTCGTTCGGACCCGGTCGCGCGGGGTGCCGGTGGTGGTGATGTTGGTCCGGTCGTGGGTCGCGGCGACGCGGACGAAGTATGCCTCGGTGTCGGCGTAGGACTTGTGCTGGGTGGCGGTCTTCTTCGACCAGGGGTCGCTGATCTTGCCGCTCACCTCCTGGGCGCCGTTGTAGGTGACCGACTCTCGGGTGAACCCGGCGTACTGGTCGGAGTCGGTGATTCCTGGCGCCTTGATACCGGTGACCGTGACGCTCTTGCGGTCGGTCGCGTGCGGGGTCTTCCCGTCGGATCCGAGGACGCGATCGCCGTTCATCCCGCGCAGGTACACGGTCGCGGTCTTGGACTGCGTCTTGCCGGGGCGGCCGGTGACGTGGGTGACCTGTCCGTAGCCGCGCCAGGAGGACCAGGTGCGTTCCTTCTCCTTGATCATCGGGTCGTCGTTGTAGTGCCAGGCCCCGCCACCGGTGTAGGTGTAGGTGTGCTCGACGGCCTCGGATCCGCCGTGCGGGTCGGTGGTGGACACGGCCTGGACGGGGTACTTCTGGAACCAGTCGAGGATCGGTGTCTTTTCGCCGTTCGGGGACCAGTACACCGGGTAGCAGCGCTTGGTGTTGGTGTCGACGGCCGGTTTGGCCTGTCCGGCGGTGCAGTCGGCCGGCAGGTAGTTGACCACCGACTGCGCGCCGGTCTCCGATGTGATCGTGTACAGGCGGGGCTTGTGCAGGGGCAGGATGTCGTCGCTGTTGCCGTCGACGCGGTTGGCAAGGAACTCGTGGGTGAAGGTGACCGGGGGCAGGGCTATTTCGGTGCCGTGCCGGCCGGTGTGCCGGATCTCGTCCAGCCACAGTGACTGGTCGGAGGAGTCACCGGTGTCGCCCGGGTCGAGGTACTGCTGCTTGAGCGCCCAGGTGTCCACCGGGGCGAAATCGGGGATCGCGGCAGCGGCGTTCCATGCGTAGGTGGAGATGGCGGTCATGCGCTTGCGGGTGAAGAAGCTGGGGCCGACGTTTCCGGTGCATTTGTCGCCCTCCTTGCACACGGCGTCGAAGGGCACGTCGGGCCAGTTGTCCCGGGCGTCCTCGGTCAGCGAGTCGCAGCCCGTGCCGGTGGCGACGCAGCGCTCCTTGTAGGAGAAGACGACCTTGTTGGACGCTGCGGGGGTGCCGCTGAAGAGGGCTTTGGCGCGCTGGCCGTAGCGGATCTCCTTCAGCCACCCACCGCGGGTGTAGGCGGTGCCGGTGTTGTCGTCGCCGAGCTCGTCGTAGTAGTTGGTCTCGGAGTCGTACCAGTAGGACATGGCGTTGGCGTGGGTGTCTTCGACGTAGTCGAGGTTCCACCGCCATGCCTGCTTCTTGTCCCGGCCGGAGAAGCTGGTCCCGTCCTTGTATCCGGGTTCGCCGGAGTCGTCTCCGAAGACCGGTACGGTCCATACCGAGTCGGTGCGCTCGTCCGCCGGTGCGCCGTCGAGCTTGTTGAGGCCGAAGACGTACTTGGTGCCCTCGCCGGTGGTGATGGTCCAGTACTCGCCGTTGTCGTCGCCGTTGTCGGCGCCGGTGGAGTGCGTGACGGTCGAGGCGTCGTCGTTCTTGAGCCGCCAGACACCGGGCTCATCGGCCTCGCCGGGTGCGCCGCCCTTGCCGTCCTGCTTGACGAGTTCACTGGCTTTGCCGTTCAGGACGACGGAGGCGTTGTCGTACTTCCAGCACTGGTCGAACTTGTCGTCCTGACCGTCGTCGTCACACGAGCCGTATTTGCGTTCGATGTAGGACGAGGTGATGTCGAAGCCCTCGCCGATGGCGGTGCCCTGGTTATTCGTCGAGCCCGTGCGGCCGTCGACACTGCCCGAGTCGTAGGAGATCGACAGATCCGGCGCGGGGCCGGCCGCAGCAGGAGGGGTGCGCAGCGGGTAGGACCAGGTGAAGGTGCCCGAAGAACCACCGGCTTCCCAGGTCGACGACGCGGAGAGCGGGGTGGCCTTGTAGTCACCTGCACCGGATTCGCTGCCGGCCGCGAGGGCCAGGACCACGGTCCGCCCGTCCGGTGAGGCGGCCGACGTGAAAGCGACTGGTGCCGTAACAGTGCTGTGGGCGCGGTCGTTGGTGAAGTCCAGCGGTGTGCGGGTGCGGCACTTCGAAGCGGCCGGGTCGGTCAGCGCGCAGTTGGGCAGTCGCTGGATCTGGAGGCGTCCGGCCCAGTCACCGCCGTAGGCGGAGGCGAACTTCTTGTAGTTGAGACCGAGTCGGGCGGTGCCGCCGGTGGCGGGTCCGGTGACGGTCAGGGCGACGCCCTTGATCCCGAGCTGCGCGGCCTGCTTTTGGTCCAGGACGGTGACTTCCACCGCTCCGTTGACCGGCTTCTGCTTCTTCGCCAAGGAGGGGGCGATCAGGCTGAGGGGAAGCCCACCCGCTGAACTCTGCGCGGCGCCGGTGGACGACGGAGTCAACGTCGTACGTCCGGCTTGCGGCCAGGTCACGGCCGTGGCCCGGTCGCTCTTCGCGCGGGCAGTGTCCCTGCGGTGGGTGTCGGCGGCCTTCTTCATCACGGCGGCCTGCTTCTTGTTCACCTTCGCGGTGAACCGGGTCACCTCCGCCGCCTTCGGCGCCGCCAGCTTCGGCGCGCCCAGCAGTGCGGGATCGTCCGCGAACACCACCGGGCTGAGCAGTCCCGGCATCAGGGCGAATCCGGTCACCACGGCGACGCGTCGCAGCCATATCCTGACGCGCGGTCCGCCGCCGCCAGCCGTACCGTACTTGCCCCTCATCGGATCCGCTCCCCATTCCAGCCGCCTTCATCAGGACGGCACATGTTCCGGACCGCCACCGTCCGTGCCCGGGGCGTCTGGTGATGCTGCAGAAGACTTCGGTGAGCCGCTGTACGACCGGTCCGAGGCGACAGGAGAAGAGCTGTAACCTCGGACCGCCTATTCGGCGCCCGGGTCGCCCATGACTTTGGTGCCGACCTGCTCTTCCGTCATCGCCCCGGTCCAGACGCGCGCTTCGTCCAGAACGCCCGGCAGGTAGTTCCCGGTCTTTCCGCCGGACGAGCCGCGCCCCCAGGACAGCGCGCCCGAACCCTGCACAGGCGTGACGAACGAGGCATCGTCGGCCGACGGCTGCTCGGACTGGCTCACATACAGACGGGTGGTGCCGAATCCGGTGTCCACAGCCTCTCCGGCGTCGTACACCCCGGTCACCTGTACCCAGGTGTCGAGTTCCGCCTCGAACTCGGAAACCACCTGTGCCTGCCCGGTCACAGCACCGTTCGCGTCGGTCCCGGTGCGCCCGAACTTCCAGTAGTACGAAGCGACACCGTCACCGTCCGGGTCGATTTTCTCGACCCACAGCGCCCACGACGATTCGCTGCCCTTCGAGGTGGCCTGGCTGAAGACCTGGCCTCGGTAGCCAATGGGTTTGGCCTCCATCAGGGCCTTGTCGACCTGCACATTCGCCGTGACGGTGAAGGAGCCGGTCTCGTCCACCGCAGGACCGTCGGTGGTCAGGTAGCCGGCCACGCCGTCGAGATCGAGCTCGTTCTCCTCGGGGCGTGGCACCGCCCCGGTCGCCGAGATGGTCATGGCCGGGGACGTGTAGTCCGTCCACTCCTCCACCCGTCCGCCGGCTGCCGATGCCGTGTCCCAGTAACCGACGAGTTCAGTGGCCGGCACCCCCTCCGGGGAGAGCGCGGCGCTGTCCTGACGGACCATGTCCGGGGTGAGCGCGCTCTGCCAGAGGGTGAGTTCGTCCAGCCGGCCGGTGAAGTACTCCCCCGCCGGGGAGCGTCCGATCAGCATGTCCTTGGTGGAAGTGACCGGTGTGTACGCAGGATTGGCCGCGGAGAGTCTCACCGGGGAGCCCTGCGGGCGCCCGTTGACGAACAGCTGGATGGTGTCGTTCGTCTTGTCCGTGTCGTCGTGCGTGTCGAACACACCGGTCAGATGCGTCCAGACCTCCCCGGGCGGGTTCGACGCCACGGCCGGCGACTGCACCATGACCGGGCTGGCCACATCGGCCGCCACGCGTGCGAACACCCACTTCTTCGTGGTGCCCGAGTAGTACAACTGAAACGCGGATCCGAAGGCGCCCGGCGCCGAGGCCACCGTGCCGCTCTTCTGCGTGTCCGTCAGCAGCGCCCACGCGGACAGCGTGAACGAGTCCTTCGTGTTCACCGCCGGGCCCGCTGTCGAGGCGTAGGCGGTCTCCTGAGCCTCACCGGAGTCGTCGTTGAGGCCGAGAGAGTAGTCACCTGTCCCCCGCCGGCCCTTCACCGACCAGAACGCACCCTTTCCCGCCGTATTCGGGGGGCGGAGCGTCGCGTGGTGACGGACTCCGGCCGTGGCGCTGTCCTTCGCCGTGACGACCGTCGAACCCGGTTGGGCATCGTCGAAGTGCCAGAGACCGACCGGCCCCTCGGGAGCGGCGACCTTGAACTCGAACTCCGCCCACGGACCGAACCGCACCCGCCCATCTGCGTCCAGGTCACCGGCCCGCACACTGAGCACCTGTTCACCGGCCAGCGTGGGGGTGACGTCCTTGACCACCGCCGTAGCACCAGTTACCTGGCGTGTCTCGCCCGCCGGCATGGTCAGCAGACGCCACTGATAGTTCTTGATGTCCGTATCGGACGGGTCCGGCTTGAACGTGAACGTACCCGGCTTGCCAGGCGTCCCTTCGCCCACGCACTCGACGCATCCCATATACGGTCCCTGGGCCGTTACCTGCGGTGCGCTCGGAGCCTTCGAGTCGATCCGGAAGTAGCAGTAGCGCGCATAAGGCGAAGAAACACTCGACGTCACCCCGCCCGTCGTCCAGAACGACTCGGTCCGCGCCTTCATCCGGTACAGAGTGCCGTCGGAGCGCGCGGGCAGACGTACCTTCTCCAGGTGGTCGTCCGGACGGAATCCCGTGGACGGCGTGACGGTGCTCCAGTTACCCACCCACGTGTTGTCTGTCTGCTGCCGCTCGATCAGGAACGTTGTCCGCAAGGCGCCGGTGAAGTCGGAGCCCTTGGGCTGGACAAGCGTCTGCGTCCTGGCCTGGACCATCGGGTCGGCGCGGGTGGCGACCGTCGGGCTCGCCGCGGAGGTGGCGCAGTACGAAACCGTGCCGTTGCCCGGAATGAGCCCCGTGCTCGTCGGCACCCCCGGCTTGGGCACGTAGATGACCTGTAGTTCGGCGTTGTCGTCGAAGCGCTTCCACGCGCTCGCGTCACCCTCGTCCTTCGCGCGCAGCATCAACGTCAGGCGTGGGAACTTCCCGTCGGCGAACGCGCGCACCGTCGACGTCAGGTTCTCGTCCGACTCGGAGCTGTTGTCGTTGAACTCGATCCACGCATCAGGCTGGTCCGGATCGCACGCCGCGCCTCGCCCGGCGGACACGTTCCGGTCGCCCATCTGATCCAGTTGCTTGGGTCCCGGCCAACGCGTCGCCGACGACATGTTGTTGGTGCGCTCCAGGTCCACCCAGTGCGGGTTGCAGTCGAACGACCACGTCTCGCGTGCCCGGAACGTGGCATCCAGCACCCTCTTGCCCGCCAGGTTCGCCGGCGAGAACTCGAACAGCATCCGATTGGTGTAAGACGCCCCGAGCGTGCAGTAGTACGGCGCCGCCGTGGCGCACCGGCCGACTCCGTACTCGCCGTCGAACTGCCAGAACCGGTCCCCGTCGGAAGAGATCACCGACCGCTCCGAGTCCCCCAGCCCGATCGGTGGGTCGATGTAGACGGGATAGACGGTGTGCTCGCCGCGCAGCAGTTCCAGGTCCGGCTCGACCGCGACGGCACTTTCGTCCACCCGCACGGGCAGGACGGCGCTGGCGTCGCCCTTGCCCGGATGGGCGGTTTCATCCTCAGCGGCCACCGGTCCCAGCGCTTCCCGAACTTCGGTGAGGCGCTGCGCCGGCAGGTCCCCGGTGTCTTCCCCGGCGGAGTCCCACATCTGTCCGGCGGGACCGCTGAAGACAACGTTGCCGTCCTCGTCATGGGCCTGGAGGCCACCACCCGCACCTGGACGGACGGTCAGTCCCCGGCCCGAGGTACTTAGTTCGATCTGCTCCAGCTCCGCGCTTGCCGCAGCCTCGGCGGATTTCACGACGAGCACCTCACGGAAGCCCTCGGCGGTAGCCGTCAGCTGAAGATCGACACCTGGGAACACTTCCGCATACGTGGCCGTCGCACCCTGAAGCGTCGGCGCGGGGAGCGAGTTTGCCCAGCCCAACGAGAGCGATCCCCGCTTATCCCCGAGGCGGATCAGGTCCTTACCGCTTCCGCCCCCGGAGAACGCCAGATCAACGACCGCGCCCTTGGGGCCGACAGAGCCGTCCGATCGACGCTCAAGCGTCGCGTCGACACTCCCCCATGAACCGTCAGCCTTCCTGACCCGTTGCGGAGCCGTCGACCGGGTCAACGTGAACGTCCCGTCAGGGTTGGCCGACGTCGAGGAGTACTCCGTCCGCTCCGAAACAACCTCGACCGCCTCCCCGGAACGGGCGGCCCTCTCCGACGCCGACAGCTCGGCGTTTGCTGATGCTTCCCCGGCCACGGCAACCTGAGGCAGCAGACCGGCGATCAGCGCGACGAGGGTCGTCACGCCCACTCTTCGGCGCACACGCCGACCCACCCCACCGGTCACAACTCCGCCTCACCCGTTCACAGTTCGCACACAAGTCGCCTCACTATGTAGTGATGATCAGAACCCGTCAACAGTGATCGGCGTCACAAATGCATGGTGATTGCAAACATGAATGCGTCGTGACGCACTGTCATGCGATTCGAACACACGGCTCCGAGAAGGTCATGAGCAGCCGAATCCCCCTCAAACCCGGGAAACTTGAACACAGCGCGAGGCTCCGCGCCGGCCAAGGAAGACGAAAGCCTCCTCCGAGACGTCGCGACCGCAACCACACCATCCACACCGCCCGCAACTCAGCAGCCAGCCTCCCCGCACGGCCGGACGCTGAGGTCGATCCCCCTCGTGACTCGCTATCCGGGCCCGGCAGTGGGCTGGGGTCGTGGAACGTCCGTTGTCTGTTGTACGAGGCGGCCCGCCGCCTGTGCCGTCCCGTGATCCAGCCGTCGCTCAGTCCGGTGCTGAGGCATGCGCCGCTTCCAGATCGGCGCCCTATCTGGTGTACGGCTCCCTGAGCCGACGGGCGCGCCTCAGGGAGAGCATTGTCGGTCGCAGAGATACTGCCGCCCCTTCAGAAGTGCCCGGTTCACCTGCCGCTGGCGATGTCCTTGGCGGGTTCCCAGTCGCGTCGGCGATGAGGACTTCGGAGCCGTCAGGCAGCAACTCGTGATCCGGTTCCCAGCCGGCGTAGAAGTCTCCTCAGGCTCGCGGTCGAGTCCGATCTCGTCACCGAGCTCACCAAGCAACCAGGCGCATCGAGTTGGACACCGCCGACTCCGTCAGCGATGTGCTGGTGTGGCGGCTGCGCCGCACGGCTTATCTGTCCGCCGACGACGCCTGGCGCCCGGCCGCGCAACTCCCGCGCCAGTCCCGGCCGGACGCGGGTGGGTGCGGGCGGCGACGGCTCCACACCTGCGCGCCGGTATGACTGTTGCGCCCCAGGGAGTGAACCTCGGACGCTGACCTCCAGTTGTGCCCTGCCGGTCGGTATCAACAGCTCATGCGTACAACAAGATTCAGCAGATTCACCGCCCGCGTGGCCGCCGTCGCGGCGGGGCGGCCTTCATGCTCCTGCCGCAGAACGCCACAGCGGCCGACAGCACCACCACCGCGTCCCGCGCCGTCGCTCCGATGTCCCTGACGCAGAGCATCGATCTCCTCCCCGTCGGTGTGGAGGACCGGACCGGGTACGAGCGAACCAAGTTCCGGCGCTGGATCGACGCCGACAAGGACGGATGCTCGACCCGCGTCGAAGTCTGATCGCTGAGTCCCGCGTCAAGCCGACCATCGATCCCGGCTGCAAGGTCGTCGCCGGCGAGTGGTACTCGTACTACGACGGCATCACGGTCACGGATCCCGGTCGCGCGCAGATCGATCACATGGGCCCGCTCGCAGAAGCCTGGGACTCGGGCGCCAAGAACTGGACACCCAAGCGGCGCGAGGCATACGCCAACGACCTTGACGCCGAACGCAGCTTGGTCGCGGTCACCTCACGCGCCAACCAGTCCAAAGCCGACCGCGACCCGGCCGACTGGCTGCCCCCGCTCGCCGACGCCCACTGCCAGTACGCCGCCGACTGAGTCGCCACCAAACTCCGCTGGGACCTCACCGCGGACGCCCGCGAGATCAACGCCCTGCGCGGCGTCGCCTCAGGGTGCGGACACCAGACGGTGGAGAACGAACCCGCCGCGTAACCACGCCCGCACCGAACCACCGCGTGCGTACCGACACGACGATCGCCGGCCGGACCCGGGTCGTACCGGACCGGCCGGCACCCCGAAGACAGCAGGACACCATGAGTTCATCCCCCTCCCCCGCGGCCCAGTTGTCCGAGCGCGTTCACCACCGCACTACGGCACCGCGAGCGGCGCGCGGCGTTTCTCCTCGGTGTGGCCACCGGGGAGCCAGTGTGTTCCGGCCGCAAGCTGTACCTCCTGGCCGACCTGCTGGTGTTGCTCGTAGTGCCGTACGTCGATCCCGGTCACGGGCGGGGCTCCTATGCGATGAGGACACCTCGGTCGAACGTGGTCTGCAGCGCGCGGGGCATCGCGCTGCGCGCCTGGTCCGCCGGCGGCGCGTACTGGAGGCGGTAGTTCACGCGACCTCCGAGCCCGGGGTGGCGTCGGTGGCGCCGATGTCCTCGCCGTGGGCCAGGTGCTCGATGAGGGCTTCGTCTTCGTCGTCCGCGCCGGTGCCGGCCAGCGCTTAGCGCACCAGGGCGGCCGGCACGTGCTCGATCTCGCAGTCGAACTCCGCAGCCCTGTCGGCGTCCATGGTCGCGCGTACGGCCGCGATCGTGCCGGGCAGCTCCGCGAGCTCACCGTCGATGACGGTCTATCGAAAAAACTACCGAATGTAACAGTGGAGTACCCCCGAAGGCGTCATGATCTACCTCGCCGACCACGTCGACGCCGGTCGGCTTTCCAATCCTTGAACAGTCCCAAATTCCACCCGCAGGAGCCTCGATGACGCCGATAACATTCACCTGGACCCCTGGCTGGGCCGGTTCGGCAGATTGCACCATCAACGATGGCCGGTCAGAAGGCAGTGCCCACGCCTCCTACATCAGCAACGCACCCGAGGACCTGCTCAACGCGGTGACCAGAGTCGTTCTCGGTGCCCGCATGGTCAAGGCGCAATTCGAAGGCGAGCCGAGCGCTCACCGCTGGGTCTTCCACCGCTACGGCGACTTTGTGGACATCGACCTGCTGCTTCTGGAGGACGGGCAACGTCCCGACAGCGAGGGACAGGTCATCTGGGAGTCACACCGCCAGGGCGTGGATGCGATAGCCAGGGCGGTGATCGACGGCTTCGACCGCGTCGCCCAGGACCTGGGTGAGGAGGCCTACCGCAAGAGATGGCTGTCACCGTTTCCACGCACCGACCTGGAAGATCTGCGGACCGCATGGCGTGACACGTTTCCTCTGACGATGCCGTCGCATGAGCGGCGCCTCGGCTGACGACGGGCCGAAGCACGGCCCGGCCGGGTCAGGCGAGTGGGTCGCGGATGAGAGAGCCAAGTGCGCCAGCAGGGTCGCCCACGTCGCTCATCGCGTAGCCGTGCCGTGGCCCCGGCTCGTACAGCGGGACGGTAGGGAGCCGTCAATTCCACAGAGAGGCTGATGGCCCGGGGCCTCTCAAGAGACCTCTGCCCGTTTCCTCCTCGCGGCGCTGACGATGATGGACGACGCCCGCGCACGGCTGGACGCCCTGGAGCACGACCTGCTGCGCGCGGCCCGCTCCCGCGACGCCTCCTGGACCACGGTCGCCGGCGCGCTCGGGCTGAGCACCCGGCAGTCCGCAGAAAGCCGTGCACTGCGCCTGGAGCGGTCCCAGAGAACCTCCGACGGCCGGGATGTCGCAGCTCAGCGCGCCG
>NZ_MDCR01000020.1 GCF_001723055.1 Streptomyces niveus
CGGCGGCGCCCTGATCTCGCTGCTGCGCCGGGAGAAGCGGCGGATGCGCACGGTCACCGCCGACCCGCGCCGCGCGCCGTTCACCCCGTTGCAGTACCTGACGGCGCATCTGGACTCGGCGCACACCGGGGCGGGCCCGGTCGGTCACGGCTACACGAAGGACAACCTCGACCAGGCGACGCTCGACTACACGTTCCCCATGGGCGAGAACGTGACCGGGGTCAGTCTCGACACCACGGACCACGGCGGGCACTTCACCGGCTCGGTCGGTACGGGGCAGCTCAGGTGGCTGGAGCGGATCCTCAAGGAGCACCGCGACGGCTACGTGGTGCTGTTCACGCACCACAACAGCTGGACGATGGGCAACAAGCGGCCCGACCCCGCCCGGCCCGGCGAGGCGCGGCACGACGGGAACGAGGTGGTGGCGCTGCTGCGCGAGCACCGCTCCGCCGTGGCCTGGATCAACGGGCACAGCCACCGCAACGTGGTGCTGCCGCACGGTTCGTTCTGGGAGATCTCCACCGCGTCGCACATCGACTTCCCGCAGCTCGCGCGGGTCGTCGAGATCGCGGACAACAAGGACGGCACGCTCTCGCTGTTCACCACGCTGATCGAGTCCGCGGCGCCGCGCGAGACCGACTTCACGGATCTCTCCCAGTCCGGGCTGGCGTCGCTCTACCGGGAGCTGGCGCTCAACGCGCCGGGGAGCCGGCAGGATCTGGCGGGCCTGAAGGACGCGCGCAACACCGAGCTGCTCCTGCGTCGCTGATAATCATATATTCAAAGGTTCACGGGTTTTCACGCCTTACAATCAAACCGTCAACCAACGACACAGGCTCCGAATCAATCACTTTCGGCCCAACTCGCCACCCGTCCCGCACCGGCCCGGACCAGGCAGTTACGGACACACACCGCGATCACAGCGACACGCGGAGCGACCAAAACCGGTCACAGAACGGGCGGAGCACCCCCGACGTGAGCAAGACTCACGTCCGTTGTCCGAGACATCGACCCAGGGAGTGTTCGAAATGCGGAGCATCGCAAGGGCTGGGGCCTGTGGAGCCGTACTGGCACTCAGCAGCCTCCTCGTCACCGGCGCGGCCGGCGCCGTCCCGACGGAAACGCCCGGCGGGGGCGCATCCATCGGAGGCGTGCCGGCGCCGGGCACCTCGCCCACCGGAGCGGAGAGCCTGTACGCGCCGTCGGCGCTGGTGCTGACCGTCACTGACGGTGCTGATCACAAGTCCGGTACGGTACGGCGCGCGGTTACGCTCAGTTGCGCGCCCACCCCCTCGGGAAGCCACCCGGACGCGGCCGGCGCCTGTGCCGAACTGAAGGAGAACGGCGCGAAGTTCGACTCGATCACCACCTCCGGGACGAACCGCGTCTGTACGAAGGAGTGGGAGCCGGTCACGGTGACCGCCGACGGCGCGTGGGAGGGCAAGCGCGTCGCCTACGTCCACACCTTCTCGAACTCGTGCGCCATGAACGGCGGCAGGGGCGCCGTCTTCACCTTCTGAGGCGACGAACGGGCGGCCGGGGCGAGGGAATTCCCCGCCCCGGCCGTCCGGCGTTCCGGCCCCGCCGACAGCCCGCGCACCGCCAGATCCGGAACCTCCGGAAGTGAAGACCATGGACGGAATCCGGTCAGGTTGACCCGATACTGCCCCCTGGAGCGGACGAACTCGGTTTCTTCACAACGGACTTGAGAAGTTCTCGCGACCTCGTTCCCGTCGCCCGCACCCCTGTCCGCCCAGGTCCGGAGGACGGTAGCCCTCCCTCCGCCTGACGGTTCGTCATATGTGACTTTCCGTGCTGAGACCATTACATCTTCGCCACGTATTGTTACCTCCGTGACAGAAACAGACTCGTGGGGCAGTGGAGGAGAATCATGCGACCGTTCGCGTTGAACTACGCTTTCCCGGCTCCCAGCACACCCGTCGTCGGACCTTTCACCTACGACTCCACGCTCCAGCTGAACGTCCTGCCGGACGGACGTCCCGCGATAGCCGACCGCGCGCTGCTGCTCGCCGCCGGGTCCACGACCTCGACGGCCGGCTCCAAGACGCACTTCGACGACTGACAGCCCTGGTTACCCGATGACTGTGCTGATCCTGACCGCCGAGGAGGACGTCACCGCGGATCTGGTCGTGGCCGAGCTGCACGGGCGCGGTACGCCGCTGGTGCGCTTCGACCCCGCCGATCTGCCGGGCGAGGCGTCGATGTCCGCCGAGTACGTCAGCGGCGACTTCCGCGGCCATCTGTCGGCGGGCGGACGCCTGTTGAGCATGGACGGGCTGCGCTCGATATGGGTGCGGCGGCCGGGCGCGAGCGCGGCCCACGCGCCCAGCCCCTCGCCCTGGCTCACCGCCGAGTCCGAACACGCCTTCTTCGGCATGCTGTACTCCACGACGGCGCGCTGGATGAACCACCCGCAGGCGGCGGCCCAGGCGCGCCTCAAGCCCTGGCAGTTGCGGGTGGCGCACCAGAGCGGGTTCGCCGTACCCCCCACCCTCGTCACCACCTTCCCGCGCATCGCCCGGCTGTTCGCCGCCGAACACCGGGACATCGTGGTGAAGTCGATCACCGGCCCGCCGCCGGGTGATCCGCCGGTCTCGCTGCCGACCACCCGGGTGGGTCCCGGCGCCGACTTCGAGTCGGTCTCCGCCGGGCCCACCCTGCTCCAGCGCTACATCTCCAAGCGGGCCGACATCCGGCTCACCGGGGTCGGTCACCAGCTGTTCGCCGCGCGGAAGGTCGCCGGTCCCGGCCAGGTGGACGGCCGGTACGGCGAGAGCGACCACACCTGGGAGCCCGTCGAGGTGCCCGACCGTATCGCCCGTGCCGTGTACGGCTATCTGCGCGTCGCCCATCTCGCTTACGGGGCCTTCGACTTCGCCGAGGACACCGAGGGCACCTGGTGGTTTCTCGAATGCAACCAGGGCGGTCAGTTCGGCTTCGTGGAGCTTCAGACCCGGCAGCCGATCGCCGGGGCCGTGGCCGGCTGGCTCGCCTCACCGCCACCCGTCTAGACCTCTGACCGGCGAATCTCCGCAGGCCCCGGGCGTATCGGGGCGTTCGGCGTGCCCGATCGACGGGACGGGGCGCCTCCCTCGGCCAAGTCCCCCCGCCGGTCGGGGAGTCGCCGATGCGGTGCGAGTGCGAAGATCTTGGTACGGTACGGTCCTTCGGGGCCCTGTCGGCGACCTCGTTCGCCGGTTGCCCGCCGTATTTCCCGCGGTCGGAATTGGACCCCCACAGCACAAATCCTTGCTCAACCCGTTCTTCAACGACGCATCGAATAGCCGCCGTTGGAGATCTCTTGTTTCACCCGCACGGGCTGTGCAATGGTGAACGCGCTCAGTCGGCAGCAATGCTCAGAGCGCTCAACCGTTCGATTCAGCGGCGGTACGACCGCCCGGAAAAGTTCTCCGGCCGTCGTTATCCCGCCGCTCTCCGCCCACGGGTCGCATTCCTGGAGGCCGTACACCGCCCAAAGGTACGCACCACATCGGACCACCCCCTTTCAGTCGGCCGGACATCACTGCCGCCACCCTCGCGTCAAGGGACTGGACACCCCCCACTCAGTGCCCTGGAAGGCAGGACCTCCATGCAGGATCCTCGTACGTCCAGAACCACCCCGGCCGGTCCGCCCGGCCCCCGCGCCGAAGGCTCGGACGCGGACCTCGTCGCCGCGCTGAGGACCCGCGACAGCGACGAAGAGGACCACGCCACCGCACTGTTGCTCACCCGGCACTGGCAGGCCCTGCTCGACTACGCCGAGATCCGCTCCCCCTCGGCCAACGCCGCGTCGATGCTCGCCACGGCGGCCTTCGGCAAGGTGCTCGACATTCTGCGCCACCCTGGTCCCGTCCCGGCCCTGCGGCCCGAATTCCTGTTGACCGCCCGGCATTTGGCTGGCATCTGGGCCGCCGAAGGGCAGCAGGCGACCGAAGGACATCCGGCCGGCACGGTCTGGGAGCACCCGGCGCGGCCGGCGGCCACCGGCCCGGGGAGCCCCGACACGCCGCGCCCGCCGGAGAATCGGCGCCTCGCCTTCCACGCCTTCCAGGCAATGCCCGCGGCCGCGCGATGTCTCCTGTGGCATACGGACGTCGAGGCGGAGCCCATAACCGTACCGGCCGGTCTGCTCGGCATTGATCCGGAAAGCGCGCGCACCGAACGGGAACACGCGGGTGAACTCTTCCGGTCCGCCTGTGTACGCGCGCATATCGAACTCGCGTCGGACCCGGAATGCCGCCACTACAACCGTCTGCTGGACGTGTCGCTGCGGCGCGGCGGGGCTTTGCTCCCGGACATCCAGCGGCATCTGGCGCTCTGCGCGCACTGCGCCTACGCCACCGAGCAGTTCGTGCATCCCGAGGGCCGGCCCGCGGTGCTGCTCGCCGAGGCGGTCCTCGGCCCGCACGCCCGGCGCTACCTCGACTCGCGGCCGGGCAGGCGCGGCGGGGCGCGGGGCGCGGGCGTACGCCGCGGTGGACGGCACTCGGTGGGCGGACGCCCGCGGGTGCTGCCCCGCGTGACGGTGACGGCCAGGCGCGTGCTGACCACTCCGGGCGTGCCGAGGACCGTACTGCTCGGCGGGCTCGGCCTGGTGGCCGTGGGCCTGCTCGCGGTGTCCGTCGCCGGTCTCACCCCCGGTGACAGCGAGGACGAGGCGATGGGACCGGCCGCCCCGATCGGCACGGGCACCTCCACGACGTCCCCCGACCCCGGCTCACAGGGCGTCTCCGGTCCCGGCGCGCCGCCAGGTGTCCTGCGCACGGCGCTGCGCAGCGCGGACGCCGACCTCTGCCTCGATCTGCGGGACACCCGGCCGAGTCCCGGCTCCGAGGCGACGCTGGCGATCTGCTCGTCGTCCGCGCGGACCCAGCAGTGGCTGTACGAGGAGGACGGGCTGCTGCGCAACGGAGCCGACCAGGAACTGTGCCTCAACTCCCGTACGGTCGACGGCTCGGCGGTCCTCACGCCGTGCACCGGGCCGACGGCCGACGACGCGGCGGAGGTGCGCTACGACGTGACGGTCCAGGGGCATGTGATCCCCCGGTGGGACGACTCACTGGCGGTGGTCCCGACAACTCCCGTGGCGGGTACGTCGGTCGTAGCGAAGATCCGCGACGAGTCCACGCTCCAGAACTGGTTGACGGACGCGGCGCCCAACAGCCCCAGGTCCCTGCCGATCGTCGGCGGCGGCCGGGCGACGGTGCCACCGCCCGACCCGATGTCCGCGCACCGGGACACGGTCGGCTCGGCGAAACGGGACAAGGGGCGCCCCGCCGGGGACCACGACTGCGTCAAACCCGGGCGCGGGGAGGGCGACGTCCACGGGCAGGGCCGGGACAAGGGCGGCCCCGGCCCGCACCGCGACCGTGGCGGCAACGGTCAGGGTCGCTGCGACGGGGCCCGGTTCGACGGCTGAGTCACCGGGGCCGGGCTTCCCAGGGCGTGTCCTCGAAATAGCGCCGCCCGCACGCGGGGCGGGGCTACCTCGAAGACACGCCCTAGGTGACGCCCGTCCCGTGGGCCGTCAACAGCCCCACGTCCAGCGCCGCCACGGCCACCGCCGCGACGAAGGGGGCCTTCGTGTGGCGGCGGTCGAGCAGCAGGCCCGCGACCGCCACCGCCCCGGCGACCGGCGGGAGGAGCAGGGCGCCCGCGGCAGGGTGGCCCGGTGGTCCCAGTGTCAGCACCGCCGACGCCGCGACCAGCGGGACGGGGAGCAGCAACCGACTCCCGGTGGCGCCGAGTCGGTGCGGCAGCCCCCGTACGCCGGTGGCCAGGTCGGCGCGGATGTCCGGCAGGACGTCCGCGAGGTGCGCCCCGACGCCGAGCAGCGCACCGGCGGTGACGACCCACCAGGCGGGCCAGGGGCTGCCCGGCAGGCTCAGTGAGACGAGGGCCGGCAGGCTCGCGAATCCGATGGCGTACGGCAGCCAGGACAGCGGTGTCGCCTTGAGCCGCAGGTTGTACGCCCAGGCCGCGCCCACGGCGATCAGGTGCGAGGTCCCGGCGAGCGCGCCGCAGGCCAGCGAGAGCGGCACGCAGAGCGCGAGAGCGCCGAACGCCGCCCGCCATACGGTCCCTTGGCCGACCGACCCGGCGGCCACGGGTTTGTCGCGGCGCGCGTTGACGGTGTCGCGCCGTGCGTCGTACGCGTCGTTGCACCACCCCACGGACAGCTGCCCGGTCAGCACGGCGACGGTGAGCAGCAGGCAACGGCCCACGCCGTGGCCCGCGGTGACGGCGAGCGCGAGGGTGAGCGTGGTGACGGCGACCACGGGGCCAGGGTGGCAGGACAGCACGAGGGCGCGTCCGACGCCCAGCAGCCGTGCGCGCGCCAGGGTTTGGGTGTCGCCGCTCGCGGCCCCGCGGGTGCTCGTTCTCTGATCCACTTCGGCGTCCACGCGCCGATCGTAGGCGCGCGGGCACCGTTCACGTGGCAGCCGGACGGGCGACTTACGGTGTCTCATCCTCTCCTGCGGCTGTTGGGAGGGTTATGACATTCTCAGGTTGGATTCGATGAGCCGAATCGCCGCCGTGCATGGCGTCCTGGCTCCGTACCGCTACACCCAGTCCGAGATCACCGACATGGTGGCGCGCACGTGTCTACCGGCCGGGTCGGACCGGCGCGTGATGGACCGGCTGCACGAGAGCGTGCGGGTCCACTCGCGCCACATGGCCCTGCCGCTGGACGACTACGTCAAGATCGACGGGTTCGGCGCCGCCAACGACATCTTCATCGAGGTCGCGGGGGACCTGGGCGCCGAGGCGGTACGCGGGGCCCTGCGTACGGCGGGGCTCCGGCCCTCGGACGTGGACCTGCTGATGTTCACCTCCGTCACCGGCGTGGCCGCCCCGTCCGTGGACGCGCGCCTGGTCGGGCGGCTGGGGCTGCGGCCCGACGTGAAGCGGCTGCCCATCTTCGGACTCGGCTGCGTCGCGGGCGCGGCGGGCGTCGCGCGGCTGCACGACTATCTGCGGGGCTGGCCCGATCACGTGGCCGTGCTGCTCTCGGTCGAACTGTGCTCGCTCACCTTCCAGCGGGACGACCCGTCGATGGCGAACCTGGTGGCGACCGGGCTGTTCGGCGACGGGGCGGCGGCGGCCGTGGCGGTGGGCGAACAACCCAGGGCCCAGGCCGCTCCGCGGGGCCCCACGGTCGTCGCCACGCGCAGCCGCATGTATCCGGACACCGGCCATGTCATGGGCTGGTCGGTGACCGGCTCCGGCTTCCGCGTCGTCCTCGACTCGTCGGTGCCCGACGTCGTCCGCCGCCTTCTCGCCGACGACGTACGCGGCTTCCTCGCCGAGCACGGTCTGACGCCCGCCGATGTCACCGGGTGGGTCGCCCACCCCGGCGGCCCAAAGGTCCTCCAGGCCGTGGGCGAGTCACTGGGCCTGCCCGACGGCGCCCTCGACGTCACCTGGCGCTCCCTGGCCGAGGTGGGGAACCTGTCGTCGTCATCGGTCCTGCACGTCCTGCGCGACACCCTCGCCCGGCACGCCCCGGAGCCGGGCAGCCCCGGCCTGATGATCGCGATGGGCCCCGGGTTCTGCTGCGAACTCGTCCTGCTTCGCTGGTGAGTTGGAGAGACACATGTGGTGGTACACGGCACTGGTGCTGGCGGTCGGGTTCGAGCGCGTCGCCGAACTCGTCGTCGCCCGGCGGAACGCCCGCTGGAGTCTGGCGCACGGCGGTACGGAGACCGGGCGCGGGCACTACCCGGCGATGGTCGCCCTGCACACCGGTCTGCTGGCCGGCGCGCTAGCCGAAACGGCCCTGGCCGGGCGGCCGTTCGTGCCCGCGTTCGGCTGGACGATGGCGGGGGTGGTGGTCGCGGCCCAGGCGCTGCGCTGGTGGTGCATCCGGACGCTGGGGCCGCGCTGGAACACCCGGGTGATCGTCGTGCCCGGCCTGCCGCTGGTCACCGGCGGCCCCTACCGGCTGCTGCGCCATCCCAACTACGTCGCCGTCGCGGCGGAGGGCCTGGCGCTGCCGCTGGTGCACGGGGCGTGGGTGACGGCCCTCGCCTTCACGGGGCTCAACGCCGCGTTGATGGCGGTCCGGATCCGGTGCGAGAACACGGCGCTCGGGGCCGCCGGTGCGCCCGCGTGATCGACGTACTGGTCGCCGGTGGTGGCCCTGCCGGACTGGCCGCCGGGATCCACGCGGCCCTCGCCGGGCTGCGGGCCGTGGTGGTGGAGCCGCGTACCGCCCCGGTGGACAAGGCGTGCGGGGAGGGCATCATGCCGGGCGGTACGGCGGCGCTGCGCGCGATGGGCGTCGAGGTGTCGGGGCGCGAACTGCGCGGCATCCGCTACCGGGACGGTGTACGCGGCGCCGAGGCGTGCTTCCGGGACGGCACGGGGCTCGGGGTGCGCCGTACGGAGTTGCACGCCGCGCTGCGGCGCCGGGCGGACGCGCTGGGCGTGGAGACGGTGCGCGGCAAGGTCGGTGAGGTGCGGCAGAGCGCCGACCGGGTCAGCGCCGGGGGCAGGACCGCGCGCTGGCTGATCGCCGCCGACGGGCTGCACTCGCCGATCCGCCGGGGCCTGGGGCTGGATCTGCCGGACCGCGCGCCGTCCCGCTACGGGCTGCGGCGGCACTTCCACGTCGCGCCGTGGTCGGACTTCGTGGAGGTCCACTGGTCGCGGCACGGCGAGGCGTATGTGACGCCGGTGGGTGACGGCCTGGTCGGCGTGGCCGTGCTGAGCCGCGAGCGGCGCGGGTACGGCGAACACCTGGCCCGCTTTCCGGAGTTGGCGCCGCTGCTGGGCGAGCGGCCGGCCAGCGGCGTACGCGGGGCTGGTCCGCTGCGGCAGCGCGTGAGCCGGCCGTTGGCGGGGCGGGTGCTGCTCGTCGGCGACGCCGCCGGTTATGTGGACGCGCTGACCGGGGAGGGGGTCGCCCTGGCCCTGTCGACGGCCGGGGCGGCGGTGCGCGCGCTGGCCGACGGCCGGCCGCAGTCGTATCCGGCGGCCTGGTCGAAGCTGACGAGACGCCACCGCCTCCTTACGGAGGGCCTGTTGCGCGCCACCCGGGGTCCGCGCGGGGCGGGGCTGATCGTGCCCGCCGCCGCCCGGCTCCCGTCCGTCTTCGCGGCGGCGGTCCACGCGCTCCAGTAGCGCGGCGGTGGTACGGATCCCGCCCGGGTACTCGCCTGGGCGGGAGGCGGGATCCGCGCCGTACGCCGTGTCCTCAGGCGCCCGCGCTCCGCTGGAACCAGGTGGGCTCGTCCTCCATCGCCTGCTTGATACGGAACCGGGCGAACTCCCGCAGCTCGGGCAGCGCGTCCACGGAGAACCAGCCGACCTCCAGGGACTCGTCGTCGTTGACCCTGGCCTCCCCGCCGGTCGCGCGGCAGCGCAGTGTGATGTCCATGTACTGGCATCGGTCCCCGTTGGGGTACGTGACGGGCTCCGGCAGCGCCTGGACGAGGACGACGCGCTCCGCCTCGCAGCGTACGGCGGTCTCCTCGTACACCTCGCGCTCCGCCGTCGTCGCGGGCTGCTCCCCCGGCTCCGGGATCCCGCCGATGATCGACCAGTTGCCGGTGTCGGCGCGCCTGCCCAGCAGCACGCGTCCGTCGTCGTCGAAGACGATCGCGCTGACTCCGGGCAGAAACAGCAGTTGGTGGCCGGCGGTCTCGCGGAGCTCTCGGATGAAGTCTGGCGTTCCCATGCCACGACCCTAAGCGCAGGCCCGCGGATCCCCGCGCGCGCGTCAGCCGGCGTCGTCGGCGGCGGGGCTCCGGCGGGCGCGTACGGTCCGTGCGCCGACCCAGCCGAGACCGCCGACGGCGATCGCGACCAGCAGCGCCTCGGGCAGCGTGCCCATCCGGGTGGCGGGTGTCTGTGAGGAGCGCAGCGGCATCTCGCGGACGAGCGCGTCGGGCGTGAACATCTTCGTCTGCTCGACGACCTTGCCGTCCGGCATGATCATCGCGCTGACGCCGCTGGTGACGGGGACGACGACGGACCGGCTGTGCTCGACGGCCCGCACCCGGGACATCGCGAGCTGCTGGTAGGTCATCTCGCTGCGCCCGAAGGTGGCGTTGTTGCTCGGCACGGCGATGAGCCGCGCGCCGTGCGTGACGGTGTCACGCACCGCCCAGTCGAAGGCCGCCTCGTAGCAGGTGGCGAGACCGACCTTGGTCCCGGCCAGGTCGAACACGCCCACCTTGTCGCCGGGACCGAAGTCACGCCGCACCCGGTCGACGTCGGAGCTGAAGATCCGTACGAAGGACCGCATCGGGATGTACTCGCCGAACGGCTGGACATGACGCTTGTCGTACGTCGCGACGGGCCCGTTCGCGGGATCCCACTCGATCAGGGAGTTCCGCAGCTTGCCGGTGTCGGGCGAGAGCACCGAGCCGACCACCGTCGGCACACCGATCTTCTTGACCGCGTCGTCGATGACCAGGCGCGCGTCGCCGTTGCGGTAGGGGTCGAGGTCCGAGGAGTTCTCCGGCCACAGGACGAAGTCCGGCTGCGGCTCCTTGCCCGCCTTGACGTCGTCCGCCAGCTGCTCGGTGCGCGCGGCGTGGTTGTCGAGCACCGCTCGGCGCTGGGCGTTGAAGTCGAGCCCCAGACGCGGCACGTTGCCCTGGATCGCGGCGACGGTGGCGGTGCCGTCCTCGGCCGAGTCGTCCACGAGGGGCAGCGCGGCGAGGGCGCCCGCGACGGGGACGAGCACGGACAGGGCGGCGACGGCCACGGCGGCGCGCGGCACCTGGCGCGGCGCGGGCCGGGCCCGGTGCGCGAGGACCTGGCGGACCACCTCGTACAGGCCGAAGCCGCACAGCGCGACGGCGAAGCCCAGTACCGGGGTGCCGCCCACGGCGGCGAGGGAGAGGAACACGCCGTCGGCCTGGCCGAAGGCGATCTTGCCCCAGGGGAAGCCGCCGAACGGCACCCGGGCGCGGGCGGCCTCGCCCAGGATCCATACGGCGGCGGCGAACACCGGCCACGCGGGCAGCCGGGACACGGCGGCGATTCCCACCCCGACGACGCCGATGAACAGCGCGGAGACGGCGGCCAGCGCGACCCAGGGCAGCGGGCCGACCTCTTCGCCCGTCCACTTCAGGAGCGGCAGCAGGAAGCCGAGCCCGGCGAGGAACCCGAGCCCGAACCCGGCACGCGGGCGGCGCCCCCGCAGCGTCCAGCCGAGCAGGGCGAACGCGGGCAGCGCCAGCCACCACAGCGGGCGGGGCGGGAAGCTCGCGAAGAGCAGCAGCCCGGACAGCGCCGCGGCGCCCGGCCTTACGAACCGGCGTGCGCGACGCCTGCCGCCGGGCGCGGGGGCGGGCTCGGCCGGCTCGACGGGGGTGATGGTGGTGCTCACCCGGCGGAGTCTACGGTGACGGCACCGGTCGACGTCAGTCCGGCCTTCGTACGGGGGCCCGCTTGCGGGTCGGTCGCAGCGTCAAGGGCGGTGCGAGGCGATGCCGGGCCGTGGCGAACGGTGCGGGGCCGAGCCGGCCGACGCGGGGCCGTGCCTGGCCGGTACGGGGCGGTGCCGGGCCGTACGGGCCCGTGCCCCGCCGTCAGGCCTCGGCCGAGCCGCCGAGGATCGTCCGGCCGCCGGTGGCCTTGCCGAGCCCGGTCGTGCCGAGTCCCGACTTGCTGAGCGACACCGTGCCCGTGGCCGCCGCGCGGAGGCGGTCGCGGATGACGCGGACCGCGGCCTCGGCGTCGTCGACCGTCACTGTGAACGTCCTGCCGTCGCCGAGGGTCAGCACGACACCCTCGCCGCGCCGTACGACGACTGCCGTGCCCTGCTCGGGTCGCCAGCGATAGCCCCAGCCGCCCCACTGGCGGGGCGTGACGCTGGGTTCGAAGTCCGCGCCGGTGACCTGGGTGAGCGGGATACGGCGGCGTGGCAGCCCGGCGTGGCCGCAGCGCACCTCGAGGTGGTCGTGATCGACCTTGACCGCCACGTGCACGAAGGCGAGCGTGCCGAAGAGGATCAGCAGTCCGGCGGCCACACAGCCGACGACCGACGCGGCCAGCGCGACGATGCCGGTCTCCCAGGAGGATTGGATCGCCAGCTCGATGCCGAGCGCGAGGCAGGCGACGCCCACCACGGCGAACAGCCACTGAATGCGGTTGGTCGCTCGGCCGGTCCAGATTTCGGGGAGGGGCACTGTGCCTGGCCCCCCTCGTCGGGGGTGCTCCGTCATGGTTGCAGCGTACTCACGAACCGCCCGGGGAGCACCGCCCCGGCGGGATCCGGAATGGCGGAGTCCACCGGGGCCCTTGCGCCGCCCGCCCCCGGGCGCCCCGGTGACGATGGCCACACACGCTCTAGTGCGCGTGGGTGACGGCCGCCAGCAGCCGGCCCTCCGGGTACGTCAGGGCCGGGTCGGTCAGCGTGGCGCGGTTTCCGGCCAGCAGGACGGTGAGGTCGCCGGGCTCCGCGTCGGCCGCCGGGGCCGCCGCGCCCCCGAGGCGGCGCAGCGCCTGCGCGGCGACGGCGTCGGCCGAGCCGTGCAGTGTCACCTCCGGCAGTCCGGGGTGGCTCAGGGCCGCCCGGATGCGTTCGGCGACCAGTTCGTAATGGGTGCAGCCCAGGACGACGGTCCTTACCTCGCGCGGGGTCAGGAGCGCCGCCGCCGCGATGGCGCGGGCGATGCCCGCCTCGTCGGCGTGCTCCAGCGCGTCGGCGAGACCGGGGCACGGCACCTCGGTGACGTCGACCGAGGCGGCGTGGGTACGGATGAGATCCCGCTGGTAGGGGCTGCCCGTGGTGGCCGGGGTGGCCCAGATCGCGACGGGCCCGCCCCCGGCCGCCGCCGGCTTGATCGCGGGGACCGTGCCGATGACGGGCAGTCCGGGCTCCAGCGCGGCGCGCAGCGCGGGCAGGGCGTGCACCGACGCGGTGTTGCAGGCGACGATCAGCGCGTCGGGCCGGTGCGCGGCGGCGGCGCGGGCCACCGTGAGCGCGCGGGCCACGATGTCGTCCGGGGTACGCGGTCCCCACGGCATGCTGCCGGGGTCGGAGGAGAGCACGAGGCCGGCGTCCGGCCGGAGCCGGCGCATTGCGGCGGCTGCGGCGAGCAGCCCGAGACCGGAGTCCATCAGCGCGATCTTCACCCGGTCACCATAGACGACCGCCCTTGCGGTCCCGCCGATGTGGGGCAGACTGCGGCGAATGAGCGCCATTGCCTGGATCGCCGCGGTCTCACTGGCCGCCTGGGGCTTTCTGTTGCTGGGTCAGGGATTCTTCTGGCGTACGGATCAGCGGCTGCCGCCGCGGGAGGCTCCGTCGCCGTGGCCGTCCGTCGCCGTGGTGGTGCCCGCGCGGGACGAGGCCGGGATGCTGCCGGTGAGCCTGCCGTCGCTGCTGGCGCAGGACTATCCGGGGCGGGCGGAGATCTTCCTCGTCGACGATTCCAGCACCGACGGTACGGGCGCCCTGGCGAGGGAGCTGGCCGACCGGTTCGGCGGGCTGCCGCTGACGGTGGTCTCCCCGCCGGAGCCGGCGCCCGGCTGGACGGGGAAGCTGTGGGCGCTGCGGCACGGCATCGAACTGGCGCGGGAGGACGGGCCGGACTATCTCCTCCTTACGGATGCCGACATCGCCCATGAGCCGGACAGCCTGCGCGAACTGGTCGCCGCCGCGCGGACGAACGGACTCGACCTGGTCTCGCAGATGGCCCGGCTGCGGGTGACGACGGCGTGGGAGCGGCTGATCGTGCCCGCGTTCGTCTACTTCTTCGCGCAGTTGTATCCGTTCCGCCGGGTCAACAAGCCGGGGGCGCGTACGGCCGCGGCGGCCGGCGGCTGCGTATTGCTGCGGACGGAGACCGCCGAGCGGGCGCGGATTCCCGACTCCATCCGGCAGGCCGTGATCGACGACGTGTCGCTGGCGCGCGCGGTGCGGGCGGCCGGTGGCCGGATCTGGCTGGGTCTGGCCGAGCGGGTGGACAGCGTGCGCCCGTATCCGGCGCTGGGCGATCTGTGGCGGATGGTGGCGCGGAGCGCGTACGCCCAGCTTCTGCACAATCCGCTGCTGCTGATCGGCACCGTCGCCGGGCTCGCGGTCGTCTATCTGGCGCCGCCCGCCGGGGTGTACGCGGGCCTGTCGGGAGGTGACACACCGGCCGGGCTGCTGGGCGGCGCCGCGTGGGCGGTGATGGCCGGGACGTACGTACCGGTGCTGCGGTACTACCGGCAGTCGCTGTGGCTCGCTCCCCTGCTGCCGTTCACCGCCCTGCTCTACCTCCTGATGACCGTCGACTCGGCCTTCCGGCACTACCGGGGCCGTGGTGCGGCCTGGAAGGGGCGTACGTACGCCCGTCCGGAGGCCGCACCGGAGCGTTGAGGCGAGCCGGCGCCGGGCCGGGGGGTCATTTCCGGCCGGGCGTCCAGTTCATGCCCCAGCCGTAGGCGTAGTCGATGGTGCGCTGCGGGCTGACGCCGCGTTCCGGTACGAGGAAACGCGCTTCGCGCTGGACCAGCAGATCGGAGCCGGTATTGGTGATCAATGCGAGCGCGCAGACCGTGGAGGGCACCGTGCACTCGCCGAGCGAGAAGTCGATCGCGGCGCCGTTCTGCGGTTGGAGCGTGACCGTCGCGTCGAGATCGGCGAAGCTGCGCGCTCCTTCGTAGATGGTCACGAAGATGACGACGCGGCGCAGTTGGTTCTTGTGGTCGAGGTTGATGCTGAGATTCTCGCCGTTGGCCGAACCGCCGGTGCGGTCGTCGCCGTCGAGATGGATGAACGGCGGCTGGTGAAGCGCTCCGAAGGCATTGCCGAGTGCCTGGACGACGCCTTTGCGGCCGTCGGTCAGTTCGTAGAGGGCGCACAGGTCGAGGTCGAGGTCGCCGTGCATGGCGACGGCGCGGCCGAGTTTGGCGCCCCAGCCCTTGAACTGTTTGCGCACCTGCCAGCTGAGATTGACGCGCATCTCACCGGAGTTGCCGCCCTGCTTGGACAGCGAGACGGTGGGCGCCTCCTTGGTCAGGGTGACCTTGCTGAGCCGTACGGGAGACGGGACGGGCGCGGCCGGGGGCGCCGCCGGCCGCGCCCGT
>NZ_MDCR01000200.1 GCF_001723055.1 Streptomyces niveus
GCTCCTGGGGGAGGGGAGACGTGCGGGTCAGGCGTACCGGGCGGCGGCGGACGGTATCTCGCCGGTCGGCAGTGGCCCGCCGAGGGCCGGACCGCCGGGGACCAGGCCGGACCGCAGGTAGGCGAGATCCACCCGCTCGGAGGCCGCCGACGACCCGAACAGGGCCCGGACCCGCGTGTCGTCGAAGCGCCGCCGATGGGTCAGGTAGGCCGTCAGACCCGGGTAGAAGTCGACCAGCGCTTCCAGGGCCGACGGCTCGGCGGGAGCCGCGGCGACCAACTCGACGGACAACTCGACCAGTTGTTCCAGGAGGGTCATGATCGTCGGCACGGGCACGTCACGGTCGTGCACGACGTGGTACGTGTCGACACCCCCCGACGGCGTCCGGCCGGCCAGCCGCACCATGACATCGGCCGCGTGCTCCACCGGCATCAGATTCAGCCGGCCGTGCGGCTGACCCACCAGCCGGAAGCGGGGCCGGCCCCCCGGGTTTCCGGCGCCGGGGCTTCCGGGGCCGGCGGTGCGTCGCGCGTCGTGCAGGATCCGCCCGATGACCTGAAGCGGGTGCGAGGGCAGTTCCGGGTGCGGCGGCAGGTCCGTGACGAGGATGCTCGGCCGCAGCACCACGACCGGGCGGCGGTGCTCCCGCGACCACGCGTGGATGAGCTTCTCCGCCTCGTACTTGGAGCGTTCGTAGGCGTTCTCGAAGCCGTACGCGTCGTCCAACTCGTCCTCGTACGCCACCCCTTCACGCCGGCGCCCGGCGACGAAGGCGGTACTCACGTGGTGGACCACGGGTCTCGCGCGTCCGGCGGCGGCCAACTCCAGTACGTGCCGGGTTCCTTCGACATTGGTCCGGCGCAGGGCGGGCAGATCTCCCTCAAGGTTGATGCTGCCCGCGCTGTGCCAGATCGTGCCCAGGCCGTCTGCCAGCTCCTGGAAGGCGCGACTGGACAGCCCCAGCCCCGGTCGCTCCAACTCGGTCTCCACCACCCTTAGCCGGCCGGGGAGTTCGGCGACGTACGCCTCGGGTGCGCCGGTCACTTCGAAGAACCGGGTGATGCGGTGCAGCGCGTCGCCCGACCCCGCGTGGGCCAGAACCGTCACCGACCGGTGCGTGCCGAGCAGACGGCGCAGCAGGCGCAGTCCGAGGAATCCGGTGGCGCCGGTGAGGGCGACATGCATGACCTTGGCTCCAAGGGCTCCGAAGTAGGGACAGGACCAACGCCGGGGCCGGCCGCGGTGGCCGGGAGACACGATGCGGCCGGCCGGTCGCCCAACGGAACGGTGTGACACGGGCGTTCGGCCCTTGCGGGACCCGACTCGTCCGGCCCGCCCGGAGGCCGCTAAGGCCCTCCTCCGGGCTTGATGACCACTGACGCACGGGACACAGTGGCAGAACGCGGACAGTGTTGGAGCCCTCGATCCGACCGGTCACCCGAATGAAGTACCCAGGCCACAACCCGTGTCGACGGACGCGGCCGGGCGGGACCGAGTCGAACCGAGGAAGTGGCAAGCGAGGGACCGTCGCCCTTTCGGGTGATCCGGCGGGCGGCGTGCGGCGGCCGGTACCCGGCGTCGGGCCCGGTGGGAGCGAGAGCGCAGCGCGTACGTCGGGCGCCGCGGTCGGATACGGCCATTCCCCGCGGCGCCAACCCGGATATAAACCGTTCCTACTCGGCTTCAGCCCGGTGACGGGCGGCGGCCCGGCGCCCGGACTCGCCCCGTCTGCCCGCCCCTTGGCACGAACAGGAGCTCCCGATGCCCGTGTCCGATCCGTCAGCCCGGCCCACACCCCTCCCCGGCCGGCGCGCCCACGCGGTCGACCGCGCGTTCCTCGGCATGGAGCGCCGCCACCCCGACGTCCGCTGGGACGCCGGCGGAGTCGCGTACCTGAGCGGTCCGCCCCCGAGCCTGGCGGACCTCCGCGCGTACGTGGGCTTCCGCCTGGGCGCGCTGCCCCTGCTCACCAGCCGGGTCGAGGGCGGCGCACGGCGCCCCCGGTGGCTGCCCGACCCGGACTTCACCGTCGACCGGCACGTCCACGAGGTGGTCGCGGACGGCCCCGCGGGGTGGGACGCCGCCCTGCACACGGCGCTCGACGCGCCGTTCGCGCCCGGCACGTACTGGGGCGTCTGGCTGATTCATGGCCATGTGCCCGACGAGTACGCCGTGTGCTACCGCTTCCACCACGCCTGCCAGGACGGTTCGGCCGCCGCGCTGACCTTCCGGGCCATGCTGGGCGAGGGGGAGCCGTCGGGCCGTCCGGTGCCGAAGAAGGGGCGCTTGACAGGTCTGCCCCGACGCGTGGGCACAGCGGTCGGGCTGACGACGATGTTCCTGGCCGGCTCCCTCCCCGTGCGCGGCCGCAGCCGGGCCGCCGCCCCCGTCGCCCCCACGGGGGAGCGGCGGCTGTGGCGGGGCCGCGTACCGGCGGACGCCCTCCGCCGGATCGCCGCGGCCCACGGCGGGTCGGCCCACGACGTCCATCTGGCGGCGCTCGCAGGGGCGTTGTCGGCGTGGTCGGCCCGGTCCGGCGTACCGCTTCCCCGGGTGAGGGCGCTGCTGCCGGTCGACGCGCGCCGCCCGAACGAGGAACAGACCTGGGGCAACCGCTGCTTCGCCCTGCCGCTGGAACTGCCCGTACGACTGCCCGTGCAACGGCCCGCGCGCACCGCCCCGGCACGCGGGAACGGATCCCTGGACGCCGTCTCGCCCCTGCGGCGACTGGAACACGTCATGGCCTCGACCCGCAGACTGCGGGGCGAGGCCTGGCGGCAGGCCATTCAGGACCTGGTCCGCCACATGCCGGACCGCCCGACCGAGTGGTACCTGCGAAGGATGCTCTCCCCGCGCGTCACCGACGTCATGGCCACGTCCATGCCGATCGCCGACAAGGGCAGCCTGGGGGACAGCCGGGTGACGGGCGTCGCCCTGCTACCCCTGCTCGTCCCCGGGCACCTCTTCGGAGTGGGCCTGTCGTACTTCGGCGAGTGGGCCGAGACGTCCTTCGTGGCGGACCGCGCCCTGCCGCACGGGGAGTTGCTGCCGGAACTGTGGGAGCAGGCCGTGGGCGAACTGGGGGGTGAGGTCGAGACAGGCTCCGCGCCGATGTGAAAGAGCCGGAGCCTACCGGTCACTGGCGAGCGTCTCGGACCACCGCTTCGAGTTCCGCCAGCGCAGCCAGCCACAGCTCCGGCAGGTCAGCGCCCCGGGCGAACGCCGTGTCGTGGACGACGGACAGCGTGCACTCGGACCGGTACCTGAGCAGCGTCAGATGGCAGAGCTGACCGGGCAGGGGAGCGCCCAGCCCGAGCGCGCCGTCCAACCGGGCCTCGCCGAGGGCCGGTTGTGGCAGGGCGGCGGGGAAGTAGGTGCCGGTGAGGGAGGCGTGGCGGGGGCGCATGAGCAGCCGCAGTGTGCCGAGGCTCATCGGAAGCGGCGCGCGCCGCATGAGCGCGCGCGAGGTGCGCATCCTCCGCTCCACGCGCCCGGCCTCCAACTGCCGTGAGAGGGAGGCGAGACGGCGTGACGGATGGGGCTCGGCGCAGGGCAGCCGCAGACGCACCATGGTGAGGTAGTTGCCGACCGCGCCGCGTTCGCCACCCGTCCGGACGGTCAGGGGCCACAGGAGTGCGAGCGGCGCCGGACGCTCTTCCTCGGCCACGGCGACAGCCCGCATCGCCCCGGCCAGCGCGGTCAGGAAGACCACGCTGATATCGGTGTCCAAGGCCCGGGAGAGCGCGAGCAGCCGCCGGGTCGCCGCCGTCCCGACGGCCGTGGCGAGAGTCCCCGTGGGCGGCCGACGCAGCACGGCCCAACTGTCGCTGCCCCGCAGGCTCCGGGCGACGTCGCCCGCGATACCCGGCACGGCACGGAAGGAGACCCGCCCGCCACTCTCGACGGGCGCGGGCGTACGCGCGGGCGTGTCCGCGACACCGCGCGACCTTTGCGGTGCGATACGCGGGGTGAACAGCGTCCGCAGTACGTAATGGTGCCCCGCGCCGTCCTCCAGAGCGTGGTGGATGCGGAACACCAGCACGTACTCGGGCGGCCCGGTGCCGTCGCCGTACCCGTGGATCAGCCAGAGGTCCCAGGGCGGGCGGTGCCCGGCCGGCAGTGGCCGCGTCAGTACCTCCTGGATGCAGCTCTGCCACTGCTCCCGGGGATCCGTCATGAGCAGTTCGCGTACGTGCTCACGCGGGTCCAGCTCCGGCACGGACACGAAGCGGGGACGCGACCCCGGCCTCTCCTCGACGCGGTGGGTCAGCGTCGGGAGGTCCGCGAGCCTGGCCTGTACGTGCCGGCGCAGGGTGTCGGGCGAGGGCGGCTCCCCACGGAAGCGCACCGCCCACCCCACCGCCAACTGATGCGCGCCGGACATCTGTTGGAACACCTGGCTGAGCGGATCACACGGCGTCGGCCGCCGGGGCGGGGCCGGCCACGGCGGGCAGGGCGGGGACGGCGCCACGTGCGCGGCGCCTGCCTGCTCGGCGTTCCCGGCGGAGGGCTCTTCGGTAGGAGCGGAAGTCAATTTCGATCCCGTGGCGGTAGGTGGACACGTACGTCTTGCGGTGGCGGCGCCACTCGCGCGCGATCATCCGCGTCATGTCCGCCGGCGACGGCGGGGCGACCGTGCCCTCGATCAGCTCGGCGATCCACTCCGCCTGCGGTTCGAGCAGCGGGAACGCCGCGCCGGAGGGCTGTGCGAGCCCCATGAAGTAGAGCCCGGGGAGACGGGGCGGGATCGTGCGCAGATAGAGCTCCGTGCGCCCGTCGGGGGCGGCGAACAGGGAGGGCGCGAGGAAGGGGAAGGAGATCCGGTAGCCCGTGGCGTACACCACGGCGTCGACCTGTTCACGGCTGCCGTCGCCGAAGACCGCCGTCTCCCGGCCGAAGGAACGGACGCCGGGCTTCGGTGTGACCGCGCCCCGGGCCAGTTGGGAGAGGAGTTCGTCGGAGGTGGAGGGGTGGCCGGCGAGCGGTCCGCGGACCGGTTCGGGGAGCCCGTAACGAGCCGTTGAGCCCCGGGTGAGCCGCAGGAGGAGTCGCAGTGCCGGATCCTTCAGCAACCGCGGGAGATCGGACAGCGGGCTCCACGCCAGATGGTCCGCCGGACGGCCCAGCAGCACCTTGGGGAACAGATGGGCCGCGTCCCGCGCGGAGAGGAACGTCCGCGCCGCCGTGCGCGAGATCTCCGCCGCGATCTCGCACGCGGAGTTGCCCATGCCGATCACCAAGACCCGCTGACCGGCGTACGGGTCGGGGGTGCGGTAGCCGTGCGAGTGGATCGCCGTCCCCGCGAACTCCTCGGCGCCGGGCACGGCGGGGGACGGGAGGCGCGGATCCCAGTGGTGCCCGTTGGCCACCACCACCTCGGTGTAGCGCCGCGTCTCCTCGGCCGGGCCGCCCCGGCGCCGGCAGACCACCTCCCAGCCGCCGTCGTCCAGGGGCCGCACCGAGGTGACCCTCGTACCGAACTCGATGTGGCGGTGCAGGCCGAACGACGCGGCGTAGTCCTCCAGGTAGGCCAGCATCAGGCTGTGGTGCGGAAAGACCGGACAGGTGTCCGGGAGTGCCAGGGAGGAGAAGGCCATGCTCCGCTTCGAGACGTTGGTGTGCAGCGACGCGTACACCCCCGACATGCCGTTGTCGTTGCCGTACCGCCAGAGTCCGCCGACGCCCGATCCGGCCTCGAAGCAGTCGAACGGAACGTTCCGCGAGGCGAGGACCTTGCTCGCCGCCAGACCGGACGGGCCCGCGCCGATGACGCATGTTCTCCGCATGACCGACCGACTCTTCCTCGTGTCTTTCCTCGTGCCCACGTGGAGGGAAGTGGCCGTGAGGGCGCGGTACTTGACCCGCCACGCCAAGCTAGCCGCCCCGGTCGCGCCGAGACCTGGATCCGCGGGCAGAGCCGCCGGACGTGTGAAGCGCGACGCGACGGATTGACGCCGCTCGGACGCCGCTCCGACGCCGCTCCGACACCGACCGGACGTCGGTTCGGCGCCGTTTCCGTTGCCCCGCCTGCTCGTTGGGCACGGGCGGACCGGTTCCGCCGCCCATCGGAAGTCGCGTACCCCGCACGACGCGCGTACCGCTTCCGTGACCATCCGGAAGACCAGGCACGACGGAGCAGCGCGATGGACGTCACAGATGTGCACCACTCCTACCGGCAGCACGCCGTTCTACGCGGCGTCGACCTCCGGCTGCGGCCCGGGGTCCTCGCCGGGATCGTGGGGGAGAACGGCGCCGGCAAGACAACCCTGTTGAGGATCCTCGCCGGTGAACTCCGCCCGGACCGGGGCTCGGTGCACCACAGCGGCAGGTTCGGCTACTGCCCGCAGTCCGTCGTCCTGGACGACTCCTTCACCGTCCGCCAGCACCTGGACTTCTTCCGGCACGCCTTCGGTCTCGCGGACCTGCGGCGCGCCGAGGACGTGATGGAGACCCTGGCCTTCACCGAGTACCTCGACCAGCGCGCGGGTCTGCTGAGCGGCGGCTCACGGCAGAAGCTGAACCTGACTCTCGCGCTCATGCACGACCCCGACGTACTTCTGCTCGACGAGCCCTACCAGGGCTTCGACTGGGAGACGTACCTGCGCTTCTGGGAGCTGGCGACAACACTGCGCGACGCCGGACGCTCGGTGCTGGTCGTCTCGCACCTGGCGTACGACGTCGAGCGGCTGGACCAGCTGTGGCGCCTGGAGGACGGGCGCCTCCGGCGCCAGGACCGGTGCGCGGAGGCCGCGGCATGAGGCGGCACTGGTCCCTGTTCGCGACGGCCTCCCGGTACGCGCTGATCGGACACTCCCGCAACCGGTTCGCGATGCTGCTGGTCGTGCTCTACATCCCCGTGTGGATCGCCCTGGCCTACGTGACGATTCCCGACCGGCCGGCGCCGTTCAGGCTGCGGGCCACGGGTGAGGTGCTGAACCCGCCGGGCAATCACCTCACCCAGATCACCGGCGCGCTGAACGCGGTCACCCTGATCGCCGGGTTCATGATGTTCGCCGCCACCTTCACGGGCGGTGCCTTCGACCGGCGCCTGGCCATGGCGGGGTACCCGCGTCACCACCTGGTCCTCGCGAAACTCTCCGCGCTCACCCTGGTCTGCGCCGCCATCGCCGCGTACGCCACGGCCGCCGCCGGGTTCGCGTGGTCCCCCCGGCAGCCCCTCATGCTCGCCGCCGCGCTGTTCTGCGCCGCCCTGACGTACGGCGCGCTCGGAGTGGTCTTCGGCTCGGTGCTCCGCCGTGAGGTGGAGGGCATGTTCGCGATCCTGATGATCAGCATCATCGACGTCGCCCTCCAGAACCCGCTGTCCAGCTCCGGGTCGGACAGCGCGGTCGTGCGCTTCCTGCCGTCGTACGGAGCCGTGCAGGCCAGCATGTCGGCGGCCTTCTCGACCGCGCCGGTGGCCGAGGGGCTCGCGATCCAGCTGCTCTGGCTGCTGGTGGCGGCGCTGGCCGGGTTCATGGTCTTCCGCCGGCGCACCCGTGACGCGCTCCCACCGGAACGGAAGCGTCGCGCCCCCGCGTACACGCCGGAGCCCGGCGCAGTCACGGAGCGCGTACGCCCCAACTGACCTGCGGGCCGCCCCCGTTCGGCCTGAGGCCGCCGTGACCCGTGAGAGCTGGAGATCGTTCTGCATCCGGGCGACGACCCGTCGCCGGACCATCACACTCTCCACGCAAGGAGCATCACCCCCATGACTCGTTCGCGTACCGTCCGCAGCGCGCTGCTCACCGCGGCTCTCGTGTCGGCGTCCGCCCTGACGTTCCCCGCCCCGGCGCAGGCGGCTCCGCTGCCGCCCGCGTGTCAGGAGGCGCTGCTCAAGACCCTCGACAAGTTCCCCGTCGTGGACTTCACGGTCCCGGACAAGGTCCAGAGCGCCTTCCTGAACGAGGCCGGCGCCCTGAGCGAGGCCGACCAGCAGGCCTTCACCGAGACGGCGTGCGCGGCCTGGAACACCTGGGCCACCAACAACGGCCAGGCCGTGGCCACGGACCTGGACACCCGCTACCGCAACGCCGCCGGACCCGTGTGCAACAAGTTCGCCAAGTCCTCCATCGGGACGATCAAGAAGTACGCCCCGAACATCCCCGCCCAGACGCGGGAGTTGGAGAAGGTGGCCAAGAAGGTCTGGCAGAACGCCATGCAGAAGCTGGCCGTGGAGGCCACCAACGCCGACTGCCGCAAGGCCTACGACTCGGTGAAGACCGGCTGGTAGCGGACCCGCCGGACGACGCCCCCGTCCGCCGGCCGCGCCATCTGCTGACGGGGTGGAGGCCCGGATCCCGGCCTGCGACGGGACCCGGGCCGTCGCGGGGCCCGTCCCGTGGCAAGCGGTGGTCGGCAGCGCTCCCGCGGGCCGAACGGGCGCGTCAGCCGGTCAGGTGTTCCGCCAGCAGGAACCCGCCGATGGCCACCATCATGGCGCCGGAGGCCCGGGCGACGGTCCGGGCGGCCGTAGGCCTGGTCTTCAGGACGGTGCGGGCCAGGACACCGACGCCGAGGTAGACGACCGCACAGGCCGTGAGGTGCACCGCGCTGAGTACGCCGGTCTGTGCGGCGACCGGCCAGCCCGTCGCCGGGCTGATGAACTGGGGGAACAGCGAGAGGTACAGCAGCAGTGCCTTCGGGTTCAGCCCGCTGATCGCGGCGCCCTTGAGCATGACGCGCGTACGGGAGGAGCCCATGTCCCCCTGGGCGGCCGTCATGGCGGCCGGCTGTCTCAGCGCGCCCCAGCCGAGCCGTACCAGATAGCCGGCCCCGACCACGGTCAGGGCGGTGAGCAGGGCCGGGGAGCTTGCCACGATCACCGCCAGGCCCGCGACGGCCAGCAGCGCGTACGCCGCGTGTCCGGCTATCAGTCCGGCGACCGCCGGCACGACCGACCGGTCCCGAACGCCCGCCGAGATCGCGTAGGCCCAGTCCGCGCCCGGCGTGAACACCAGCAGGAGGTCCACCGCCAGGAATGCCGCCAGCGTGGTCGTGTCCATGGATCGATCCCTCTCACGTTCGGTGTCACGTGAGGAAGGCTAGGCCGGTTCTGTCCGGAAGTGTTCCTGGATCTACCCCGTGATCGCGCCTTTCGGGGGAGAATCTTCTCCATGGATACCTTGGACCGGAAGATTCTTGCCGAGCTGCAACAGGACGGCCGTCTCACGGTCACCGAGCTGGCGGCCCGCGTGCGACTGAGCGTCTCGCCCTGCCACCGCCGCCTGCGAGATCTCGAACGTGAGGGCGCGATCCGCGGCTACCGCGCCGTGGTCGACCCGGCGGCCGTCGGCCTGCACTTCGAGGCACTCGTCTTCGCCACCCTGCGCTGGGAGGACTCCGACACCGTCACCGCATTCGAGGCGGCCGTGACCGCGGTCCCCCAAGTGCTCCAGGCCCAGCGCCTGTTCGGCGAACCCGACTACCTCCTGCGCGTCGCCACCACCGATCTGGCCGCTTTCCAGCAGCTGTACGACGCGCGACTGGCCCGGCTTCCGGGCGTCCAGCGCCTGACCTCCACCCTGGTCATGAAGAACGTCGTCGACGACCGGCCACTGCCCGAGTAGTGCGCGCTCCCGCCGCACGGGCCGCGGGTACGAGTCACCCCGATCCCTACGGAGCTGGAAGTAGGCGTCACTTACTGTCATTATGGCATTTGATGCACCGGGGGCAGGGAGCACGGGACGGAGGTGGGCGGCTGTGCCATCGGCCAAGCGAGGCGGCGGCGGGATGAGCGATCAGCGGCGCCATCGCGTGCGACTGGAGATCTCACGGGAAGCGTCCCGCCTCTTCTGGGACCAGGGCGTGGACGCGACCAGCGGTGAACAGATCGCCGAAGCCGTCGGCTTGTCGGTGCGCACCATCTGGCGCCACTTCCGCAGCAAGGAGAGCTGCGCGGAGCCCATCGTGACGCAGGGCGTGGCCTGGGAGATGGCCACGTTGCGCGGCTGGCCCCCGCATCTGTCCCTCGAAGAGCACTTCGCGGCGGAGTCGAGCAGATACGGCCGTGAGGCCGACGCCGTCGAGCGGGCCGACACCGCGCTCGCGGTGAAGATGATCCGGCTGGCCGACACGGAGCCGGCCATCCGCACTGCCTGGCTGATGGCCTGCGACCAGGTGGAGCGCGAGATGACCGAGATCATCGCGCACCGACTGCGGCTCCCGGCCGACGACCTCGACGTACGCCTGCACGGCGCGGCGGCCTCGGCGGCTCTTCGGGTCATCAACGAGGAGATCGGCGCCGCCCTCCTGGCGGGCGTCGATCCCCGGGAGTACGCCGACGCGCCCGCCCGTGTCGCGCATGCCGTCCGCAGGGCCACCGGGGGAGCGGTCGGGGACCCGGTCACCGGGACGGTCGACGCCGTCGGCTGAGGCGTAGACGTCTGCGCCCGCGGCCCGCGGGACAGAACGAACCGGGGCGCCAGTCGCGAGCCGGTCGGCCTCGCTCGCCATGGGCCTCCTCCGCCGTACGACTTGCCGCGCCCAGCCCAACTCCGTTGCCCACAAGGCGAGTACGGCGGCGCGAGCCCGCAGGGCGGTCGACCGTCTCTCCCTTCTCTGCCTCATCGGCGTCAACCGTCGACCGCCAACTGCCCATATGACTGCTTATGTCGTCCGGCTGTGATCCAGGTCACGCCGTCTCGGGTGGTCGAGAGTCGTCACTTAATGCCAAGGTGGCATTAAGTGACGCGACGAGGTCCTTGCTCGTCACCCCCCACGCGACTCCGAAAGAGCTGATCAACATGAAGCCCACCGGTCCCCAGGAGGCAGCGACCGACATGCGGATGACGCAGGCGACGGCGCAGGCGAAGCAGGCAGCACAGCCGACAGACCACCAGAAGCAGCCGTCGGCCCTCGACCGGGCGGGCGGCACCAAGGGGCTCGTCTACTCGGCGCTGCCCGTCGCGGCGTTCGTCGTCGCCAACAGCCTCCGCGGCCTCAAGACGGCGATCATCGCCTCCGCCGTCGTCGCCCTGGCCATCGCCGTGGAGCGGCTGGTGCGCAAGGAGTCGCTCCAGCCGGCGCTCGGCGGCGCGTTCGGCGTCGTGATCGCCGCCGGTATCTCCTGGTACACCGGATCCGCGAAGGACTTCTTCCTCATCGGCATCTGGGCAAGCCTGGCGGGCGCCATCCTCTTCCTTCTCTCCGTGCTCGTACGCTGGCCGCTGGCCGCCGTGCTCTACAGCGCGACCACCGGCAAGGGCACCGTCTGGCGTTCGGACAAGCGCTCGCTCCTCTACTACGACATCGCCACCCTGGTCATGGCCACCATCTTCGGGGCCCGGTTCGTCGTCAGTAAGTGGCTCTACGACGCCGACGAGATCGGCAGCCTGGGGATAGCCAAGATCATGATGGGCTTCCCCCTCCTGGCCGTCGGCCTGCTCGTCGTTGCCTGGGCGGCCCGTGCCTCGGACAAGCGCCTGAAGGCCCTGGGCCTGCTCCCCGCCAAGCGGGCCTGACCGGCACCGCCCGCCGGGACGAACGCCTCATGAAGGGCGGGATGAGCGAGCAGCGGCGGGCGCGGCTGCGGCTCGAGATCTCCCGGGAGGCGTCGCGGCTGTTCTGGACGCGGGGTGTGGCCGCGACGAGCGGGGACCAGATCGCCGAGGCGGTGGGCGTTTCCACCCGTACCGTCTGGCGGCACTTCCGCAGCAAGGAGAGCTGCGCCGAGCCCGTCGTCATGCAGGGCGTCGCCACCCTGCTGCGCGTACTGCACCGCTGGCCCCGGCACCGTTCCCTCGACGACCATCTGTCTCTGGAGCTGGGAGGGCGCCGTCACGAGGCGCGGTCCGTCGATCTCGCCGACGAGCTGCTCGCGATGAAGATGATCCGCCTCGCCGACACCGAACCCGCGCTCCGCACCGCCTGGTTGATGGCCTGCGACCAGACCGAACACCAACTGCTGCTGATCATCGGCGACCGCCTCCGCCGCCCGCCCCGCGACATCGAGGTACGGCGGCACGCCGCGGCGAGCGCCGCCGTCGTACGGGTGCTCGGCGAACACATCGGCGCGGCCGTCCTCGCCGGCGCCGACCTCGATGAGGTCCACGACGTCACGAGCTTCTCCCGACGCCTCGCCCACGCGATCCGCACCGCCACGGGCGGCCACGTCGGCGACCCCACCCTCTGAGATGTGCCCGATTCGCCGCCCGCAGTACGACCGTTCGCCGCCCGCATCCTTCCGCATCTCTCATGGGAGCCGTCATGCCCCGGACTCTGCCGCAGCGGCTGTACCTGCTCTGCTACACCGTGGACAAAGGCAAGTTCCAGATCGACAACCTGCAAGGCCGCGGCCAGTTGCTCCGGGCCGGCGCCCTGACCGAACTGGCTCGGGACGGGCTGCTCGGCGCCACCGGAAGGAAGGTGGTCCGAAAGCCCGGGCGGACACCGGACGACACCTTCACCGCCGCGGTGTGGGGCGACCTGCCCGACAGCAGGCCGAAGGGCTGGCTCCAGTTCGTCCACAACAAGGCCCACACCGCCGAGACACCGGTCCGCGACCAGCTCTCCGCCGCGGGCGAGGTGGCCGTCTCCCGCGGCAGGGTGATGGGAGTCATCCCGGCCGACCGCGTCACCGTCGCCCACCCGCAGAAGGTGACCGCCCTCCAGGAGCGGGTACGCAACACCGTACTCAAGGGATACGCCCCGGCGACGATCCCGTTGGACGAGCTGGCCATGGCGGTGTTCGCGGTCGAGCTGGAGCTGACCAGCGTATGGAGCCGCGGCGAACTCCGCACCCACAAGCAGGCGATCAACGCGCTGGCCGCCCGGTTCGACGAGATGGTCCCCGGTCTGCGCAAGGCACTGCGCGACTCGTACCTGTCGAGCCGCGCGACCGGCGGCGGCTGGAGCGCGTGAGCGCACGGCGGACACCAACGGTTCGCGACCGCGTGGGGGTGTCGCCGATCCGCCCGGTGCTACGGCGAGTTGGGCGGCTGCGGGGAGCGGAGCACCAGCAGGGTGATCTCGCTGGGGGCGAAGACGCGGAACGGCGGGCCCCAGAAGCCGGTCCCGCGGCTGGTGTAGAGGAGAGTACGGGCGCCGTGCCGGCTGAGGCCGGCCACGGCGGGCTGGTCGAGGCGGACCAGGTAGTGGAAGGGCCAGATCTGGCCGCCGTGGGTGTGGCCGGAGAGCTGGAGGTCGACACCGCCCGCCGCCGCCTGGTCGACGAACTTGGGCTGGTGTGCCAGGAGCAGGACGGGTAGCTCGGGGTCGGCGCCGTTCAAGGCTCCGGCCAGGTGGGCGCGGTGGCCGGCCAGACCGGAGGACTCGGCGGTGACGTCGTCCACACCGGCGACCACGAGGGTGTCGCCGCCGCGTTCGAGCAGCAGATGCCGGTTGCGCAGCGGCTCCCAGCCCAGCTCGTCCATCAGGTCGACCCAGCCCTGGGCCTCGCTGTAGTACTCGTGGTTGCCGGTGACGTACGTACGGGCCCAGGTGGCCCGCACGGTACCGAGCGGGAGGGCCTGCGCGCGGCGGCGTTCGGCCGTGCCGTCCGCGATGTCCCCGGTGTGACAGACCAGGTCGGCTGCCAGGGTGTTCACCGTCTCGCACACCCGCGCCGACCAGCGAGCGCGGTCGAGCGGACCGTAGTGGGTGTCGGTGATGAGGACGACGCGGGTGCCGTCCAACCCGGCGCCCAGCCTTGGGAGTTGCACGTCGAGGCTGCGTACGCGTGGTACGCGGCGGGCTTCGGCGTACCCCCAGGCGAGCAGTACGGCGGCTGTGCCGAGGACGGCCCAGGCGACGGCCCGGGCCCGGTCCTGACCCTCGCCGACCCCGGCCACGGTCAGGACGAGCCGCAAGAGGCCGCCGATCAGTACGGACCATGTGAACAGAACCCAGCTGGTGCCCAGCAGGGTGTCACCGACGATCGCCGCCCGGTCCTGCTGGCGCCTGCCGTGGCCGCGCGCCATCGCGAGCGGCATTCCGACGAGGCCGAGGACGAACAGCGCGGTGCCGACGAGCGTGACGGGCAGCGGCCAGTGCTGTCCGGTGTACAGGAGCACCCAGCAGGGCACGGTCCACAGCAGGACAGGGGCGACCAGGGGGATGTACCGCATCACGCGGCGCAGCCGGCTCTGCCGCGGAGCGCGCGCTTCGCTGTCGGCGGGTTGGGTGTTGCTGGTGTCGGTCACGCTTCCCCTCTGACCAGGCTGCTGACTCGCGCACTGTATCCGCTGATGGCGAGTGACAACTGTACTGAAGCCGGCCAACGCCCGCCGTCAACAGGGCTTCTACCGAACCCGAGTTGATGAGGTCGAGTCGGGCGCAGGTTTCAGTCCGTCCAGGGTGGGGCTTGGCCGAGGTGAGGGCGATACCGGCGAGGGCGGCGGTATTGGCGTCCATGAGGGAGGAGAGGGCGGCCTGAATCATCTCGTGACTGTCGGCGTACGGATTGGTTCCCGAGCTGACGACGGCTCGCAGGGCCTCAGGTGGCGACACCGCCGCGGGGAGGCTGGGGACGGCGTCGCCGCCCGCTGACGCCCGGCCCTCGGTTCACGGGCCGCGCTTCCACGCCTCCCCGCCGAACCGTCACGGGTTCTGTGTGACCTCCGCGGGATCTGCGACCCCCACGCCACCGCCTCCGCTCCCGTCGGCCTCCGCCTCCGCCTCCGTATTCGACGCACGGCCGCAGAACGTGGCGGCGGCGCACAGTTCCGACTTCGAGCGGATGGGAACCCCGTTCGAGCGCAGCACCTTCCGGACGTCGAGGATCAGCGGGAAGACCTCTTGGTTCCAGTCCGTGCCCTGTTCGTCCCAGGCCCGCTGCTCCGATTCCACCGCCATCCGGTCCTCCGCGAACACCCGCTCGGTGAAGCGCCGGATCAACGGCCAGGCGAGGCGGAGCGCGCCGGGGACGGGCGGCTTCTTGATCATGAGCAGGCCGTAGACGTGATTCGTCCGCTGCTCGGCATCCACCGGTACGTACGCCACCCACAGCGAGAACGCCGGGAGTTCGGTGTTCTCGGGCAGTGCCTGAAGCGTCTGGTACGGATACTGCGTACGGATGGTGATGACGTCCGGCGACTTGCTGCCGCCGATGCCTTCGGCCGAGAGCAGGCCCGCGCCCCGGTCCTTCCTCCCGCCGGCGGGAGTGAACAGGTACCGGGCTTCCACCGAGTGCGGGCCGGTGTCGTAGCCGAGCAGTTCCGGCTGGATCCGGCCGATGACGCCCCGGTGCAGGAACTGGTGGTTCATGTCGAGCAGGTTCTCGTGCATGAACGAGTAGTGGCAGTGCACCGTGCGCGAGAACGTCATGGTGCTGTGCTTGGCCGAAGCGTAGGCGGGCAGTTCGGGGAACGGCGTCTCGGCCGCCAGCTCCGGGTCACCGGGGAACACGAAGACCAGCCCGTACGCCTCACGGACGGGGTAGGCGCGCACGCCTCGGGGCGGCCGGTCCACCCCTTTGGGCAGATATGGGATCTGCGAGATGCGTCCGTTGCCCCGGTATGCCCAGGCGTGGTAGCAGCACCGCAGGGCCTCGCCCTCCACGACGCCCATGCTCAGCGGGACCTGGCGGTGGGCGCAGCGGTCCTCCAGGGCGTAGACGGTGCCGCTTCCACCCCGGTACAGCGCGATCCGCTCGCCCGCGAAGCTGGCGGCGAAGGTGCTGTTCTTCCGTACGCTCCCGGACACGGCGACCGGGTACCAGAAGGCCGGATTGATTCCGGTACGGCGAAGGTCGGCCACAGCGGGGGAGGGGGAGGGGGAGCCTACGACGTGTCGCTCGTTCGCCGTTCCGGTCATGAGATTCTCCCTCGCGCGCAGGTCGTTCCCGTGGTGGACCATGCTCCGGACCGCGACACGATCGCGGACCGCGCGGGACCGGCGAACTCAGGCAGCCCGTCCCATACAAAGCGCGCCCGACAGGAACGGCACCTTTTACGCGTCCGATGGAGCCACACGCCGGCCACCAGGGCTACGGCTTCCTGGCGCGGACGGCCAGGGCCTGTCCGGCGGATCATGCCGGGCGGTCGGCGGTCGGCGGTCGGCGGTCGGCGGTCGGCGTCGGCGGTGTGTGGGAAGGGCCTCTCCGCGAAATGCCTCGACACGGGTCGTGGTGATCCGGAATGCTTCGCGCGATGACCAGAATCAATGACACACCGCCCGCGTGGGACGACCGCACCCAGCTCACCACGTTTCTCGACTACGCCCGTGGCACCGCACGCGCCAAATGCGAAGGCGTCTCCGACGAGAACGCGCGCAAGGCTCTCCTGCCGGGCTCACCGCTGATGACCATGAGCGGTCTGATCAACCACCTCCGCTGGGTCGAGTACTACTGGTTCCACGTGGTCTTCCTCGGCGAGGAGGACCGGGCCCCCATGACGGATGAGGACCCCGACCGCGAGATGCGTATCGCCGTCGACTTCCCGCTCACCCAGCTGCTCGACGAATACGCCGAACAGAGCAGCCTCTACCGCGAACTGGTCGCCGGAAGCGACCTGGGCAAGCAGGCCCAGCGCACCATCCGCAACGGCGTCCACGTCGACTTGCGCTGGATCATGCACCACCTGATCGAGGAGACGGCCCGTCACAACGGCCATCTGGACATCCTGCGCGAGATGCTCGACGGCACAACCGGCCACTAGATCCGGCGGAGATCACGGGCGGAGTCACATGATCCGCGGGACAGCCTCTTAGTCCCGCCGCGGTGTCAGGGTGCGCACTGCGCAGAACTCGTTGCCCTCGACGTCCGCCATGACCACCCACGTACGGTCCGCCCCATGGTCCGTGCCGGCCCTCGTGGCGCCGAGGCCGGGCAGTCTGCTCACCTCGTCCTCCGTGCTGCGTCGATCGGGCTGCCGCCCGGCTGCCGCGCCGCCGGTACAGCGCCGCCGACAGCGACCGCCTCCTCGCAGTCGCCTGGCGGGCCTGGCCCCTGCCACACCTCACCGAGCATCTCCCACGGTCATGTCCGCCACCGTCGACGCCCTGGAGGCCGCGAACCCCGGCCCAACGGCGTACCAACGGCACCGCCCGCACTGAGAATCGAGCCGTCAGCATGCCCCGTCCGACCTCCGCCGCCCCGTTCACCGACTGGCTGCGCGAACGCGCCGTCCCGCTCACCCATCTCGACCCCGGGGCGCCGCTCGACGACCTGGAACCGCTGCGCGGCGTCATCGGCGGCGCCCGCGTCGTCGCGATCGGCGAACACTCCCACTTCATCGAAGAGTTCGCGCTACTGCGCCGCCGCATCCTGCGCTTCCTCGTCGAACGCTGCGGCTTCACCGTCCTGGCCTTCGAGTACGGCTTCAGCGAAGGCTTCCCCCTGGACGCCTGGGCCGGGGGAGAGGGAACGGACGAGGATCTGGCGGTCCACCTCGCCCGGGCGATCCCCATCGGGCTCACCGAACCGCTGAAATGGGTCCGCCGGCACAACCACACCGCCTCACCACCGGTGCGCTTCGCCGGCATCGACATCCCTGCTGCGGGCGGATCCCTGCTTCCCGCCCTGGCACCCGTCGCCGACTACCTGCGCCGAGTCGACCCCGAGAGCGTGCCGGCCGTCGAGACGGCCACGCGGATCGCCGCGTCGTTCGCGGGCGGCTCCGGTGCCGTGGCCGCACCCGCCTGGGCGCGCCTGCCCGCCACCGAACAGGACACCCTCACCGCGACTCTCGCCCGCCTGCTCGTCCGCTTCCGCGCCCTCGAACCCCTGTACGCGACCCGAGGCGGCCGGTACGAGTACGACCTCGCCCTGCACAGTCTCGAAGGCGCCTGCCACGCGGACTACACCTTCCGCGCCATGGCCGGCCTGTTCGCGGGCAACGGCCTCACCGCCGACACCTCGGCCCGGGACGCGTACATGGCCAGATCGGTCCTCTGGCACCTGGAACGCCTCGCCCCCGGCACCCGCGTCGTCCTGGCCGCCCACAACGCCCACATCCAGACGGCGCCCATCTCCTTCGACGGGCACCTCACGGGGCTCCCCATGGGACAGCAACTGCGGCGTGCGCTGGGGGACGACTACTTCGCGCTCGGCCTGACCAGCATCGCCGGCCACACCGCGGACATGCACCGTGACGAGACGGCGCCCTTCGGCTTCACCCTCGTCGACACGGCGCTGGGACCGCCCGAACCCGGAAGCGTCGAGGCCGCCTTCGCCGACGCGGGCCTCGGACTCGGCATCGCCGATCTCCGCACGGCACGCACGGAGACTCCCGACCGCCCCGACGACGACCCCGACCGCGTCCGGCTACAGGGCACCTACCTACGCACCCCCGTCATCGACGCCTTCGACGCCGTCCTGACGACCCCCGCCTCCACCGTCACCACGGACCTCCGAACCTGAGGCCCGGACTCCGCCGGCGTACCCCTTCCAGCTCCACCGAAAGGGGTACGCCGGCGGACCGGGCATCCGGGCATCAGCATCAGATGTCGCGGAAGAGACCACTGAACGCGGTGACCTGCCGCGATGAGTGGCGTGTGGTCGCTGAGCTGCGCGAATGGCCTTTCGGCTGTTTCATGTTCGTACCGCTTGATGGGGCCGGAAGTCCCTGGAAAGTCCCAGAGGACTCCCACGGCGGACGGTGCCCTTTCGGCTCTGCTCGACGTAGGGCGGAGCGCAGCCGCCGAGACCTTGGCGCTGGCGGGCGCCTTGATCGAACGACAGCGCGGCCTCCCTTGGTGGCCTGCCCGTCGGCTACGTCGGCGCGATGGGCTCCCGCCGCACCCACGAGGAGCGCCTGCGTCTCCTGCGGGAAGCCGGAGGGGAGGGACAGCAGCTGGCCTCACTGCGTTCTCCCATCGGCCTCGACCTGGGAGCCCGTACGCCCGAGGAGACGGCCGTGTCTATCACCGGCCGAGATCATCGCGCACGCCAACGGGGCGAGCGGACTGCTGCTGTAGCTGCGCACCGGCCCCATCCAGCATCCCGCTGCCGCCGGGACATTGCCCGTCGCAAGCACCTTGATCGGATGATTCCGCACCACGTACGCTGACGGCCGTTACTGTGTGTGGCGCAGGGTGAACAGCCTGCTGAATGTGGTTCGTTCGGGTTGCCTGCTGGATTCGGGGGTGCGGGTTGAACAGCTCCATGCCGGTGGCGGCCGGGGTTCCGCCCATCCATTTCGGCGTGCACGAATGGCGGTCCGGAAACGCGGACGGGGGTCGGGCCGACTTCGAGCAGATGCTCGCGCAGCTCGCCAGTGCGACCAATCCGAATGTCCGGATGATCGCGGTGAATCCCGGCGACTGGGGAATCGACGCGTTCGCCGGTGACCTCGGGGGCGCCATCACGGTGTGGCAGTCCAAGTACTTCATGCCGAAGACCACGACCAGCCAGTCGCAGCAGATTCGCGAGTCGCTCGCGAACGCGCTGAAGGCCGCGGCGGCCAACGGTCACACCATCAAGCTCTGGATCCTGTGCATTCCCTCCAGCATGGACGGCCCGGCAGCCAAATGGTGGGACGGCTGGAAGAAGCGGCAGGAGAAGGCACACGACCTCGTCATCGAGCTGTGGGACGAGACCACGCTCGTGAAGAAGCTGCAGAGCCCCGAGGGTGACCAGGTGCGCCGCGCCTACTACGAAGTCTTCACGCCCGCCGCTCTCGTCCAGGAGCAGATGCGGCTCGTGCTGGACGTGGGGGAGGACAAGGCGGCGGCGCTCGACTCGGCCCTGTTCGTGCGGCAGATGACCGAGGCTGGCCACGTCGAACTGGACTCGGCCAAACGGCAGTTCTTCAATGCCGACCTGGTGGCGCGTGAAGTCGCGCACAAGGGTGTGCTGGCTGAGGTTGCCGCACTGAGCTCTGCCGACGCCACCTTGCACGGCGTGTGGGAGATGCAGTTCAACGAGTGCTCGTCCGAGGGCACCCTCCCCGCTCTGCACGGCCGGGTCTGGCGCGAGGTGCGCTCCGAGCACGACAAACTGCCCAAGGCGCTGCGTCTGGAGGTGACGCACAGCTGGGGCCTGGTCCACCGGCTGGTCGACAACCGTCGGGCAGGGTGGGTCACGCACTGGCGGCAGATCGCGAGCGGTCACGCCGACGACTGAGACCTCCCAACCGCCCGTACCGCCCGACCACTGATGAGGAGCATGCCGTGCACGCAGACCGGCCGGTCGTGATGCCTGAGGACGAGGTGCCTTTCCGCCTCGCTCAACTGCTGCTGCTCCTGGACGCCGTCGCCGCGCAGGACGCGAACGGGGCGACCCTGGAGCGCATCGGGTACTACGACTTCCTGTCCGCGAACCCCTTCCTCGTCGTTCCCCCCGAGGGCCGGGAGGCCAGCCTCCTGCGACTGGCCGGATTCGACCCGCAGGTCCTGGCCTACGCGTCCTCCTCCCAGCGGTTCACAAGCCGTCGCGAGCGGATCCAGCACGACCTGGCGCTCCTGGTGGCCTACGGGTGCTGCCGCATCCGCAACCGCGACGGCTCCCTCACCTACTCGATCACCGAGGCCGGTCAGGATCTCGGCGGCCGGTTCACCGCCACCTACGCCACCTCCTTCACCACCGCCGCCGGCATCGTCGTCCGCCAGCTCCGCAAACTCAACGACAAGAGACTGCGCGAGCAGACCGCCCGTTGGCTGAGGCCGGACGGACCCGACGGACACGCTGCAGCCCTCATGAGCGTCCTGGGCCCGGGGCCCGTGCTGGAAACGTCCTGGGAGGGATGACCACCATGGAGCCGCTTCCCGGCATCCGCATCTGCCGCCTGCGCCTGGTCGGCATGGAGCGGTCCTACGACGTCGACTTCACCTCCGGACAGAGGGTGCGGAACCTCTCCGTCATCGCCGGGGCGTTCAGCTCCGGCAAAACAGCGGTGCTGGAGTTCATCGCCTACGGGCTCGGCGCGAAGCGGCACCCCCGCCACCAGGAAGTGCTGCGCAGGGTCCGTTCGTGCCTTCTGGAGGTCGAGCTCTCCGGCGAGCCGCATGTGATCGAGCGGTCGGTCGGAGAGCCCTCCAAGGTCGCCTTCGTCCGCCGCGGAACGCTCGACAGTACGACCGTCTCCCGGGCCGAGCGCAGGACCATCGATCCGCCCGGGGCGCAGGAGAGCCTGTCCTCCCTCCTGCTGAGCCACTGCAAGCTCGCAGGTGTCCAGCTACGCGAAGCGCCCACGAACAGCGAATCCCGTACGGACCCGCTCAGCTTCCGCGACGTGATGTGGCTCGCCTTCCTTCCCAACGAACGCGTCGCGGACAAGAACTTCCTGTTCGAGAACGACTACATGCGCAAGCACAAACTGCGGCAGGTCGTCGACGTCGCTTTCGGGGTCCACGATGACCGCGCCGTCGAACTCGGCCAGCGCATCCAGGAACTCGGCGGCCGGCTCAACCGCGCCAAGGCCGAACTCGCGGCAGCCCGTGCCTTCGTCGTGGAGCAGGCTCCCTCCGCGCTGAACAACGAACCCGCCCCTGCCGTCCATGAACGGGAACTCGCCGACATCACGAGCCGGCTGAGGGAGTTGGATCGCCGTGCGCAGGCGGGAACGGAATTCGCGGCCCAGCTGCGCAGCCAGCACAAGGCGGCGGCCGGGATTTCCCGCCGGGCGGCAGCGGTCCTGCGGGACTGCGAAACGCAGCTCCAACGCCTGCTGCCTCTGCGGGCCCAGTACGCGGATGATCTCCTCAAGCTCGGCATGCTCGGCGAGGCGCAGCAGCTCTTCGACCCTTTGAGCGTCACCACCTGCCCCGCCTGCCTGAACCGGCTGTCGGCCGTCCCCACCGCCGGCAACGGACGCTGCAGCCTGTGCCGTCACGAACTGAGCGCAGAAGAGGGGGCATTGGCCCTGGGTACTGCCGACGCCAGCACCCAGGCCGGGGACAGCCGGGTGGACGTCAAGGCGGAGACCCGGTCTACCAAGGCCCGCCTCAAAGAGATCAGCAGCTACATCGACGAGCTTGGTGCCTCGCTCGCCCCGCTCAAGCTCCAGGCTGAAGACGCGGCCCTCCGGGAGGAGGAAGCCGCCGCCGCGCTGGACGCCGCGACGTCCCCCTCTGTCTCACCGTTCCTCGCAGCCCGCGACGACCTCCACCGGAGGCGCGAGCAGGTCCTGCGCCAACTCGAACAGGCCGAGAGCGCGGTCAAACTCCGCGAAGGACTCACCAAACGGGCCGATGCCGTGGAACGCCACGAATCCGAGATCGCCCGTCTCCGGGAGGAACTCGAACAGCTCGGAGACGCCTCCCACGACCGCGACCGTGTCATCGCTAAGATCAGCAGCCGGTACGGCGAACTCCTGCGGGCCTGGCGCTACCCCAAGGTCAGTACCCCCTTCATCAAGACCGACCTCACCCCCTTCGTACGGGGTGAGCCGTACCAGGAAGCCTCATCCGGCGCCCGCACCCTGCTGACCTTGGCCTGGCAGCTCGCCGTCTTCGAGATCGCCGTCGAAGAAGGGGCCGCACACCCTGGATTTCTCATGATCGACAGTCCGCAGAAGAACCTCGGCCACGGCGGCACCCTCGATGCCGTGATCGCGGACGCCGTGGCGATCGGCGACTTCTACCAGCACCTCTCTCGATGGCTCGCGGACCGCGGCAGCCGAGCACAGCTCATCGTCGCCGACAACAGCCCGCCGCCGTTGGTGGAGAACGACGTGGTGGTGCGCTACAGCCGCAACGACGACCGTCCGCCGTACGGGCTGATCGAGGACGAAACCAGTGCGGACGAGGAGGCGGAGGCCGATCTCTGACACGTGTGCCTGGCCAAGGGCTCGGTGCTGGTGCAAGGCAAGGAGGCGAGCTGAAAGGGGGCAGCTGGCCTCGGTCTTCGTCTATCAGTCCTGTGGGGGCCGCCACCCCTGGCCTGATAGAGACGTGAGGGCTCTCTGACCAGGCAGTTTACGGTCCGATTGGCGGTTCTCGTCTTCCGTCTAGATCGGACCTGATCAGGGTGTTTCTGCCTGTTCCTGACCGCTGTTGGTCACGCGTTGGCCACGTGGCCAACAGCGGGGCGGCCGTGGGGCTGTCGTGCCAGACGCGGGCCTCTCGCCGACGAGGCCACGGGAGTGTGCCGCGCGTGGCATGAGCCTGTGGTGAAGTTCCGCTTCGATATTTAGCCGCTCCTGTAGCACCACGTCGCTGATCTGGCAAACATGCAGATCAGATAGGGTCTGACTCTTCGAGGTCAGGCCCTATCTTTTTACCGTGCTGGATAAGTGCTGGATTTCCTGACCTCTCGTCACCTGTCATCACCTCTCATATCTGTACCGTGCTGGATTCGTGCTGGATGACGACGCAACGCGCCAACCGGTGGGGGTCGTGGTCGTGCGCTGGGGGCCACTGACCCGGACGGCCGTCCCTTCGGTACATGTTCTTCACGGACTTAACGACCGTTGCGGAAACAAATCGCTGCCTGCCCGACGTTGTTGATTTCCGATGCGTTGGCGGGGGTGGTCGGCTTGAAGCTGTTCCGTACGGACACAACGAAAAGCGGCGTGACTGAGGTCGCGCCGCGTCTTGCTGAGGTCGAGGCGGATGTGCAGGGCCTTGTCGAGGCGCACATGGAGACGCTGCTGGGTGTGCGTTTCCTTGCGGGCGAGTACGGCACGGGGCCGGTTCATGGGGGCCGGATCGACTCGCTCGGGCTGGACGAGAACGGGTCGCCGGTCATCGTGGAGTACAAGCGGGGCGTCGATGCCGGCGTCATCAACCAGGGCTTGTTCTACCTGGCGTGGCTGGTGGACCACCGGGCGGAGTTCGAGCATCTGGTCCGCGACCGGCTCGGGGCCGCAGCCGCGTCGCAGGTGCTGTGGAGCGGACCGCGGCTGATCTGTATCGCCGGCGATTTCACGCGCTACGACGTGCATGCCGTACGCGAGCACCGGAGGTCGATCGACCTGGTCCGCTACCGACTCTTCGGCAGCGACCTGCTCGGCCTTGAGACGGTAGCGTCCGTGAGCGGTGGGACGCAGGCACCGCGGCGTGTGCGCCGACAGGCGGTCGCACGGGCGGCAGCCGATGTCCAGGGTGCGTCGATGGTGGAGCTGGCGGGCACGATCGATGAGGCGCTGCTCGGGCTCGGTGACGGTGTGAACCGTGTCGAGCGCAAGCAGTACCGGGCGTATCAGCGGCTGCGGAACTTTGCCTGCCTGTGTCCGCCTCAGCGGAGCAAGCTCCTAGTTTACCTGAAGGTCGACCCCAAGGACGTCGACCTCGTTCCCGGGTTCACCCGGGACGTGTCCGGCCTCGGCCACCACGGAACGGGCGACCTGGAGGTGCAGCTCCGCACTCCGAGAGACGTGGAGCGTGCCCGGGATCTGTTCCGGGCGAGTTACGCAGCAGGGTGATCGCGTGACGGCACCTTGGCCGTGAGCGATTCGCGGTTGGTTGGTGGTCGTCGGTGGTGCCTTTCGACGTACGGGCAAGTCGCGGCGGTGGACTTTCAATGATGCGGGGGATCGCCGGTTTGGCCGACCGCCGATCCCGCGCTATGTTCCCCCGCTTTGACGCGACTGCGGAGGTGTTGGTAGTTGATGACCCGGCGTTTCCGCGAGGAAGGTCGGGACGACCGCGCCACGGCCAGCGCCGTACCGCAGCATTCGGGACGGTCGTCAGACGCGGCCCTGGCCCGCGCCGGTGTGCCCGCGCTGATATCGGGGCCGGAACGTGGCCGTCGTGGAGCGCCGGTCACTTCTTGTCGGCTGCCGAGGCCCACACGATCCGCCACGTGGCTCGCCGGGTTCTTCAGGTCGCGGGGCTAATTGACGACCGTGCCGCCTGTCCGAGCTCCCAGACAGGGGCCGAAGCCGACCACCGGCGCCATCCCGCTGCCTGCAGCCTGAGCCCCCAGTACACCGAGAACGCGCGCCGTCGTCCGGGATAAAGGCCCGGACGACGGCGCGCGTCGCTGACCGCAGCTGCCAGCCCCGTGACCACCGCCACGCCTGCCGGACCGCACGCGGTGCACGCTGACGAGTCAGCAAGACGTTGAATCCTGCATGAGTAATCGCCTGCAGGGGCGGCGACCCGTCGGCAACGCGAACGTCACGCGTGCCGGCTCCTCGGGGAACACCGGGGCGAAACGGTGCTCAGGATCCGTCGGCCTCGACAGATCCCCTGCGGCAGGTCGCTCCAGGCTCTTGGCAGTGCGAGACGGGAGTCCTGAGCCGGTAGGGCACTCTTCGCATATCGAGCTAAAATGCACTTATCGGGGAGTGGCTCCTTTGGGAGGTCCCTATGACCATGAGCCTGGTCACTGACTACCGTGCCAATGAGTGGACGGACCTGATCCACAAAGGGCAGAGACTTGTCGGCTCCGAAGGGTCAGCCCAGTTCGCGCTGGGTGACATCGGGCTGGAGATGGTTCCTTTGCCTCCCAAGGGCAAACGGCTGCCGGTGAAGGCGTACAAGATGCTAGCGAACTATGCCGAGGAAGTCGGACTTGAGCGCGAGAGGTTCGAAGAGTATCGGCTTGTATCCGGAGCGTGGCCGAAGAAGCAGCGGGCAAAGAGCGTCTGCTGGACGGTGCACTCCATCTTGTCCCGCCGTCCCGACCGGTTCGAGTTGATCGCTAACCCGCCCGTCTACCGGAGGACCGGAGAGCGTCGGTGGACGTGCGACGCAGCCAACCGTGTTCTGGGCAGAAAGACGGATACGCCCGAGGGCATGGAGGAGAAGCTTCGACAGGTCGAAGACCAGCTCGATGACGAGATGGCCGTCGAAGTGGTAGAGCGAGCCATGCGCCGGCCCGGCGTCGTCAAGCGCGTCGCGGACAAGCCGCATGTCCGGGAGACCTTCAACCGGGCTCAGGTCAGCAGGATCCGTGAGGGCCGCGAGGAGACGAGGAAGCTTCCGGAGGTCCAGAAGCTGAATGAGCAGCAGGAGGTGTTGACCGTTCTGGGTCTGTGCTCCTCCTTCGCGAGCGGCATCGGCAGGACCCTGCCGGACTTGCATCTGGCCGAACTATCGCAGGACTCCAAGGACTCAATCCGTGAGGGCCTTGGCCGGGTGACCGCGGCAGTCGAATGGACCGAGCACGTCCTGGCGACCGGCAGCACCGACATGGACGCGGCACTGGAACGTCTGATCGCGGGCGAGTCATGACAGGCGTGCACCCATAGAGTTCCTCCTCCCAGCGCGCACGGAGAAGGAGATCCAGATCTAGCCAACAAGGGGCTGGAGGAGACGAACGGAACCTGGCGCGAGGTTGCCACTCCTCCGGCTGGGGGGCGAGGAGACGAGAAAGATGACAGCGCACCAGCGCCCCGACTTCCTGGCCGGGAGCGTTTTCGACGCTCTGCAGAGAGCAGGCACACGGGGGCTCACCTTCACCGAAATCATGGACACGACGGGCTTCACCGAGTGCCAGACACGGCATGGTTTGAGCATCTTGCGAGAAGCCATCGCGGGCATGAAAGGCACCGACGCCGTTTACTCCTACGACCCGCACGGGCACGTCTACCGGACGGCGTACCTTCCGGATGTGGCCGAGGCGTACGAAATCATGCGACTGGGCGCGGAGGCGACACGCAGCTACCGTGTGCTCACAGGGACGGTCCTCCCCCATGCGAAGCAGTCCCGCACCAAGCAGCTGCGGATGCTACGGCGGCATCTGCAGTTGGTAGTCGATGACGCCAGAGACATCCTCGAACCGGCCGAACCGGTCTGAGCGATCCCTGCTTCTGTGTACCGGCCAGGGTCAGCCGCCGGGTCGCGACGCGTGATCCTTCGATTCGATGGCCACATGTAGCGGCGGTGCCTTGCGTCGACCGTTTGCTCCTGCGGCGTCGGTCCCTGCGTTGGGGGACCCAGCCTACGCGGGCGTACCTCGTCGCACGGTGACGATACGGCAGCCCATCTCCCGGGGTCCATCATGGCGCCTTGAGTCACATGGGTGGCGAAATCGTGCCGGTCCAGCAGGTGGAGCATCTTGTCCTCTAGCCACCGACGTCCTGGGCCTCGCCCACGATGTGGGCGATGGTCGACCATTGCCTTCCATCGATGCCGAGCAACAACTCAAGTTCGGCACCTTCGACGTCGATCTTTAGCAAGTCAATGGTGGATGCGTGATCGGGCCCGCCTGTCAGCCTCGCGACCTCGACCTGTTTGGTTGCTCGGAGCCGGCGCGCGACGCCCACGAGCATCTACCTGGTCCGCTACCTGCACTTCGGCGACGTCCTCATGTGGCTTGGCGTTACCTGGGCTGGCGTGAACGTCGGATCGAGTGCGGAAACTTGAGCGAACTCTCCAACCGGCGCCGTGTGAAAATCTCGCGGCACTGTCAGCGGCGCAAGGTGCCGTTCGCGTAGCAAACCCCCACCCTCCCAAGAGCGCGGCGACCCCGCGCCTGTATCTCTCAGGCTTGTAGACCGAGGCGTACGGCCCAGTGGTCGGTCCAGCGGGCTGCTGTTCACTTTCGCGCATTTGCGTCTTTCCCATATGCACGAACTGATGCATCAGGAAGTCATCATTCCTCTTTCTGCCCCAATCGCGCATAAGTCGAGGTGCCTCCCAGGCTTCTCGCCTGCGCTTTTTCCATCTTCGATCACTGTTCGCTCGACTAAAGACTCTTCAGCATTCTTAAATGCCGTCGCAGCGATCAAATTCGGTCATCAAAGAAACGATGGCTGCCCACTCGGGGATGCGTTGCATATGGGATCTGCGTTGCATGAGGGGAGTCTTCTTCGGATTGCAGCGAAGGCTAACTTTTCCCGATAGTCTGATGACGGATCGCGGTCTTTCGATGGCGGACCGTGACGCCGATGGCCCCGGGATGAGAGCCCCGGGGCCACCTGTCGGGCCATCGCTAACCAAGGAAGGTTATGAGCATGACCTCAGGAGTGAACCGGGAGTCTGGCAAGGCGTCCCCGGTTTTCCCCCACGGGAGTATCCCTCTCGCGGGTGCCGGCGAAACCACCGGGATTTCGCGGACCGATGTCCGTGTGTGTGGAAGTCTGCTGACTGTCGCCATTCTGGTCATCGTTGCGGTTGTCATCATCACGGTGCTTCCGGCTCCGTCGCACCTGCCTGAGTACTGGCCGCTGGTGCTGCCGTTCGTGGCCGTGCTGCTGCGGGCGAGTCGCGGGAGCGTGCTTCACCGGGTGCACTACCGCTGGGCCTGACCCCTTACCGAGCGGGGCCGTTCGTAGCGGCCCCGCTCGGCTTCAACTGCTGGAGTTCCCGGGCGCTGCGGACGACCGCGCCTCCGGGGTGACGAAGGGAGATCTGATGGCGGAGCCATCACAGGGGGTCCGGTGCGCACGGTGCGATGTCCGCATCGAGAGGACGAGGAAAGGCGGGCGCCCTCGTATCTACTGCACGCCGCGGTGCAGGCGTCAGGCCCAGCGCGAGCGGGACCACGCACGGCGCGATCCCGGGCCGTCCTGGCGGCCGATCGCGCACGATCTGGTGACCAGCAGCCTCCAGTTGTACGGCGGCCGGCAACTCGGCCTGGAGAGCATCTTCGTGCTCGCCGGGCACATCGCCAGGGATGCGGAGTGCCTGACCGCTGTCGCGGTTGATTCCGCCGTGCGGCGCGGCGAGAGCTGGCAGGACGTCGCCGCCGCGGCAGGAGTGAGCCGGGCGTCGGCCACGGCCCGGTGGGGCGGATCCCGTACCTCCGCTCTGCTGGCCGCACGCGTGCCGCCGCCGATGATCCTCTCGGCGAGTACCGACTCGCCGTCAGGCACGTCGCGGGCCGTGCCGCACCCTCGCTCCTCAGGCCAGGCGCCAGGCGCCCGGCGGAATCTCGGGGCTGCTCTCCGCACGCTCCGCGGAAGGTCACGTGTCAGTCTCTCGGAAGTCGCGGCCGTGACCGGGCTCCCCCTTGAGACGGTCACGGACATGGTCGAGGGACGGACAGTCGTGTCGTGGCCCGAGACGTACACCGTGACGCACGCCCTGCGCGGGCAGCCGCAGGACCTTCTGCACTTGTGGGAGTGCGCCTCGGGTGACCGGCTGCCGGGAGGCGGGGGCAGTACCGGCCGTCTGGCGGCGGCACTTCGGGGTGCCTGGCTGGCTGCCGGAGCGCCCAGTCTCGCGGTCGCCTCGGACGTCGACGTGGCCCAAGCCCGTGCAGCCCTCTGCGGGCGGGTGGTCCCGTCGTGGCCGACGGTCAGGGTGCTCCTGGCCGGGCTCGGGGCAGACCCGGCAGCGTTCGAGGCGCTGTGGGTCTCCGCCCGGGCCGCACAACTGCAGCGCGGCGAGGAGGCGGTGCCATCGTGAGTCAACGAAGGGGCCGCGATGCCCGCACGGCCATCTCCTGGCTCGGTTACCACGCGCTGTGCGAGGCGAACCGGCCCGCGTACATCCAGTACGCGGAGCGGCGGATCACCGACCGCGCGGAAGCCGGCCGGTGCGTCGACGCGGTGCTGTCGGCACTGAAGGACCGCTGGCTCACGGTCCTGGGCAGCCGGTGCCCCGCCGCCCACATCTGGACCGATCTGCGCATCGAGGCCGAGCGCCGCACACCCCGCGCCGGCAGCCGGGCAGAGCGACTTCACGCCATCCTCAGACCCGCCCAGGCCGACATCGTCATCCTCCACCACGATCTCGGCCTGCCCGTCGAGCGAGCCGCTCACCTCATGGGGATGACGAACCCGATCGCGCACGCCCTGCTGCGCGGCGCCCAACGGGACCTCGGCACCCCGTTCGAAGGGTGAACCCCGGTCAGCGCACGCCCGTCACCGGGGCGTGCGCTGACCAGCATTTCGCACCCCCGAGTGGCGACTTTCTGCTCCCGTTGACCCCTCATGCTGACTAGCCGTCAGCCACGGGCAACTCCTAGAATCAGCCCTTACATCCACGGGAGCCAGCCCGGACCAGGGCTTACGGGAGCGCGCATGTCCAAGGGGGAGAAACCCCAAACTAACCGCGTGATCGACACCAGCCAGGCCAGCGCGGCGCGCATGTACGACTGGCTTTTAGGGGGAACGGAGAACTACGAGGTCGACCGTACGGCCTGCGGCGAACTCCTGACGATCGCACCCAGCACTCAGCAACTCGCCCGGAACAACCGGGCCTTCCTCCGCCGGGTCGTGCGATTCCTCGCCGCCGACAAGGGAATCACGCAGTTCCTCGACCACGGCAGCGGCCTGCCCACCCAGGACAACGTGCACCAGATCGCCCAGGGCATCACACCAGCCGCCAGGGTCGCCTACATCGACAACGATCCCATGGTCCTCGCCCACGCCCGGACCCACCTCGACGACAACGAGAACACGAAGGTCGTCGACCGCGACATGCGCCTCACGGACGACATCAGAAACGCCACGAGCAGCTTCCTCGACTGGAACGAGCCCATCGCGGCGCTTTTCGTGTCCGTCCTGCACTGCCTGCCCGACGCCGACGACCGCAACGACCCGGGCGCCCTGATAAAGACCGTCAGTCAACAGCTCGCGCCCGGCAGCTACATGGTCATCTGCCAGCTCGTCAGCGACGACCCCGCGGTACGGGACGGCGTCACGAACCTGATGGACAATGCGACCGGAGGCAACTGGGGCCGCGTACGCCAGCCGCACGAAGTAGCCCGCTACTTCGATTCTCTGGAAATCGTGGATCCCCCGGGCCTGGTCGACATCATCGACTGGCTTCCCGACGCACCACCTCCGCCCCCGCACATGCGCCCACCCGACTGGGTCGAATGGGGCGGCGTCGGCCGCGTCCCCACGCGGAGCTGAAGCCGACTGCGAGCAGCCGGGCTCCTGCTGCGCCTAGCCCGGCTGCTCCTCAGCCGCAGCTTGCTCCCAGTAGCTGATGGCGCGTTCCAGGGACGCCACGCTGTCCTCACGGCCGTAGACGTTGTGGAGGATGTTGTCCAACTGGCGCCGGGTGCGGTCGAGTTCCACCCTCTGCGTGATGTAGTTCGCGCTGTTCGCGTGCTCGACGTACGCCAGCTCCTGGTGCTCGCCATCAGGGAACCGCAGGTGAAAGATCGGAGTCGGCAAGCAGATGAGATGCTCCGGCAAAATGCGTACGGACACCTTGTCGTTCTCGGCCGCATCGCGAAGGTAGCGCATCTGCTCCGCCATCATGCCGCCCGGCCCGTAAGGCTGATAGAGAGCCTTCTCGTAGATGAGCGCTGCCAGAATGGGGAACTCGCCTTCGAGCATGAGCTGGCGCTCCCTCCGAAGGCGGACGATCAACTCGATGTCCCTGTCGGGACGATCGATCTCTATCAGCCGGACCAGCGCACGCGCGTACTCCTCTGTCTGCAGAAGTCCGGGTACGACGCGCGGTTCGAACACCGTGATCCGCTCCGCCGACCGCTCCAGACGAATGAGGCGCTTGAAGAAGGAAGGTGTGACATCGTTGAACCGCTGAAGCAGGTCCTCGTTGCCGACCTGCTGCTGCAACTGGTCGAGGTGAGCCCGATCCTCGCGCGAGACACCGTAGAACACGGCGAGGTCGTTCAGGTCGCGGTACTTGACCGGGTTCTGCCCTCGCTCCAGCCGGCTGACCTTCGACGTGCTGGCACGGATAACCCGGGCCGCGTCAGCCAGTGTGTAGCCTCGCCGCTCCCGGAATCGACGGAGTTCGTCGCCCAGCATCCGGCCACTGAGACTGTCGCCCGAATCCTGTATGGGAACCACAGGGCCATCAGGCCGGGGATTGGGGACGGCGGGCATGTGAACTCCGGAAACTGAAGGGAGGACAGAGGTTCCCCACAGAGTGCCGGAGGCATGCCCGCCATCACAAACTATGGCCAAGGCGTCACGCCTAGTTATTCCTAGACGGTGCGCCGGTCAAACTCGTTACCCTTCGCACCGGCCAGGAAGGCATCCCACTCCGCGTCGGTGAACACGAGCGCCGGACCGGCCGGATGCCGGGAGTTCCTGAGAGCGACTCCGCCACCGGGAAGCACAGCGGCCTCGACACACTCTCCCGCCCCAACACTTGCCTCCGACTTGAGCCATGCAACGCCCTCAATCTCCGCTGCGGAAACCCCATTCTCCATCATGTCAAGACCCACCTTCTGCTCGCTGGACACGGTTCTGTCATTCACGCAGTTCCCATATGGGAACCCGGC
>NZ_MDCR01000201.1:0-127 GCF_001723055.1 Streptomyces niveus
CGGCCGGTGCCGGTGCCCGGGTCCGCGTCGGTGTCCGGGTCCGCGCCGTCCCGGCCCCCGCCGCCCACGGAGAAACGGTAGTCGTTCGACTCCCCCACCCAGTCGCCGTCGCCGCCGCGCCGCTGCA
>NZ_MDCR01000201.1:176-25268 GCF_001723055.1 Streptomyces niveus
ACCGTCGCCGCGTTCGCCACGACCTTGTTGGCCCCGGCCGCGTCCGTGAAGGCCAGCCTCGCCCGTACGGTGACGGTCTGTCGGCCCGGTACGGCGAAGCCGGGGAAGCCGCCCTCGACGACGGCGATCATCTCGTCCTCGTCCGACTTCTCCAGCGACATGGTCCGCCATCCGCCCTTGTCGTCGGTGAGTTGGAGCCGGACCTGGTCGACGGCCAGGGACCGGTGCCGGTCGCTGAGCACGATGACCGGGTGGATGTTGTGGCAGACCTCGTCGGTGCTGTTGGTGAGATCGATGGACCAGGTCCCCGCCGGGCCGCCCGGACGGTACTCGTCGGGGCCGCCGTGGATGCGCGTGTCGATCGGGAAGTCCGGGTCGGACGCCCGGCCGCAACTCGGCTGCCGGTCGGCCCCGGGGCCAGGGCCGGGATCCGCCACGGTCGCGCTCGCGGTCGTCGCCGGCAACGCGGCGGGGACGATCGTGCCGGCGGTGACACCGACAGCTCCGACGGCTCCGAGGATTGCGGTGACGAGGGCGGGACGCAGTCGCATGGATCGCATGAGCAGGTGGCCTTTGCTGATCGCGAGGCGGTCGGGACGGGACGGGGCCGCGATGGAGCCCCGACGCTGCCACGGGCCGGCCACCGGTCCTGGAAGCCACGTCCGACCACGGTCCGAAGATCGTACGAATACGTCCCAACGGCCCTCAGCCCTGTTACGGGAGGGGCCCATGAGAACGGGGCCGGGTCCTTGACGGACCCGGCCCCGCTGATTCGACGGAGCGTCAGCCCGCCCAGACCTCGGCGTCGTCGGCCGGGACGGTGGTGGCCAGGCCCAGTTCCTTGCGGGCGGCCACCGACTTGTTCGGGTCGATGCCGGTGAAGGCCGAGTCGTAGGCGATGTAGAACGCGTCGGAGTCCGCGGCGTTCGCGGCCTTCTTCCAGTCCCCCGCCGCCTTCGTCAGCGTCGAACGGAGCTTGCCGACCTCGGCGCCCTCGATGCCGTCGAGGCCCTTGACGTGTGCGTCGAGGGCAGTCGTGACGGCCTTGGCCTGCGCCTTGTAGCCGGCCAGGTCGTCCTCGACGGCGTCCTTCTCGGACTGGTTGGCCCACAGGGCCTCGTAGACCGCGTTCGAACCCTTGAGGAAGGTGGTCTGCTCGGGCTTGAGGGACTTCGAGGTGTCCAGCGAGCCGCTGAACTTGCCCGCCTCCGAGGTGTACGTGCAGCTCACCGCGCGGTCACCGGTCGACCAGCTCTCCTGGGTCGGCGTGTAGTAGAAGAGGGAGACGCCCTTGGGAAGCGCCCAGGTGTCCGGGGCGTACTTCTGCGCCTCGACCGGGCAGCGCTCGTCCGCGATCGCCGAGATCCCGTCGTCGCCGGGGTACGCCTTGCCTTCGTCGATCGCGAACTCGCCGACGACCTGGCCCTCGTGGGCCTCGTCGCAGGGCACGATCTCGACGGTGTACGCCGTCCCCTCGGCCTTGCCGCTGGGGTTGTAGCAGTCACTCGTGTCCAGCGAGAACACCGAGCGCTGGCGGGCCACCTTCTTCGCGCCGTCCTTGGCGCTGTCGACGGCGTCGGAGACGTCCGCGCATCCCACCGCGCCGAGGGCGAGCAGGACGGCAACACCGGATATGCCGCGAATGGAACGATACGGGGCACGCAGAGTCATGACGTGTACATCCTCTTATGGCATCTTTATGAGGGGCGGCACGGGCATCTTATGCCGTTCCTGCGGGACCCATTGACACGGAGGCCCTCACCTCATCGCGATGTCATCCCATCGCGGCGTCATTGACTCGCGACGGGCCGCGAAGGTTGTATCCGGGCTGCTTGAGGCGTGTCCCGCGCGACCCCGGGCCGCCCCCGCCCGAAGACCCGCGCGTGCCCGAACACCGGCGCGAGCACCAGTTGCGCCGCGCCCTCGGCCACCGGGTGCGTACCGCCGTCGGCCACGGTCACCGGTACGACGGGGCCACGCGCACGCTCCTCCAGTACGGCCCCGACTCCCGTGACGAACCGTTCCTCGGCCGCGGCGACGACCCGCCCGCCCAGCAGCACCCGGTCGATGTCGAGCAGCCCGACCAGATTCGCGGCCCCGGCGCCCAGCACCCGCGCGGCCTCGGCCAGGTCGCCGCGTGCGACGGCCGCCAGGCAGAGCGCCTCGATGCAGCCGCGGTTCCCGCAGTCGCACGGCGGCCCGTCGAGCTGGATGACCTGATGCCCGAACTCGCCCGCGCCGGTGCGGTCGCCCCGGTAGAGGGCGCCGCCGAGGACGAGGCCGGCGCCCAGGCCCGTACCGAGGTGGAGGTACGCGAACGAGTCGCCGGGTCCGCGCAGCGCGAGGCCGAGCGCGGCGGCGTTGGTGTCCTTGTCAAGGACGACCGGCAGGCCGAGGCGGGCGGCGAGCGCGTCGCGCAGCGGGAAGCCGTCCCACTGGGGGAAGCCGGTGACCCGCTGGGGCACGCCGGTGGTGTGGTCGAGGGGGCCGGGCATGGCGACACCGACGCCGAGCGGATTCGCCGTGCCCGGCGCGTCCGCGTGGCGCCCGGCCTCCGCCCGTACCGACTCCACCCACCGCGCCGCGGTCTCCACGACCTCGGCCGCGCCGGCGCCGAGGTCGAAGGGCACCGTACGGGCCGCGACCGTCGTGCCCGCCAGGTCGACCACGACGGCCGTCAGTTCGTCACGGTCCAGGTGGAGGCCGACGGCGTGCGCGGCGGAGGGGACCAGGCACAGGACGGTCCTGGGTTTGCCGCCGGTGGACGCCCGTTGCCCGGCGCCGGCCGCCAGGCCCTCGGAGCGGAGCCTGGCCGTGATCTTGCTGACCGCCTGCGGGGTGAGGCCGGTGGACTCGGCGAGTTCCAGGCGGCTGATGCCGCCCTCACCCGCCGTACGGAGGAGGTCGAGCACGAGCGCGGAGTTGTGGCTGCGCAGCGACGGGAGATTCGCGCCGGCGTGCGGGCCCGGGTGCACGCCGGTGCGGATGTCCGCCGGGACGCCCGTACCGATCCCCTGGCCGCGCACGCCCCCGCCGCGGTCAACACCGCTTCCCTCGCCGCTGCCGCCGCTGTCTTCGTTGCTCTCGCCGTTGCCCACGGTGTCATTGTGCCGGGCGCTTGCACTATCGCAACACCGTTGCTTAAGTGGAACGCATGACTGGCACCGGTACCCCTCTGCGCGTCGCACTCGTGGGCTACGGCCTCGCGGGCTCCGTCTTCCACGCCCCGCTGATCTCCGCGACGGACGGCCTCGTCCTCGACACGGTCGTCACCTCCAACCCCGAACGCCAGGCGCAGGCGCGCGGCGAGTTCCCCGACGTCCGGTTCGCCGTGTCGCCGGACGAGCTGTGGGAGCGGGCCGGTGAGCTGGACCTGGTCGTGATCGCGTCGCCGAACAAGACGCACGTCCCGATCGCGACGGCCGCGCTCAAGGCGGGCCTCGCGGTCGTCGTGGACAAGCCCATCGCCGGCACCGCCGCCGAGGCGCGCGAGCTGGCCGCTCTCGCCGAGGAGCGGGGCCTGCTCCTCTCCGTCTTCCAGAACCGCCGCTGGGACAACGACTTCCTGACCCTCGCGCGCCTCGTCGCGGGCGGTGAGCTGGGTGACGTACAGCGCTTCGAGTCACGCTTCGAGCGGTGGCGGCCACAGACCAAGGGCGGCTGGCGCGAGTCGGGAGTGCCGGAAGAGATCGGAGGGCTGCTGTACGACCTGGGCAGCCATGTCGTGGACCAGGCGCTGGTGCTGTTCGGTCCGGCGGCGCTCGTGTACGCGGAGTCCGACGTACGCAGGCCCGGCGCCGCGTCCGACGACGACACGTTCATCGCGATCACGCACACGAGCGGGGTCCGCTCGCATCTGTACGTCAGCGCCACGACCGCCCAACTCGGCCCGCGCTTCCGGGTGCTGGGCTCGAAGGCGGGCTATGTGAAGTACGGCCTCGACCCCCAGGAGGCCGACCTGCGCGACGGCAGGCGGCCCAACACCGGGGAATCCAACGGGAACTGGGGGACGGAGCCCGAGTCCCTGTGGGGCCGCCTCGGGGCCGGTGAGTCCCCGGCGACGGGTGGCGGCCACCCGGTGGAGAGCACGCCCGGTGACTACCCGGCGTACTACGCGGGTGTCGCGCGGGCGCTGCGCGACGGTACGGCGCCGCCGGTGACCGCGCACGAGGCCGCCGCCGCGCTGGACGTCCTGGAGGCCGCGCGCCGCTCCGCCCGCGAGGGCGTCACGGTCGCGATCGGGAGCGCGTCATGACGGCGCGCGACGACCGCTCGCTGCCGACGGTGGCCGAACTGGAGGCGCAGGAGGAGCGGTTGGTCCTGCCGCACTTCACGTACGACGACGCGTGGGCGCTCGGGAGCCTGCTCGTCCAGCTGTCGCGCGAGCGCGGGGCACCGGTCGCGATCGACATCCGGCGGGGAAGTCAGCAGTTGTTCCACAGCGCGCTGCCGGGCTCGTCGGCGGACAACGACGCCTGGATCGACCGCAAGCGGCGGGTCGTCGAGCGGTACGGCGCGAGTTCGTTCCTCGTCGGTGCGCGCTTCCGCGCCAAGGGCAGCACGTTCGAGGACTCCTCACGGCTGGACCCGGACCGGTACGCGGCCCATGGCGGCTCGTTCCCGATCACGGTGGAGGGGGCGGGAGTTGTCGGCTCGGTGACGGTCTCGGGTCTGCCGCAGGAGGAGGACCACGCGATGGTGGTGGAGGCGATGGAGCGGCTGATGGGCCAGATGCGGGAGCACGTACCGCGCGGGTGACGCCTCCGCCGTCGTGCCGTCAGGTCTTGATCTCCCGGAACCCCGGCACGCTCGTGACGAGCAGAGTGCCGTCCCACAGACGCAGCGCGTCGTCGGGTGCCGGGGTCTCGGTGACGACGGGGCCGAAGAAGGCGTGCCGGGCCCCGGACGGGTGGGTGACGGCGAGCACGGGCGTCCCCACCTCCCCGACGACCAGGTTCATGGCCTCCTCGTGCGAGGCGCGCAGGGCGGCGTCGTGGTCGGTCGTGAACCCGGTCGCGGCCTCCGCCGCCGGCAGCCCGGCGGCGCTCAGGGCCTCGGCGATGTCGCCGATCCACTCGCGCCGCCCGCCGTCCGGACCGGTCCACAGGGCGTCGTAGAACCTGCCGAGGGCGTCATGCCCGTACGCCGTCTGGACCGCGGCGCACACGCGGGCGGGGATCCAGAGGTAGCCCTCCTCGTCGCCCTCGGGGTCGACGTCCTTGCCCTCGTTGAGGATCGACAGGCTCATCACGCGCCAGCGGATGTCGATCGGGCGCTGTTCGGCGACGGTGACGATCCAGGACGCGGTGACGCGGCTGAGCGGGCAGGCGGGGTCGAACCAGAAGTCGACGGCCAGTCGTTCGTCGCGAGGACCGGTGACCATCGACACGTTCCTCCCTCTCGGTCCGACCCGGCCAAGCCCCTTAGCCTACGGGCGAGTTACGCGTCCTTGAGTTCCTGGCGCTGGCGCCCCAGGCCGGCGATCTCCAACTCGACGACGTCACCGGCCCGCAGGTACGGCTTCGGCTCCGGCTGCCCGAGCGCCACACCCGCCGGCGTACCGGTGTTGATGACATCGCCCGGGTAGAGCGTCATGAACTGGCTGACGTAGCGCACGACTTCGGCCACCGGGAAGATCTGCTCCGCCGTCGTACCGTTCTGCTTCCGCTCCCCGTTGACGGACAGCGTGAGCGACAGCGCCTGCGGGTCCGGCACCTCGTCGGCCGTCACGAGCCAGGGGCCGAGCGGGTTGAACGTCTCGCAGTTCTTGCCCTTGTCCCACTGGCCGCCGCGCTCGATCTGGAACTCGCGCTCGGAGACGTCGTGCGAGACGGCGTAGCCCGCGACATGCGCCAGGGCCTCCTCGTGGGAGTCCAGGTAGCGGGCGGTGCGGCCGATCACGACCGCCAACTCGACCTCCCAGTCCGTCTTCACGCTCTTGCGCGGTACGAGGACGGTGTCGTCCGGGCCGACCACCGTGTCCGGGGCCTTGAAGAAGATGATCGGCTCCGACGGGATGTCCGCGCCCGTCTCGCGCGCGTGATCGTGGTAGTTCAGCCCGATGCACACGATCTTGCCGATCCGGGCGACGGGCGGCCCGGTGCGCAGCCCGGCGGAGTCGACGACGGGCAGCTCGCCGGACGCGGCGGCGGCCCGTACCCGCTCCAGCGCGGCCTCGTCGGCGAGCAGCGCGCCGTCGATGTCCGTGACCAGTCCGGACAGGTCCCGCAGGGTCCCGTCCTGGTCGAGCAGCGCCGGGCGCTCCGCACCCGCCGTACCGACACGCAGCAGCTTCATGGTCTGTATCTCCCTCTGGTCGAGCGGGGCACCCGCCGACGGGTCGCGGCCATCGGGGGATCGGCCGATCGTCCAAGACATCGGATCACTCCGCAAGACCCCGTTCACACCCTGGACCGCGCCCGGCGCGCCGGGCGGCGTCATACGGCGGTGGCCAGCGCCCCCGGCGCAGGGACGTCCCGGTAGAGGAAGGCCCGTTCGACGGCGGTCCATGTGGTGCTTGTCACTACGTACAGCGCGGCGGCCAGCGGCACCACCCCCACCGTCATGAGGGTCGCGAAGGACAGCAGCGGCATCAGCTTCGTCATCGCCCCCATGCCCGGCACCGGCTGCCCGTCCGGACCCGCAGTCGGGGTCGGCATGGTGGCCATCTGCCGCTTCGTACGCCGGTAGTTGAACGTGGCGACGCACACGACGACGGCGAACAGCACGACGTACACCAGACCCGCTCCGCCGAAGATCCCGCCGTCGGCGAGTGCGTCCTTCCAGCGGTCGCCGAGGGGCGCGGCGCCCAGGGAGTGGCCGAGCAGTTCGTTCGGCCTGCCGCCGATCTCCCGGCTGGAGAAGAGGTGGTACATCAGGAAGAACGCGGGCAGCTGAAGCAGGCTCGGCAGACAGCCCGAGAGCGGCGAGACCTGCTCCTTCTTGTGCAGCTCCATGATCGCCTTCTGGAGCCGTTCGGGGTTCTTGGAGTGCTTCTTGCGCAGCTCGGCGATCTGCGGCGAGAGCTTGGTGCGGGCCTTCTGGCCACGGGCCGCCGCCCGCGAGAGCGGATGGACCGCGAGCCGTACGCAGGCGGTGAAGAGAATGATCGCCGCGGCGGTCGCGCCGCCCTGGAAGACGGGGTGGAGCAGGTCGGCGATGTGCCCGACCAGCGAGGCGAAGCCGGACAGGAAGACGGACATGGGTGAGCCCTCCGGGGGTCTCGTCGTGCCGGATGGAAGGCGCGGCGCCGGTGACAGGGCGCGGCGCGGCTCGGCATGACGACCCGCGTGGGGTCCGCTGGCTCGGGTGAGGCTTCGAGAAGGGCCCTACGCGGTCGTCAGGAGGGGACGACCGGGGGCTCGGGGCCGGGTGCGACCTCGCGCGTCGGGATCTCTCTGGGGCAGGAAGGCCGTGCGCTGCTCGCGGTCGCGGATGGCCGTACGGACCCGGGTGGGCGGTACGGCGGGGGCGCACCGCGCCGAGATGGCGGCGGAGGCGGCGAACGCGGTGGAGGCCGCGGCGGTGGCGGCGAGGGCGACGGCGGCGGAGAGGCTGCCCGTGTCGACGAGCAGGATCTGGACGAGCCCGACGAGCAGGAAGAAGAGAAGGACGACGGAGCGCGGCGACGGTGCCGTGCGTCGGTTCATGCCCCGCTCCTCCCTACTGTCCCGGCCACTGATCCGCTCTCGGACCGTTCAGGCCCTCCCAGCCGTTATACACGATCGGTTTCGATGGGCTGAAGGAGACGGCGGGGCGCGAGCAGCGCCCGGCTCACCGGATTGTCCGGGTCCGGATCGAGTCCGCGCCCCGGCAGCATCCGCACGTCGCCGGGCGGTACGGCCATGGCGCAGGCCGGGCACTCGCCGTAGGAGCCCAGCTCGGTCCCGCAGGCGGCGTGCGTGAACACCCGCATCGGCAGGACGCCTTCGATGTGTTCGCGCCCCCAGAGGCCGAGGGAGCGCAGGACGGGCCACAGGGCGGTGCCGCGCTCGGTGAGGACGTACTCGTCGCGCGGCGGCGACTGCTGGTAGCGCCGCTTCTCCAGGACGCCGGCCTCCTCCAGCCTCTTGAGGCGGGTGGCGAGGACGGCGCGGGGCATGCCGAGGTGGGTGAGGAAGTCGTTGTAGCGGCGCACTCCGTAGAAGGCGTCGCGTACGACGAGCAGTGTCCAGCGCTCGCCGACGACCTCCAGGGCTCGGGCGATCGAGCACTGCTGGGCGGAGTAGTCCTTGCCGAGGGCCATGACCTCACCTTAACCAATCCAAGGTTCAATGAACGAACTCACCGTGCTACGTTTCGACGAGCCACTGAGTTCATTCATCGAACTCAACCGAACCGAACCCACGCTCACCGAGCCGGGAAAGGTAGTCATGCCCCCGCCGCCCGTGTCCACGAGCCCCGCCACCACCCGCGCCGCCCGGCCCGCCGCGGGCGCCACCCTCGCCGTCACCAGCGCGGCCACGACCGTCGCGCTCATGAACTACACCGTCCCGATGCTCACCCTCCCCGACCTGAGCGCCGACTTCGGCACCGCGATATCGGCGCAGGCCTGGCTCCTGAACGGCGCCCCGCTCGGCCTCGCCGCCCTCCTGCTCGTCGCGGGCAGCCTCGCCGACGACTACGGCCGCCGCAGACTCTTCCTCGCCGGCACCCTCGGCCTCGCGCTCACGACCGGACTCGGCGCGCTGGCCGGCTCCACCCTCACCTTCACCCTCGCCCGCATCGCCCAGGGCGCCTCCAGCGCGGCGATCATCGCCAGCAGCCTCGGGCTCCTCGTGCACGCCTTCCCTCCGGGGCCGGGGCGGATCAGGGCCACCGGCGTCTGGGGAGCGTTCGTGAGCGCGGGAATCGCCACCGGGCCGCTGCTCGCCGGAGCGCTGGGTACGTACGGCTGGCAGCAGCCGTACGCCGTACTGTCCGCAGCCGCCCTCGTCATCGCCGGCCTCGCCTTCCGTACGCTCGCCGAATCCCGCGCGCCGCGCGGCGGACGCCCCGACCTGGCGGGCGCGGTCGCGCTCGGCGCGGCCATGACCGCCCTGCTGAGCGCGCTCACGCTGGGGCGCGACGGATGGCTGCGCACGCCCGTCGTCCTGCTGCTGGTGGCCGCCGCCGTACTGACCGGTGTCTTCGCCGCGGTGGAACGGCGCGGTGGCGCGCCGCTGATCGAGCCGGCGCTGCTGGGGCGGCGGCCGTTCCAGGCGGCCACGTCGGGGGCCCTGTTCACCGGGCTCGCGGTGATCGGCCTGTTCAGCTACCTGCCCACGCTGCTCATGCGGACGCTTCACATCTCCCCGATGGGCGCCGCGGGCCTGTTCGTGCTCTGGTCCGGCACGGCCTTCCTGGTCGCCCTCCAGACCCGCCGCCTCGCGGGCCGCGTCCCCGCCGGCTACCAACTCGCCCTCGGTTTCGGCCTGCACGCGGCCGGCGCCCTGTCGATGCTGGGCGCGGTGGGCGCGGGATCGTGGGGGCGGCTCGTACCGGGGCTGATCGTCGCGGGCGCGGGCAGCGGCCTGTTGAACGCCGCACTGCCCCGGTTGTCCGTCGAGTCCGTCCCGCAGGAACGCGCGGCGATGGGCTCGGGGGCGAACAACACCGCCCGGTACATCGGCTCGGCGGCGGGCGTGGCACTGATGATCGCGGTGGCGACGTCGGCGAGCACACCGGAGCACGGCACCGACCTGGCGATCCTGGTGTCGACGGGGCTCACCCTGCTGGGGGCGGCGCTGGTGCTGTCGCTGAGGGACGGAGCGCGGGCACGGCGCTGAGCAGCCCCCTCCGTACGGCGAGAACCACCCTCGCATCTGTCCCGAACCCCCTCCGCCCCGGCGCACGTCCAGCAGTACGGTGTGGACCATGCGCCCCGACATCCCTGCCGACCACACCTCTGAAGCCGAGCGCCTCCTGCGCACAGCTGCCCAGTACCCCGAGGACCGCGAGCCCCTGCTCCTCCAGGCCGCGGCCCATCTGGAACTGGCCGGCGCCCGCGACCGCGCCACCGGCCTCTACGACGACCTCCTCACCGGCGCCCCGGACCACCCGCACCTGGTGAAGGCGCTGAAGGCCGCCAACCTGTGGGAGTACGGCCACGAGGCCGAGGCCCGCGCGATCATCGACGGCCTGCGCATCGCCGAACCGCTGGAGCCGGCGCCGTGGGAGATCGTGGCGGAGACGCTGGAGGCCCACGACGAACTCGAAGCGGCCCACGACTCCTACACCACGGCCCTCAACCTGCTCCTGACCCCGGGCGAGGAAGTCCCGTACTCCGCCGGCTCCCTCCTCCTCGGCCGCCACCGCCTGCGCCGGCTGCTGGGCCTGGAGCACGACGACTGGGACGCCCTCGGCGACCAGGTGAACAAGACGTCCGTCCCCCTCGACGAACTCCACGACCCCAAGCGCCTCTGGGCCCTCGGCTCCGACAACCCGGCCGAACTCCGCGCCGAGATCGCCCGCCTGCGCGCCGAACTGGGCTCGTACCGCTCGGCCCTCTCCCGCCCGTTCCCGGTCGCGGTCCTCCACTGGCCGGCCGCGGAACTGACGGAACTCCTCACGGCGTACCCCGACCTCCGCACCGAGTACCCGTCCCACGAGGCCCACCTCGCCCAACTGGAGTCCTCCCTCCGCGAACTCGCTGCGGCAGGCACCCCCAACCTGGGCATCGTGACGGGCACGGTCCCCTCCTACGAGGCCTTCGCCGCCTCCGAGTCCGCTTCCCCCTCGGACCCCAACCTGCTCCCCCAGTACGCCACCACCCTGGCCGCCCGCGGCCGCGCCACAGCCTGGCCCCCGGCCCGCAACGCGGCGTGCTGGTGCGGCTCGGGGAGGGCGTACAGGGAGTGCCACGGGGCGGGTTAGGGATCGGCAGAGGAACGGGGCCGCAGTCAATGAACACAGCCAAACCCTCGTCGCCCGCCGTCTCGGCCCGGATGAGCCGACAGGCGCGTCGCGACACCGCTCCCGAGGTGGCGGTACGCAAGCTGCTCCACGCCTCGGGTCTTCGCTACCGGGTCAACGCCCGCGTTCCGGACATGCCCCGACGCACGGTCGACGTCATGTTCACCAAGGCCAAGGTCGCCGTGTTCGTGGACGGTTGCTTCTGGCACGGCTGCCCTCTGCACGCCACCCAACCGAAGGCCAACGCCGAGTGGTGGCGCGAGAAGCTGGACAAGAACATGGCCCGGGACAAGGAGACCTCGGCACACCTGGAAGCGGCGGGCTGGACGGTGCTGCGGTTCTGGGAACACGAGTCGCCCGTTCACATGGCGGACGAGATCGCGGAGACCGTGATCCGGAACAGGGGCCACGACACCGGGCCCGCAAAGGACGGAGACGAATGACATTGCGGTCCCTGGACGTGTGCGCGGGAGCCGGAGGCCTGGCCCTCGGCCTCGAACAGGCAGGATTCGAGCCTGTGTTGCTGCTCGACAAGAAGCCCGTCGCGTGCGAGACGATCCGACTCAACAGGCCTTCCTGGCAGGTACTGGAAACGGACCTCCTGGACTTCGACCCGGTGAACCACCAGCAGTGTTACGACGTGGACCTGCTCTCGGCCGGCCTGCCCCGTGTGAAGTCGACGGCAACACGGGAACGGACGACCGACGGTGACGAGGAGATGCGCCTTCTGGAGGCCACCATCTACCTCGTGCACGCCGTACAGCCAAGGGCGCTCCTCATCGAGAACGTTCCCGGACTTGCCGGCGCGCCAGAATTCGCCGAGTTCCGGGACTTCGCCCACAAGGAACTCATCCATCTCGGATATGCCTTCAACTGGTTCGTACTCAACGCCGCCGACTTCGGAGTCCCGCAGGATCGCAAGCAGGGTGTGCTGGTCGCCATGAAGAGGGACGGCTCGCGCGAGTACCTCCCGCCCCAGGCCACGGTGACCCGGCATGTCACCGCGGGCCAGGCCCTGCACGCCTCGATGTCGAGTCGTGGTTGGACCGGCGCCGACCGATGGGCCGCTTCGGCCGTCAGCGTGGCCCCGACGGTGGTGGGGGGCTCGGAGAAGCGTGGAGGCGCCGATGTGGGCCCGACCGGTACCAAACGCGCCTGGGCCCGGATGGGCATCAACGGCAACGCCTTCAGCGACGAGGTCCCCGGACCCGACGGGGTGCAGGAATCGGACACGTCCGGCTCCCCGCTCAAGAAACTCACCGTGGCACAGACCGCGATCCTGCAATCCTTCCCCCTGGGTTGGCAGTTCGCCGGAGGCAAGACCGCCCGTCACCGGCAGATCGGCCACGCCTCACCACCACCTGTGGGGCACGCTCTGGGGATGTCCATCGCCGAGGCCCTGATCTGACGTGCCGGTCCCGGGAGTGGTCGAGTCTGCGCGGCCCACTCTCTGGCGGCGGCACCGGTCGGGCGCGGGTATCCTGTCCGACGGCGATCTTCGTGGATCGGGCACGACGAGCGACCACGTGACGTCTGTGCCGACAGCTACTTCGACAGCCGGGAGATCATGTGCGTGCCGTCCAGATCGTGGATCTGTTCGCAGGTCCCGGCGGACTGGACGTGGCCGCAGAGGATCTGGGGCTGACGGTCAACGGCATCGAATGGGATGACAACGCGTATGCCACGAGGTTGGCCGCCGGCCTCGAAGGCCCGCAAGGTGATGTGCGGAAGTTCAGTCCTGAGCACTTTCCGGATGCCACGGTCCTCGCAGGCGGCCCACCCTGTCAGACCTTCACCGTCGCCGGTACGGGCGCCGGACGCAAAGCCTTGGACCTGGTCAAGTACTTCGTCCACCAGATGGCGGCCGGAAAAGACGTCGAGCCGGAGCTGGCACTCCTGGACGACGAACGTACCGGTCTGGTCCTGCAACCCCTCCGCTGGGCACTCCTGGCCGAGAAGGCAGGCAAGGCATACGACGTGATCGTGTTGGAGCAGGTGCCTTCGGTACTTCCGGTGTGGATCGAGATCGGCAAGGTACTCGATCGCCTCGGCTACTCGGTGGACTGGGGAGTTCTCCGTACCGAGCAGTTCGGTGTCCCCCAGACTCGTCGTCGCGCCATCCTGATTGCCCGCCGCAACGGAAAGGCGATGCTGCCGACGCCGACCCATCAGCCCTATCGCAAGGGGCGAAGGCCGGACCCGAATGATCCAATCCTGGATCCATGGGTGGACATGCGTCGAACGCTGGATCGGAAGGAACCGTTCGTCGTCGTCTCCAACTACGGAACGGGTGGTGACCCCAAGGAACGCGGCCGACGGAACTGGGACGAGCCCTCGGCAACCGTGACCGGGAAGATCTCCCGGAACCGCGTGATGACGCCCGACGAATCGAAGGAGCTGCCCCGATTCACCCACGCCGAGGCGGGACTTCTTCAGACGTTTCCACGCGACTATCCGTGGAGCGGGAAAGACATCGCGCAGCAGATCGGCAACGCCATCCCACCTCTTCTTGCCAAGCGCGTCCTGGAGGCCGCACTCGGCCTCACGAAGCCGTCCGTCTCCGAGGCCGAGCCCGGCATGTTCGACTTCGCCGTCGCTCGTTGAGCCGCAGGCTGTCGGCCGGTCCGCAGGGTCACCCCTCAGGCGGTGCGGTTCTCCCCCGTACCGGAGCGTCCTGAAACAGTTCACGGAAACGTTCGGCGAGCGTATCCACAGCCGGTGCCGAGACCGGGTCGTCGGCCGGCCCGTCCGGCAGGCGCCGTCGAGACACCACCGGCGCGGAGTCGGCTCCGGCTACCCATGCCTCCAGAGCGTCGCCGTACCAGTCGTCGTCCTCGGCCAGAACGTCGTAGAGCAGGGTGCCGGCCGCCGCGTTCGCCACGGTGGCGAGCGCGTTCACCTCACGGCCCGTACGGGCAACCCCGTCCGCGACCAGTCGGATCATCGCCTGGGCGGTGGGGCGATGATCGATGATGTCGAGGCGCAGAAGCGTGTTGAGCACGTCCTGATTGCCGCAGGCCACGACCGCCGGGGCATAGTCGGCACCGTTCCTGAACAGCTCCGCCGCCCACCAGAGGCGGGAGAACCCCTGGGTGTAGTGGGCCCCGCGGAAGCGGCTCGCCGACACCATCGGCGGGAGCCCGTCCTTGCCCTTGGCCGGCAGGTGACGCCACACCAGATAGTCCGGGGCGACTGCGAGGGCGAGATGATTCCACATCGCCTCGTCGGCGGCCTCCCTGCGGGTGAGTCGGAGAGTCGCGTGCAGCCGAGGCGCGAGCCAGGCGTCGGCCCTGGTGCGCTCGGCGGGCGGGTAGAGGTGCATCACATCGTCGATCAGGTCTCGTACCGGCTCGACACGTAGGCGAACGTCGTCGTCGGGCAAGGACGTCACCTGGCGGCCCAGCTCGATGTACGGCGGATTCTCGCGGCCCGACCGGACACCCATGCCGATGTGCTTGACCGCATTGATGTCCGAGAGCAGAGCCAACCGGTCCGGGAGGGGTTCGGGCTTGTCGGTCATGCCTTGCTCGCCTTCTGGGACGCGTCGAGTACACGGATTGCGGTGCCGAGATTCCTGGCCACCTTGGCGCGGCGACCCGCCGCGTAACTGATGCGCGGTTGCAGCTCGTTCCAACCGGAGGACTCCCGCCGCCTCGCGTGGATCTCACTCAGGGCGTCGATTCCGGACATTCCGGGGAGTACGTCGGAGAGCATCCCGCGGAGTACGGCATCACGCCAACCGCCCGGCCATTCGGGATTGCCCTCTTCGTCCAACTCCAGGTCGCTGACGGCGGAGTGGAACACCGCTGTCCAGATGTCGGTGGCGATCTGGGTGGCGAGCATGTCCCTGACGGCCCGCTCCAGGGGGGCTCCGCCGGAGTTGAGCAGCTCGGAAACGCCTTCGAATCCGGTGTTGAGGTGCACCGTCGGAAGGTCGCCCGACGTCTCCACGATCCACGGGGCGTCCTTGAAGGGGCGCAGCCACTCCTCGGATCCGGTGGCGAAGTCCACCTCGTTGATCTGAAGTTCCCTGCGCCGTACGGGCGTTCGCGCCGTCAGGTCGACGACCCAGTTGTCCTCGGACCCACCGATGATCCGTCCTGGTACGCCGTCGACCGTGGCCACGACAGACACCGACAGCTCGGCCTGGCTCCGATGCGCTGCCCGCCACAGCCTGATCCGCCCGGTCCACTCCGCGTTGTCGCTCCCCCGAGGGCGAAGAACCGCCGTGGTACGCGCGTTGGTCGCCTTCTCCGTCAGGACGAGAACCACGGACACGTCCTGCCAGGGTCCCTCGTCGAGCTCCTTCACGGGGAGGGTGGCGGTGACGCCGATTCTCGCGTACGTCCAGTCGTCCCGCTCCACCTGGTGAAGTGCGACCACCCGCTCGTCCCCGGAGAACACCGACGTGTGAAGGTCCTTCTGGTCCTGCTTCACGGCCGTCACTCGCAGGGCGACCTCACCGGCCAGCGTCCGGTAGGGAAAGACCTTCACGCCGGCGCCCCTTTCGTCTTCTGGAGGTCGACGATCAGTCCGGCCAGCGCCGCACGGACCGGATGGGTGGACACGTCGGTGGTGGCGGTGAAGGTCGCGCTGCGCGCGCCGGCCTTGAAGCGCAGTGCGCCGTCGACGAACTCGCAGTTGGCACCGGCGACGACCCGTGCCCAGCCGACCGATGGTCGACCACCGGATCGGACCTCGAACCGGGCGACGGGGTTCATGACCCAGGGATCCTGACGCAAGGGCAGCTTGACCTCGGCGTCGATCTGCCAGGCACCTGCCTCGTCCACGAACGCGTCCAGGTCGAGGATCGTGGGGAAGCCGCCGCCCCGGGCGGCGGCCGGCGGGGCGCCGTCCAGCCCCAACAGCTCCCGAAGTGCCTTCGGGCCGCCCTCGCTGCGCTCCTTGCGTTTTCCGACGAGTTCTCGCACCGCGTTGTTCGCCGCCCTGGTGAAATCGGCGATCCGACGATGAGCGGTGGGTGAGTACGTGGCACGCAACTCCTCGGTCTGTCCCCACTTGTTGTGCTCGGGAGGTTCGGATGCCCGGAGGAAAGCCTCGGCCCGATCGGCCTCGACGGCGTCCGCGCCGGCCGCGTGCCCCGCCAACAGCACCGCCTGAAACGAGTTGGTTCCCAGAGGAAGATCTGGGACGCGGGCGGATCGAACCTTCATCCGACTGCCCCGCATGGTGACCATGTGGTTGGGCTTGCCGTCGTCCGCGTCCTCGGCGGCTGTCACGAGAAGGACCGCCTCGTGCTCGGCGACCTTGCCGTGGCCCCTCACGGCAGGAACCTTGAGAGGGACCTTGGCCATGGCGACCTGTCCGATCTCGGTGAGCTCGTCGACGGTCCGACCGTCGAAGTACGCCTTCAGGGCTCGGGTACGTGAAGGCTGCACGAGTCTAGGGTCGACGCGCTGCTCCTTCATGACGACGACGCCGTTGCGCAGAGTGCGGACCGAGGCCTCCAACAAGGGCGAGGTGTTCTCGCCGGAGGTCATCGCGGCCCAGAAGTTGTTCGCGAGTGCGATCAGGAGCTTCTTGTGCATGGCCTGGACGGACTCGTCCTCGTCGCCGTCGTCACTCGCGGTGTGCTCGTTGATCCCGCTCGCGACATCGTGGGCCCCGACGACGAGGAAGGACGTGCCCGGCTCGTCGTTCTCGCGGGTGAGGTGCAGCCGCTCGACCGTTTCCTCCTCGGCCCACCAGGAGCGCGCCACGTTCTCGCTGCCCGGAACGGTGTCCGGCTCGCCGAACCAGGCGGGGCCGGCGCATGCCTGGCCGTCCACCACACGCCACGGCAGGTCGAGACGCCCGATCAGCCGGCGTGCCGTACGCCCCTCGTGCGGCACCGACAAGGTGGAGTTGATGAGAACCAGGCCCAACCTGCTGGCGGCCCAGAGCGTGGCCTTACCGAGGCCGTACGAGCCGCCGGCTCCGTCGTCCGACTTGTTGCTGTCGAGTTGCCGTCGGACGACGGCGGCGAACCGGCCGTCCTCGTAGTCGTCGCCCGTGAGGCCCGAAGCGTTGTAGTCGTCGACCCTCAACAGCACGAGACGGTCGCGCTCGTTCATGTCCCGTAGGCCTTCGGCGATGACCCGGCCCACCTTCTGCTCCTGGGCGGCGGCGGCCTCGTAGTGCGGTCGCAGATACGCCCAGCCGATCGCGTCCCGGAAGCGTGCGAGAGGTTCGCCACTCAGCTCGTGCAACGTGTAGCGAACGCGAACCGGTCGTGTGCGGTCGAGACGCTCGTCCAAACTGTTCTGGGTCGCCTCACGCGCCAGCACCTCGACATCCGCCTCGAAGGCGAAGGCGGCGGCGTTGCCGAACTCGCGGCCGCCGTCCTTGTGCGCGGGGCGGTGGTACCAGGAAACCGGACGTCCCGTCACGGCGTCGGTGGTTCGGGTGTGCACGGTCCCGGGATCCGTGCCGATCGCGGTCGCGATTCGGCGCATCATGTCCTCGCGCGGCACTGCCCTGCCGGTGATCCAGGCCGAGACCGCGGCCCGGGTCAGCCCGACCCGCTCGCCCAGTTCGGCCTGACTGATGTCCAGAAGCCTCAACTGGCGTGCGAGCCAAGGGCCGAAGTCCTCTCCCACGTCCATGTCACACCACACCCCTCAACCCGCGCTCGGCACATCCTGCGGCCCCACGATACACGGCAATTTGACGTCACGACTCTGCGACAATATTGATTGACAGGCGATTCGCCTCACCCAGGATGGGTCTTGGCTCTCATTCTTCAAACCCAACAGATCTCACCATTCGGCTGAAAAGCCCCAAACGGGGCACACGGGACGAAATCGGAAGTTGAGCAAGGTGATGAGGACTGAGTCTCCATCAGACGCCTTTTTTCGGGAGCGAGTTGACCGCCAAGGCGGGTTGACTCCATCAGGGAGAAGGTCTAGCGTTCCTCGCCAAGCGCAAATCGGCAGGCACTTCGAGCAACCCTCGACCACGTGTCTCTATTTCGTCGTGCACAACAACAGATAACCCGGCCCGTCACCTCCACCGAAGTGGCGAGCTTCGTCGCCCTGTTCACAATCACATACCACTCGGGAAGGCCATCTCCACAAGAGAATCGGAGCCGAGTCCGCCCCGTTTCCTCTTTCCCCGGCCGTACTCTCTGAATTACCCGACGGAGGCTTTCCCATGCCCGAACACGACTTCACCTACATCGACCTTCACGATTCCATCGAAGAACCGGACCTGAGGCGCGAGTTCTTGCTGTCCGTCGGGAAGACCCCCACCCAAATCAGGTACGACCGTCGGCGGCGTGACGCCGGGGCCGCCCGGAAGCGCGATGCCGAGAGGGCGGACAACAAGAGGACCGAGGAGCCGGTCGTGTCCCCTGACCTCAGCTCCGAACTCAGCGACATTCGGCGTCTGTTGCGCGCCACCGCCCGCTCCACCAGGTCTTCTGCGGCCTCGGCGACCCGTCCCCCCAACAGGAACACTCCGCGGGTCCGGAATCGCAGGACGCCCTCGCGCCGCAATCAGGTGGTCATCGTCATCATCGGTCTCTGACAACTCGGACACACCGTCGGGCAACACGTCTATCGTTTCGAGCGGGGCCGGCCACACCCAGGGCGTGGTTCGGCCCCGCTTCTTCCTCGCGTCCGGCCGCCACCGGCCCAGAAACGGATTTCATCATGAGTCAAGCTTCCGCCACGGACGCCTCGACCGCTTCGCCCGTCATCCGTACGATTCTTGAGCAGTCGGCACGCGTGCTGGAGACCTACCGCGTCGACCCCGGTCTGATTCTGGAGCATGCCAACGGTGAACGTCGCATCACCCAGGGCGGCTACGGGGACCGCCAATTGTTCGAGTTGGTGCAGAACGCCGCCGACGAGATCTCCGACCAACCCGGTGGGAAGATCCATGTCGTCCTGACGGAGAATCATCTCTACTGTGCGAACGAAGGCACCGAGGTCACCCCCGAAGGTGCCGAGACCATTCTCCGCATGAGCGTGTCAAGAAAGCGTGGCGGTCAGATCGGCCGCTTCGGAGTAGGGGTCAAGTCGATCCTCGCCGTCACCGACACCCCCCAGTTCTTCAGCAGTTCAGGATCCTTCGGGTTCGACCGCAGCTGGTCCCGCGACGAGATCGCGAAGGCGCGCGGGGCCGGTTCCCACGAGCCCTTCGAAACTCCCGTTCTTCGGATGGCCCGCCCGCTGGACTCCGCCGAGGAGCGACTGGCCGACCCCGTACTGGATCAACTGCTGGACTGGGCCACGACCGTGGTACGCCTCCCCCTGCTTCCGGGCGCCGCCGAACGTCTCGCCGGCGACATGCACCGGACGTCGACGAACGAGGACGAGGGGCGGCGGGAGTTTCCGGAGCGCTTCCAACTCTTCTCGCGTCATGTGGGTACCGTCGTGCTGGAAGATCGACGCGAGTTGCCGTTCGTCCGTCGCGAGATCACCGTCGAGCACGACGGCACCCACCACGCGATCAACGAGTCGCGGACGGGCAAGGCCGCCGTCAGGACCGAATGGAAGGTCTTCACCCACGCACACCGCCCCACCGAGGACGCCCGACGCAGTGCGGGTGAGATGCATGACCGGGGAACGATCGACATCGCCTGGGCGGTGCCTGAGTACGTGGGTGACACCGTACTCACCGCCCCCAGAGGCCGCGGTGAGTTCTGGTCCTTCTTCCCCACCAAATACCCCATGACCTTGAGCGGCGCCCTCAACGGGGCGTGGAAGACGAACGAGGACAGGCAGAATCTGCTCGACGCCAGCCCCTTCAACCAGGAGATCATCCAGGTCGCGGCCCGACTCGTCGTCGACTCTCTGCCTCAACTCTGCCCGCCGTCGGACCCCGGTGCGTACCTCCCGCTGCTCCCCGGACGCCCCCGTGAGTCCGAGACGTTGAACTGGGCCGACAAGTATCTGACCGAGCAGATCTGGAAGTTGACGGCTCAGCGCCCCTCGCTGCCCGACCAGGACGGTGTCCTTCAGATACCGCGGGATCTGAAACTCCATCCCGACCTGGGTGGTCGCGGACGACTGAAGACCCAGTGGCTTCAGATGTGGAGCGCCTGTCCGGGGCGACCTTCGAACTGGATCCATCCCTCGGTCGAGACCTTCGACATCCGCTCCGGCAAGGTCGAACACGTCCTCAACGAGACGAAGCAGCAACGCGAGACGGTGCGCGGGTGGCTGGAGGCTCTGGTGTCCGACGAGACCGCCGAGGCGTCCGCGGTCGCCATCCGCATTCTCGCCGAGATGATCCGTGACGGCTCACCCTTCGCGCAGGAGGCCCGCACCGCCCACATCGTTCTCACCGAGGAGCACGGCATGGTCCCGCCCGTCGCCGGTCGGGTGTTCCGCCGCACGGTGCAGGACGGTCTCAAGGACGACCTGGTGTATGTCGACCAGGCACTCTCGCTCTCCGACGACCCGACGTTGGCCGCCGCGTTCAACGAGATTGGTATCCGGGAGGCCGATGCCCGTGGCCGGTTCGTGGGCGTCCTGGACCAGGGTTTCGACAGCTACGGACCGCAGGACTGGACCCGCTTCTGGGAACTCTTCCACAGCGCCGGGGGCAGCCACGTCTCCGGCGAGGTACGGACCCGCGTCCCCTCTCCCTCGACGACGCTCTTCGTCCGTACGTCGGACGGCCGCTACCACCGGATGCGGGACTGCCTGGTGCCCGGCCCCGTCGTACCCGCCGACGGGAGCAGGGACGCGTCCCTCGCGGTGGACATGGACTTCCACTCCGACGACATGGCCGTGTTCCGCGAATTCGGCCTGCGCAACGGACCGACCGGGGGGCAGCAGCCGGCCGACGACGCCTGGTTCGAGGAGTACCGGACCTCCGTCCACGAGGAGTACTGCAGGACGCTCGACAGCAGCGCGAACCGTCCGACCCTGAACCGCCTCAAGGTGGAGGGCGCCACTCCCGGTGGCCCCCTGCACCTCCTGCCCCGCCTGTCCGACGAGGGGAAGGCCGCCTTCGTCAAGGCACTGCCGGACGACAGTGTCATCGACACGTGGACGATGCAGATCGGGGCGCAGACCTCGACCCGACGGAGAGTCGTCTCGCCGTTGCGGTGGATGCTCCGCCGTCACGGCATGCTGCCGACGTCGCAGGGAGTCGTCCCGCTCGCGGACGCCGTGGGTCCGCAGCTCCACGCGTACAGCGATGTCCTTCCCGTCGCGGACATCAGCGAGGAGAAAGCCCGCAAACTTCATCTCCCCGTCGTGGCGAGCGACGTCCCGCCGAGGCAGTGGGACCGCCTCCTGGCGCAGCTCGCCCTGAGCGACGACGACGCGTTCGTCGGTCGCACCTACGTGATGCTCACCCGCCTCGAGGTCCCGTTCCCCGCGGACACCCTCACCCGCTGTCGTACGGGTGCCGAGTGGGCTGCCCGCGAGGACGGCGAGATCGCGGTGGCCGCCTCCGAGGAGGAGTATCGCGCGTTGCGCGCCGAGCAACTCCCGGCCCTGCTCGCGGGCAATCCGGCCGACGCCGATCTTCTGGTCCGAACCTGGGGGATGCTGCGGTTCGCCGATGTCATCAGCAGGGAGATCCGACACGTCGGGGCAGGTGAGCCGATCCTCCTGCGGGACGAATACCCGACCTTGCGCCAGCGGCTCGGCAACTCCGTCAACAACTACACCTTGTTGCGCTGCACCGAACTGGAGGAGGTGACCCGTACCCCCCAGGGGACCCGGGTGGCTCCACTGGCAGGCGCCCTGCACGGCACCACCGTGCTCGTACTCGCCTCGCAGTCCCGGCTCGAGGCGCTGATCTCCGCGGACCGAGAGTTGCGCTGGGGGTTGCGTGAGGCGGGCTGTCGAGCCGTTCTGGACGCCCAGGAGCGACAGGAGTCCGACCAGCAGGTGCAGAGCGCTCTGCGCAAGGTCCGCGAGGCGCAGACCGTGGAGGAGAAGTTGGAGTTGCTCGTCGGGGCGACAGCGCTTCGTGCCGGGTTGCCGCCCGGTTTGTTGGAGAGCGAACGTGCCGCCCTCGGGGACGAGGAACCTCCTGCCCGACGGATCGCACGCATGGCGTACAACGCCCACGGTGACGGCGTGTTGCAGATGCACGCCCGGGACCTCGTGGCGGCCTACCCGAGTCACGCACCGTCGTCCTTCACGGGCGGGTCCCACGCCGTGCGGTTCGTGTCCGAGTTCGGCTTCCCCGACTCCTTCGCCGGAGCCAGGACACCCTCCCTGGAGCCGAGGATCGACGTGTCCGGACCGACCGCGTTCCCCCGCCTCCACGACTACCAGGAACGGCTCGCCGCCAACGTCTTCGCGATGCTGGACCGCGTCACGCCGCAACGCGGGATGTTGTCGTTGCCGACAGGCGCCGGGAAGACCCGGGTGACGGCGGAGGCCGTCATCCGCTGGGTCAAGCAGGCGGGGCAGTTGGACGGCCCGATCCTGTGGATCGCGCAGACCGAGGAACTGTGCGAGCAGGCCGTCCAGAGTTGGAGTTTCGTCTGGTCGAAGGTGGGGGCCGATGAATCGCTCGCGATCAGCCGGCTGTGGTCGTCGAACGAGGCCGGCCCCGTGAACGACCGCCCGCACCTCGTCGTCGCGACCGACGCGAAGCTCCGCAACTGTCTGGAGACCGACAACTACGAGTGGTTGCGAGCGGCCAGCCTCGTCATCGTCGACGAGGCCCACATGGCCATCGCGAAGCAGTACACCGAGATCCTCGCGCAACTGGGCCTGACCGCACGTGAGACCGAGCGCCATCTGCTCGGTCTCACGGCCACACCGTTCCGCAACACCAACGACGAGGAGACACGGCGCCTGGTGCAGCGCTTCGGGGCACGGCGCCTCGACGACGGGATCTTCGCTTCGGGAGACGCGTACGGTGAGCTCCAGGAACTGGGCATGCTGGCGCGCGTCACCCATCGCGAACTGCCCGGTGGCACCATCGAGCTGACCCACGACGAGAAGGAACGGGCAGACCAGCTCAGTCTGTTGTCGAAGGCCGCGGAACAGCGCCTCGCGGACGACCAGGACCGGAACAGCCGCATTCTCGAAGAGATTCGAGGCATGCCTTCCGACTGGCCGGTCCTCGTGTTCGCCACGTCGGTGGGCCACGCCAAGTTCCTGGCCGCCAAACTCAGAGATCTGGACATCACCGCGGCGGCGGTGGATTCGGCGACGTCGACGGGCGAGCGCAGGCAGCGGATCGACGCCTTCAGGCGAGGCGGCATCCGCGTCCTCACCAACTACGGTGTCCTCACCCAGGGCTTCGACGCACCTGCCACCCGTGCGGTCGTCGTGGCCCGTCCCAGCTACAGCCCCAACATGTACCAGCAGATGATCGGGCGCGGTCTACGAGGACCACGCAACGGAGGCGAGGAGACCTGTCTCATCCTCAACGTCCGCGACAACATCACCAATTACGGCAAAGCCTTGGCGTTCACCCAGTTCGAGCATCTGTGGGGTACGAAGTGAGCACCTTGCGGGTCGAAACCCCGGAGCTCACGGCGGAGCAGCAGGCTGTCGTCGACCAGCCCTGGGACACCCGTCTGCTGATCACCGCCGGTGCGGGATCGGGCAAGACCCATACTCTCGTGCGTCGACTCGACGCGCTGATGAGCGACGAGGACGTGGCCTTGGAGGCCCGGGAGATCCTCGTGCTCAGTTTCTCCCGGGCGGCCGTCAGGGAGCTGCGCGAGCGGATCTCCCTGCACGCCAGGGAGGCCCGCGGGGTCAGGGTGCAGACCTTCGACTCGTGGGCGTACGCACTGTTGCAGAGTGGGTATCCGGATCGCGAATGGGAGGGTCTCTCCTTCGACGAGCGCATCCGGGAGGCCACCGAGGCCATCATGCGAGGAGCTCTGGAGGCGGGGGAGGTCGGTCCGCCGGCCCATGTGGTGATCGACGAGGTCCAGGATCTCGTGGGTGATCGCAGAGACATGGTGGAGACCCTGCTCGACCGTTTCCGCAACAGTTGTGGTTTCACCGTGGTGGGCGACGGCGCACAGGCGATCTTCGGCTTCCAGGTGTCGGACGAGGACGCTCGTGCGGCGGAGACCAACTACTTCTTCGACTGGCTCCGGGCCTCGTACGCCGACGACCTGGTCGAGCTGCATCTCACCGCCAACTTTCGGGCCCGCACCGACGAGGCACGCATCGCTCTCGGCCTCGGACCCACGCTCCAGCGGCTGCCGTCCGACACCCAGGAGTCGGGGACGGCCGGCGAGGAGCTGTACCGGAGACTGTCGGACCTGTTGCGCACCTGTCCTGACTTCGGTCCGCTCGACAGCGAGTTCACCGTGGGGTCACTCAGGGACTTCCCAGGGACGTGCGCGATCCTGTGTCGCGACAACCGGCAAGCTCTCGTCCTGTCGGACACGCTCCACTCCTTGCAGGTTCCGCACCGGATGCGACGGTCCTTCCAGGACCGCTCCGTTCCACCGTGGGTCGCGTCCGTCCTTCGAGCCACCGGCTCCTCGACGTTGATGGAGGAACGCTTTCTCAAGTTGCTCGCCGCAGGTGGGTCGTTGCCCGAAGGCGACGACCCGATCAGGCTCTGGCGATCGCTGCGCGACGCGGCACGTGCACCTCGTGGCCTCCTCGATGTCTCCGCCGTGCGCCGGCTGGTCACCGAGGGTCGTTTCCCGGACGATCTCGTCATGCCGGAGCCGGGCGGCCTCGTGATCTCCACCGTCCACCGGGCCAAGGGACTCGAATTCGATCGGGTGATCATGGTGGAGCCGCCGACGACGACGGAGCTTCGCAGACAACACACGCATGTCGATCCGGCAGCGGAGTCTCGTGCCTTGTACGTGGCGATGACACGCGCCAGGGACGACCTGTTCCGCATGGCCGCACCGGACACCACCCTCATCCGCAAGGACAGGGCGAGCGACCGTTTCTACCTCGGTGGCTGGAAGGCCTACTACCGCGACGGACTGGCAACCGGCGGTCGGGACGTGTCCACCGAGCACCCGCCCGGTACGGACGGATTCGAGGCCGACCCCGTCGAACTCCAGGACCACCTCGCGGCGTCGGTCCGCCCCGGCGACGACCTGGTGCTGCGTCTGCAGCACGAGTTGCCCATGGCCGCCGATCAGAGCCCGCCATACACCATCTTCCATCGAGACACACCGGTCGCCGTGGTGTCGGAGGAGTTCCGCCGGGACCTCCATTCGTCCTTGAAGGTCAACCGGACGTGGGCGATCAACTGGCCGGTGGAGATCGGCGGCTTCCGGGTGGA
>NZ_MDCR01000202.1 GCF_001723055.1 Streptomyces niveus
CGCCCTTCCCGCTGCTGGCCGCCGTGCCCGCCGAGGGGCCCGGCATGGCGGTGACCTGGGCGGCGGGGGCGGTGCCACTGCTGACCGGGCTGACGATCGCCTGGTTCACGGTACGGGTCGCCGCCCCGCCGTACGCCGAACGGGACGAGGCGTGGAGCGCGCGCGAGACCGCGCTCGCGACGGCGCTCGCCGGGGCCGGGTGCGCCGTGCTGACGGCGGCGCTGGCCGCGCTCGCGGGCGGGCCGCTGGGGACGGCGCGGCTGGTGGAGTTCGGGCCGGTGTGGTGGCTGACCGGGGTGGCTGCGCTGGCGTGGACGGTGGGGATCGGCGTACCGGCGGCGCTGCTGGTACGGGCCTGGCGGCTGCGCGAACGCCGCGGGACGGACGAGCAGGGAGAGGCGGACGAAGTGGGCGATGTGACTGAGGCGGGCAAGGCGGACGAGTTGAGTGAGACGAAGGAGGTGAGTGAGACGAAGGAGGTGGACGAGGTGAACGACGGGAGCGGGACGGACAGCGCTGACCCGGACTCCGAGAAGCGCCCCTGGTGGCGACGGCTGCCGTGGCGGCGCGGTGAGGCGGCGGCGGAGAAGGACGCGCCGGTGGAGCCGGCGGATGAGGACGTGACGCCCACGCTGGACGGTACGGAACCGGCGGAGGCGCCGTACGACTTCCTGCCGATGGACGACTGGCACGACCGCGACTCCCAGGAGGCGCGCTGGGCCGCGATCAAGCAGGCGTCCGGCGGCCTGATGACCGACTTCCCGCCGGCCCCGCCCACACCTGAGCCTCAGCCCGGACCCGAGCCCGGACCCGAGTCTGCGACGAAGCCCGAGCCCGAGACCGAGCCGACGTTCGCCACGAAGCCCAAGCCCGAGCCCGAGACCCCGACGAAGCCCGAGCCGGAGGCGAAAGCCGCCGACTGACCCGCGCCCACCACTCGAACGAGCGGCGGCCCCGCCCCTCCCGCAACTGGGAAGGGTGGGGCCGCCGTCGGACGTACCGGGTGGCCGCCGGCTACTTCTGGACGCCGAAGATAGGGACCAGCGAGTCGGGAAGCTTGTCGTTGCAGGCCAGTTGACCCGTCTTCGTCAGCGCGTCGTTCACGCACGTGTAGTAGTCGCGGTAGACGAGCTGCACGGTGAACGTCCCCGCCACGACCAGCAGTGCGAGGGACGCGGTCACGATGCCGCTCACCGCGGCCGTCGTCTGCGGCTTGTGCGTCGTCGTGCCCTGGGCCGGGGCGCCCGGCGGCGTACTGGGCACCGGCGGCGCGCCCGCGGGGGTCGACGCGGAAGACGTCGTACCCACGTCGGAAGGGTTCGCCCCCGTGCGCTCGGCCGACGGACGCGGCAGTGGTGCCTTGGCCCGCAGCGAGCTGATGCCCCAGTACAGGGCGAGTGAGCCGAGGAGCAGCGCGACCTGGGGGAAGTCGAAGAGGGCGAAGAAGAACGCCCACATGCCCGAGAGGATCGAGTACCGGGCACGGCGCTGGAACGGGTCGGTCGGGTCCCAGCGCAGACCGCCCTTGCCGGGCCGGCCGTCCGGACCGTCCTGGCGGCCACCGGGGCCGTTCTGCCCGCCGCCCGGTCCGTTCTGGCCGCCGGGCCTGCCGCCGAATCCGCCCGACGAGCGGCCCGGCTGACGGCTGCTCCACTGGCTGCCCCAGGACGAACGGTCATCGCCCGACGACTGGTCGTCCGGCGTCCCGCCGCCGTTCTGGGGATGGCGCGGCTGCCACGGCTGGTCGGGCCTGTCCTCCGGCGGCGGCGCGAACGGATTGTCGTCGGAGGGCCCGGAGCCGCCCGAGGAACCGGAGGACCCGGAGCCGCCCGAAGAACCCGAGGACCCCGAAGAACCCGAGGAGTCCTCCGGCCCGGAGGATCCCGAAGAACCCGAGGACCCGGAGGACCCGGCGGACGAGGACTGGCGTTCCCGCAGCAGAAGCACCGGCCCGGTGGGCTGCGGGACAGGGAGTGCCGTGCGGTGTCGTCGGTCCGGCATCTGGTGAACGTCTTCCCCTCAGACCCTTGGCGTAAGGGGTCTTGTGTCGTATGGCCCGTCCTGGAGACAGGTCCGTGTCCCCAGACGCTACCTCCCGGCCGCGCCCCCGTCCCCCGGGGGCCGTTCGGTGTGCCGGTATCGTTGCTGACGGTCGGCGCATTCGTAGAGTTCCCCGACAGGGGAGACCCGGTTCGTTCGTACGACCACACAAAACCGCACGACCCGCACCACCCGCGAGGCTCTGCTCGCGTCCAGAAAGGCGTTCCGCCGTGGCCTCCCCGCCGTCCCCGCCCGCCCCAGACGACCCGAAGACCCCGCCGGAACCGGGCTCCCCGGTCGAATTCGGCTCCCCGGCCCGGATCGTGGTCCTCGTCTCCGGCTCCGGTACGAACCTCCAAGCCCTGCTCGACGCCGTCGCCGCCGACCCGCAGGGCTACGGCGCCCGCATCGTCGCCGTCGGCGCCGACCGCGACTCCATCGCCGGTCTGGAACGTGCCGAGCGCGCCGGGCTGCCGACCTTCGTCCGCCGCGTCAAGGACCACGCCACGCGCGACGAGTGGGATGCCGCGCTCACCGAGGCCACCGCCGCGTACGAGCCCGACCTCGTCGTCTCGGCCGGCTTCATGAAGATCGTCGGGAAGCGGTTCCTCGCCCGCTTCGGCGGCAGGTTCATCAACACCCACCCCGCCCTGCTGCCCAGCTTTCCCGGTGCCCACGGGGTGCGTGACGCGCTCGCGTACGGGGCGAAGGTCACCGGTTGCACCGTCCACTTCGTCGACGACGGCGTCGACACCGGCCCGGTCATCGCGCAAGGCGTGGTCGAGGTGCGGGACGAGGATCACGAGGACGGTGGCGTCGCTCTCCATGAGCGCATCAAGGACGTCGAGCGACGGCTGCTCGTCGATGTCGTGGGGCGTCTCGCCCGGCACGGCTACCGCATTGAGGGACGAAAGGTAACAATCCAGTGAGCGTCGAAGAGACCGCGGCCCGGACCGCCGGAGCAGCCGCCGCAGCCGAAGGTACGAAGCGGCCCATCCGCCGCGCGCTGGTCAGCGTCTACGACAAGACCGGCCTGGAGGAGCTGGCCCGTGGACTGCACGCGGCCGGCGTCACGCTCGTCTCCACCGGCTCCACCGCCGGGCGCATCGCCGCCGCCGGGGTGCCCGTCACCAAGGTCGAGGAGCTGACCGGCTTCCCGGAGACCCTCGACGGCCGCGTCAAGACGCTGCATCCGCGCGTCCACGCCGGCATCCTCGCCGACCAGCGCCTCGCCTCGCACCGCGAGCAGCTCGCCGAGCTGGGCATCGAGCCCTTCGAGCTGGTCGTGTCCAACCTCTATCCCTTCCGCGAGACCGTCGAGTCCGGGGCCACTCCCGACGAGTGCGTCGAGCAGATCGACATCGGCGGCCCGTCGATGGTCCGCGCCGCCGCCAAGAACCACCCCTCGGTCGCCATCGTGACCAGCCCCGCCCGGTACGGGGACGTCCTCGCCGCCGTACAGGACGGCGGGTTCGACCTGACGACGCGCAAGCGGCTCGCCGCCGAGGCGTTCCAGCACACCGCCGCGTACGACGTGGCCGTGGCCTCCTGGTTCGCCGCCGACTACGCCGCCGCCGACACCTCCGGGCTGCCGGACTTCCTGGGCGCGACGTACGAGCGTACGAACGTCCTGCGCTACGGCGAGAACCCGCACCAGGCCGCCGCGCTCTACACCGGCGGTCCGGGCGGCGGGCTCGCGCAGGCGGAGCAGCTGCACGGCAAGGAGATGAGCTACAACAACTACACGGACACCGACGCCGCGCGCCGTGCCGCGTACGACCACACCGAGCCGTGCGTCGCGATCATCAAGCACGCCAACCCGTGCGGCATCGCGATCGCAGACGACGTCGCCGAGGCGCACCGCAAGGCCCACGCGTGCGACCCGCTGTCCGCGTTCGGCGGGGTCATCGCCGTCAACCGGCCCGTCTCCGTGGAGATGGCCGAGCAGGTCGCCGAGATCTTCACCGAGGTCATCGTGGCGCCCGGTTACGAGGACGGCGCCGTCGAGGTGCTGGCCCGCAAGAAGAACATCCGCGTGCTGCGCTGCGAGGGCGGCCCCTCCGCCGCCGTCGAGGTGAAGCCGATCGACGGCGGCGCGCTGCTCCAGGTCACCGACCGGCTCCAGGCCGACGGCGACGACCCGTCGACCTGGACGCTCGCCACCGGCGACGCCCTGTCCGACGCGGAGCTGCGCGAACTGGCCTTCGCGTGGAAGGCGTCCCGCGCGGTCAAGTCCAACGCGATCCTGCTCGCCAAGGACGGCGCGAGTGTCGGCGTCGGCATGGGCCAGGTCAACCGCGTGGACTCGGCGAAGCTGGCCGTGGAGCGCGCGGGCGAGGAGCGGGCCCGTGGGTCGTACGCGGCCTCGGACGCGTTCTTCCCGTTCCCCGACGGGCTGGAGATCCTGCTGGACGCGGGCGTCAAGGCCGTGGTGCAGCCGGGTGGTTCGGTGCGTGACGAGCTGACGATCGAGGCGGCGAAGAAGGCCGGCGCGACGATGTACTTCACCGGGACGCGGCACTTCTTCCACTGAGCCGGTCGAACCACCCATCGCCGCCTGCCGGTTACGCGGTGACGGCCGCCCCCGGGAGGACCAGTCACCGTACGGGGCGGCGGAACGCCGGAAGGCCGTAAACCCCGTCGCTACGACGGGTGTTACGGCCTTCCGGCGCGTGCGTGCGCGTGAGCGCGGTGCGTGTGTGTCAGTAACGCGGGCGCTTGAACCATGCCGCGCCGTCCGACTTCGACACGAAGACGATCAGCAGAATGCTGAGCACGATGTGGACGATGCCCACGAGGCCACCGAACGGGTAGATACCCAGGACTATGGTCAGGGCGCCGTACACGATCAGCGCGGTACGCAGGCCGCTGCCGCCGGAGTTGAACTTGATGGCGAGGACGATCGACGCGACGGTCCACGCGAACGCGATGAAGGTCATGAACCAGAGCAGGCCGCTCGACTGGTCCACCAGGTTCTGGAACTGCGAGTCGTCGGCCAACTCGTCCGTGTCCTTGGCCGCGTTGAGCGCGATGGCGGCGAACAGGAAGATCACACCGCCGATGAGGCTGAGGCCGGAGATGATCCAGAGGAACACCCGGGACGCCGTCACGCCGCCGGGCATCTGCTGCGGCATGCCGCCCGTGGGGCCGCCGGGGTAGCCGCCGCCGTAGCCGGGCTGGACCGGGGGAGCCTGCGGGTAGCCGTAGTTGGCCGGCGGCTGCTGGGGCTGGCCCTGCTGGGGGTAGCCGTAGCCCGGCTGGCCCTGGGGCTGCTGCTGGCCCTGCTGGCCGTAGGGGTTGTTCGGGTCGCCAAAGCTCATGGCGGGATTCCTCCGTTGGTAATGCGGGGACATCGCGGAACCGTAAGGAGGAACGTCATGGAATCGAGCGGTTTGCCCCCCAACACTGCCCGCGCACTGCGCGGCTCATCGTGCTGTTCGGATCGTCTTTTTGTCCAGTCGGTATCCCTATGTGTTGTGCAAGTGCAACCTGGGTCGAACGGTTGATCTTGGCCGCCCGGGCTCGTGCGTGACCTTGGATTGGAAGAGCGGTGGGGTCATCCGCGAAGATGGGCGTATGACCGCCCAAATTCTCGATGGCAAGGCCACCGCAGCCGCGATCAAGTCCGACCTGACCGCCCGCGTGGCGGTCCTCAAGGCGCAGGGCATCACCCCGGGCCTCGGGACCCTGCTCGTCGGGGACGACCCGGGCAGCCGCTGGTACGTCAACGGCAAGCACCGCGACTGTGCCGAGGTCGGCATCTCCTCCATCCAGCGTGAGCTGCCCGACACCGCCTCCCAGGAGGAGATCGAGGCAGTCGTACGCGAACTCAACGCGAACCCCGACTGCACGGGCTACATCGTCCAACTCCCGCTCCCCAAGGGCATCGACACCAACCGTGTCCTTGAGCTGATGGACCCCGCGAAGGACGCCGACGGGCTGCACCCGATGAGCCTCGGCCGACTGGTGCTCAACGAGACGGGGCCGCTGCCGTGCACCCCGTACGGCATCATCCAGCTGCTGCGCGCCCACGGGGTCGAGATCAAGGGCGCGCACGTGGTGGTCGTGGGGCGCGGGATCACCGTGGGCCGCTCGATCCCGCTGCTGCTCACCCGTAAGTCCGAGAACGCGACGGTGACGCAGTGCCACACCGGCACCCGTGATCTCGCCACGCATCTGCGGCAGGCCGACATCATCGTGTCGGCGGCCGGGGTGCGCCACATCATCAAGGCGGAGGACGTCAAGCCGGGCGCCGCGGTGCTCGACGTCGGCGTCAGCCGCGACGAGCACGGCAAGATCGCGGGGGACGTCCACCCGGACGTCGCCGGAGTGGCAGGCTGGATCTCACCGAACCCCGGTGGGGTCGGCCCGATGACCCGCGCGCAGCTGCTGGTGAACGTCGTCGAGGCGGCGGAGCGCGCCGGAAGCGGTAGCGGAACGTGAAAGGGGCACCCATGGGTGCTGGTACGAGTGCGGGCGCCGACGCGGCGGAGGAGCCGGCCGGCGGTGGCGCCGACGAGCCTGTGGCGGAGGGGGACGGCGACGCGGCCCCCAGCACCTCGCGGCGCTTTCCGACCGTCACCCAGGACACCGCGCGCCCCGAGGGCGGCGGCCGTGCCGCGCCCGGCGACGCGCCCGCGCCGGCCCGGCAGTGGCCGCTGCTCACGGTGCTGGGCGCGACGGGGCTCGGGCTGCTGATCGTCGGGCTCGATCCGTTCGACGAGGCGTTCCGCTACGGCACGATACTGATCGGTGTGGCGTTGATCACCGGTGCGATCCTGCGGCGGGTGATGCCGTCCGTCGGCATGCTGGCCGTACGGTCCCGCTTCACGGACATGGTGACGTACGGCCTGCTCGGTGTGGTGATCGTCCTGCTGTCGCTGATGACGCAGCCGAAGCCATGGCTGGAGATCCCGTTCCTGGAGGACGTGGTCCACTCCACCGTCCCGTAGCACCGGCACTCCCCTCCGCAGGCCGGAGAAGAAGACGGCGCCCATCCTGACTCGGGGGAGGGGATGGGCGCCGTCTTCTTCTCCGG
>NZ_MDCR01000203.1 GCF_001723055.1 Streptomyces niveus
GGGAGGAGAAGCCGGCGCCCGACCGTACGGGCGGCTGGTGGTCGCGCACGGCGGAGGGCGCGCGGGTGCTGCGGCAGTCGCCGGTCCTGCGCCCGCTCGTCCTGGCGGGGTCCCTGACGATGCTGCTCGCGGGGCTCAACGGAGCCGCGATCTACGCGGTGGTCGACAAGGGCCTCGGACACGCCCCTACGTACGTAGGTCTGCTCTACGCCCTCCAGGGCGTGGGATCGATCGCCGTCGGGCTGCTGGCGGGCCCGCTGATGCGCAGGATCCCGGAGCGGCTGTTCGCCGCCGGTGGCATCGCGCTGTTCGCCGCCGCCGTGGGACTGCGGGCGCTGCCGTACGACGCGGTGGTGCTGGCGAGCGCGGTGGCGGCCGGGATCGGGCTGCCGTGCGTGCTGATCGTCGCGCTGACGGCGGTGCAGCGCGAGACGCCGGACGCCGTGCTCGGGCGGACCGCGGCCACCGCCAACACCCTGATCTATGTGCCGAACGCGGTGTCCCTCGCGCTCGGCGCGGGACTGATCGCGTTCGTCGACATCACGGTGCTGCTGCCGCTCACCGGGGTGATCGGTCTGCTGACGGCGGCCGGCCTCGCCTTCTACGGAGGCGTGCCCCGCGTGGCCTCAGCCGAGGCGTGAGAGCGCGGCGGCGACGGCGGCCAGGTCCGGGTCCGACGCCAGGCCCGCGTGGTACAGCCGCAGTTCTGTCGCGCCGAGCGAGCGCGCCTGCGCGGCGTCGTCGGCGAGGGTGCCGGGGCTGCCGCCCATGCCCGTCACCACGGTGAAGTTGGCGGCCAGCACGGCGGACTCGGGGCGGTGCGCGGCGAACGGTGTCAGCATCGCGCGCGCCGCGCCGCCGGTGCACGGCACGACGACCCCGTCGGCGGTGCCGAGGATGTGCGCGGGGTCGACCCCGGCGTTGGCCCCCGTGCGATGGGGGTGGGGGTCGGCGTGCAGGAGAACCTGGAAGCCGGGGCCCGCCTGCGCCCGTACGGCGGCGACGGTGTCCTCCTGGAGCGTACGGGCGGTCCGCACCCGCCAGTTGAGGGTGGCGGACGCCAGGTCGGCGCCCAGCAGCCGCTCGACGGCGGGCCACCCCTGCTCGGGTCCGCCGGGGTCCTCGGCGCCGTTCCAGACGGGCTCCAGGGCGCGCCTGACGGCGGCGGTCAGCTCGTCGGCGTCCAGACCGAGCGACATGTATCCGGCGCGGCACACGGAGCAGAAGCAGAGCGACATCAGGTACTGCGCGGCCTCGCCGAGCGGGACGCCGCCGATCTTGTCGTGGGCGTGCAGGTGAGCGAGCCCGTACCAGCCGAGGGATTCCAGTTCGGTGCCGGCGGCGCCGGGCCGTACGGCGGCTTCGGCGGCCAGCGACGTCACATAGGTACGGACGGCCGGACGCGCGACGCAGGGCGCCCAGGGGTAGCGGTCGCCGTAGGCGTTCACCACGGAGGTGTCCGGATGTTCGGCGCCCAGGCGGGAGTTGTGCGCGAGGACGACCCAGGTGTGGACGTCGAGTCCGGCGTCGGCGAGCGCGGCGGCGGCCTCGCCGTAGGCGTCGCCGGGGGCCCAGTCCCCGGCGGCGTACGGGCGCAGCTCGGCGTCCGCCCAGCGGGCCTCGTCCAACGGGTGGAGCACGGCGGCGTGTTCGGCCGTGACGACGCGGTGGCGCGGGTGGCGCGGGGTGAGGGCGCGGGTGGAGTGGTAGGCGGAGGCGAGGGTCACCTGCCGGACGCCGAGATCGGCGACCCGCGCGGGCGCGTCGGGGTCGCCCACGACGTCCCAGGGGTAGAGGAAGGCGGAGGTCTTCACGCGTCCGCCCCCGGCTCCGCGTCGCCGAGCAGCGCGTAGCCGCGTTCGATGATCTCGGTGAGTTCCTTGATGTGCGCGGGCTGCGGTTCGCTCAGGGGTGTGCGTACCTCGCCGACGTCGTGGCCGCGCAGTCGGACGCCCGCCTTGACGAGCGAGACGGCGTATCCGCGCCCCTGGGCGCGCAGTTCGACCAGCGGCCGGTAGAAGCCGTCGATGAGCCGGTTCACGGTTGTGTCGTCGCCGGAGGTGAGGGCGCGGTGGAAGGCGAGGGCGATCTCGGGCGCGAAGGCGAAGACGGCGGAGGAGTAGAGGCTGATGCCGATGCCCCGGTAGGCGAGGCCGGTGAGTTCGGCGGTGGGCAGGCCGTTGAAGTAGAGGAAGTCGCGGTCGGGCTCCCGCGTCCGTACGGCGCTGAGGATGCGCTGCATCAGGTCGAGGTCGCCGTGGCCGTCCTTGAGGCCGATGATGCCGTCCACCTTGGCGAGTTCGACGACGGTCTCGGGGGTGAAGAGGGCGTTGTCGCGCTGGTAGACGATGATCTCCAGGGCCGTGGCGGCGGCGAGCGCCGCGTAGTGGCGCAGCAGGCCGTCCTGGTCGGCGACGACCAGGTAGGGCGGCATGGCGAGCAGTCCGTCGGCGCCGGCGGCCTCGGCGATCTCCGCGTACCGGACGGCGATTGCCGTACCGTAACCGGCGGCTGCCACGACGGGGACCTCCCCCGCGGTCTCCTCGACGGCCGCGCGTACGCAGTCTCCGAACTCCTCCGGGGTGAGCGCGTGGAACTCGCCCGTGCCGCAGCAGGCGAAGACCGCGGCGGCGCCCGCGTCGACGCCGCCGCGGATGTGCGCGCGGAACGCGTCGAGGTCGAGGGCGCCGTCCGGGCCGTACGCGGTGACGGGGAAGAACAACGGCCCGGCGACTCGGGTGAGGCGGGCGGCGAGCGGGGCTGAGGTCACTGGCGCTCCCTGGGCCGTGCGGCGAGCGCTCACGCTCGTGCACAATTCTGATCGGCGTCCATATTTCTGAACAGCGCCACGCTAGGGCAGCCGTGCGGCGCCGGTCAAGACGGAAAGCCGCAACCCAGGAGCGGATTGACGGCCTCCGCGCGACACTTGACGGTGACGGCGACGCTCCTTAGCGTGTCCATACATGTGAATCTCATCCACGAACTTGTCCCCTCCGAGGAGAGCCACGCCCATGCCCCAACCGCGAACCGTCCTTCTCACCGGCGCAGCGGGCGGCCTCGGCACCCTGATGCGTGGCCTGCTGCCCGCGTACGGGTACGAGCTCCGGCTCTTCGACGCCACTCCCATAGAAGGCGAGCCGGACGCGATCACGGCCGACCTCGGCGACAAGCACGCGCTGCGTGAGGCCGTCCGGGGCGTCGACGCGATCATCCATCTCGCCGGAATCTCGCTGGAGGCGTCGTTCGACAAGATCCTGCGGGCCAACATCGAGGGGACGTACAACCTCTACGAGGCGGCGCGCGAGGAGGGCACCGGGCGCGTGGTCTTCGCGTCCAGCAACCACGCCGTCGGCTTCACACCACGGCCGCACGGCACCTATCCGCTCGACTCGCAGGCGCTGATCCCGATCGGGACCCCCCGCCGCCCCGACACGTTCTACGGCCTCTCCAAGTGCTTCGGCGAGGATCTGGCCCAGCTCTACTGGGACACGCACGGGCTGGAGACCGTCTCCGTACGGATCGGGTCGTGCTTCATGGAGCCGACCTCCGTACGGATGCTGTCGGTCTGGATGAGCCCCGGCGACGGCGCGCGGCTCTTCCACGCCGCGCTCACGGCCGAGGACGTCCGGCACACCGTCGTCTACGGCTCGTCCGCCAACACCCGCCTGTGGTGGGACCTTTCGACGGCGCGCGCGCTCGGCTACGAGCCGAGGGACGACTCCGAGCAGTACGCGGACAAACTCGTCGCCGAACAGGGCGAACTGGACCCGGAGAACCCCGACCACGCCAACCTGGGCGGCCACTTCTGCACCCACCCGCCGCAGTGGCCGTACTGACCCGTACGGGCGAGGGGCGGGAGGGTAAGGGAACGGCAAAGAGGGGTCGTTCGTTACGTCTGGCATGACAGCTATGACCCCTGGCTCGAACATCCCTCTCTCCGCCACCCGCGTGGCGGTGGACGTCGCCGCCCCGGTGCGGCTCGACGTGTCGGGCCTGCTGCTCACCGCCGACGGCAAGGTGCGCTCCGACGACGACTTCATCTTCTACAACCAGCCGACGGGCCCGGGGGTGACCTACCGGTCCGGCGGCGGTACGGCTCCGGACGCGATCGTGGTGGACACGTCCGCCGTCCCCGCCGGCATCGAGAAGATCGTCGTCACCGCCAGCCCCGACGCCGCGGGCCAGAGCTTCCAGGGCATCGAGCCCACCGCGACCATCCGTAACGCCGACGACGGCAGCGCGCTCGCCACCTTCACCCCGCCGAACCTGGGTGCGGAGACCGCCCTGGTGGTCGTGGAGGTCTATCTGCGCAACGGCGCCTGGAAGGTCCGCGCGGTCGGTCAGGGGTACGCGAACGGCCTGTCGGGCATCGCCACCGACTTCGGTGTCTCCGTCGAGGAGCCCGCCGCGCCCGCCGCCGCCCCCCAGGCACCGCAGGCACCCATGGCGCCGCCGGCCCCGGTGCCGCCCTCCGCGCCGGTCCCGCCGTCGGCCCCGACGCCCTCGCTCGCCGACCCCCGGGTCGCGGCCCCGGTCACCCCGTCCGCCCCTGTCCCGCCGTCCGCTCCGCCGGCTCCCACCGCGGGCGCCGGGAAGATCAATCTCGACAAGGGCCGCGTCAACCTCCAGAAGAACCAGACGGTGTCGCTCGTCAAGGGCGGCGCCCCGCTGCTGACCCAGGTCAAGATGGGCCTGGGCTGGGAGCCCGCCTTCCGCGGCAAGGACATCGACCTCGACGCCTCCGTGATCGCCTACGGGCCGAACCGCAACCATCTGGAGAGCTGCTACTTCGGCAAGCTGTCCATCCTCGGCGGCTCGATCAAGCACTCCGGCGACAACCTGACGGGTGAGGGTGCCGGGGACGACGAGACGATCGTGGTCGACCTCGGCCGGCTGCCGGCCGAGGCCACGGGCCTGGTCTTCACGGTCAACTCGTTCACCGGCCAGAAGTTCAACGAGGTCGCGAAGGCCTACTGCCGGCTGCTCGACGCGCGCACCGGCGAGGAGCTGGTCCGCTTCGACCTGACGGGCGCCGAGCCGCAGACCGGCGTGATCATGGCCAAGCTGATCAAGCAGTTCTCCGGTGAGTGGGAGATGACGGCCGTCGGCGAGTTCGTGAAGTCCCGCACGGTCCGCGGCATGGTCAAGCCCGCGGCCCAGGCCCTCTGAGTACGGCGGGGGACATGCCTGTACGGGCCGCCGCGGTCACGGGGATCGCGGCGGCCCGGGGCCCTGGGTCTTCAGAGCTTGGTCAGTTTGGAGAAAGGGCTCAGGATGCGACCCTGGCGGCCCGAGAAGTCGATGAGCACGGCGTTCTCGCCCTCGACTCCGATGACTCTGCCCAACCCGAACTGATCGTGGGAGACACGGTCTCCCACGTCGAAGTGCTCGGGCGGAGGTGAGGCCGGGCCTTGGCGGTTGAAGGGACTGGACGGCAGGTGGCGCCGGGAACCGGCTGACTTTGTCATTACCTGGAGTATGCGCCCAACGGCCCCCGACGCGCCATGCCCGACGGCCGACGGGCCGCGGGATCACTCGTTCCCCAGTGCCCCCAGGGCCCCCTTCACACCCCCGTGGTGAAGGTCAGCCCGCCCACGGCCAGTCGGCGTCCCGACCCGCCTCCAGCAGCGGAACCACCCGGAACGCGGCGTCCGACAGACCGCCGAACGTGTGCCGGTACCGCGTGCCCGACGGGCCGTGGCCCGCCCGGTATCCCGCCAGATTCCACGTGTAGACCGGAACGCGCTCCGGGACCTGCCGGGTCGGGTCGCCGAAGCCGCTGTACGACGCCTGCTCGTCCGTGACGATCAGCACCCGGTCATGGCCGCGGTAGTGCGCCCGTACCGCCCCCGACGTGTCCGTACCCCCCAGGTCGCCGAAGCGCCCCAGAACCTTCAGCACGGACTCACCGCGGCGGTACCTCACCTTGCCGCTGCTCGTGCCGAACTCCACCAGGTCCGCGTCGGCCGCGCGCATCGCCACCGCCGTACCGAAGATCGCCGCGGCGTCCGCCCGGTTGAGCTGCGAGCGGTCGGACAGCGGAGACCACATCGAGCCCGAGCGGTCGACCAGGATCAGCGTCCGCCCCGGCAGCGCCGGCACGTTGGCCAGCGAGTGGCCGAGCGCCCGCTCCAGCGGGTAGGACCAGCGCAGCGACGGCGCGTGCTGGTACGCGGCGAGATAGCGGAACGGGAACTGCCGCGACCGCGCGACCACCGCCGGGTCCGACAACTGGTCGGCCACCCCGGCCGCCACCGCGTCGCTCACCCCGGCCTCGTCGAAGTTCCGCAGGTTGCGCAGCAGCGCCATCGGCCCCATGGACGGGATGACGGCCTCCCACGCGCCCGCGTCCATCGGCCCCTGGAGCCAGCCCGCCAGCGCCTCCCACGTCATGCCCGCCGCCGCCAGCCGCTCGGCGGCGCCGGGAGCCGTGATCGCCGCGCGCCGCTCGGCGACGGGCAGCTCCATCAGCTCCCGGTGCGCGACAAGCGTGCGGTTCGACGCGGGCGGAACGGCGCTGTCGGGGTGGTGCCGGCGGTCCAGGGCGTAACGGAACAACTCGCCCTGCCACGCCTTCGCCGGGTCGGGCGACGCGTGCACGAGATTGAGAATGTCCCCGAAGCGGTAACCCTTCGACGCGGTGTCGTACTTCAACAGCGACTTTCCGCTGTAGAGCCGTCGTACGGCGTCGGCCGTGCCCCGCTTGACCGGCTTGGGAATGGCGCGACCGTAACGGGACGTCCAATAGCCGAGCATTTCACCGGGCTCATCGGCGCGCAGCAGTACGGAATCGATGACCTGGCGGTTCGACGGGCCCGTGTCGACGCCCTTTTCGAGACGCGCCTTGACATATTCGGCGGCGCCGACGATGGCGGCTGTCCGCATGTTCCCGTCGCGGCGCAGCCAGCCCAGCAGGGCGGCCGTCCACGACGGCTCCTCGACGGCGAGCCGGCGTACGAGCGAGGCGAACCGGTCGTCGCGGTCGTCCCCGGACTCGTAGAACGTCCGCTGGGAAACGAAGTTGGCGACGGCCAGCAGGAACAGCTCGGACTTCGCGTCACGCAGATGTCCGACGCCGCCCTCGTGGGTCCGGGTGTGGGCGCCGGCCGACCGCACCGGCGAGGTGCCGTGGACCAGGGAAAGCCGGTTGTTGAAGCGTGCCATGGGAATTCCCCCGAATTCGATGAGATGTCCAGAGATCAAGGTCGGTGGAACCGACAAGGTGCTCTGCCAACTGAGCTACATCGGCTCGAAAGCCGATGGCAGGACTCGAACCTGCGGCCTCCCCATTAAGAGTGGAAGTAGGTCCCGCCTTCGCACCTGGACGGTTATGACTTTAGGAGAGCGGCCGACGGGCTGCCACGTGTTTTATCGCCGGTTCGCGCGAGGGTGGTACGCCTGTACGGGGCCGGCGGTCCGAGGGCGCCGCAACCTTGGGATGCTCTTTGTGCGTCGCAGTGATCGGCCGTGCGGAGGCGGCGGACGGTTCGTAGGGGGGAGCCACGGTGGAGGAGCTCGGGGGGTACCGGCTGGTCGCGCCGCTCGGCGAGGGCGGGATGGGCCGGGTCCATCTCGGCCGGGCGCCCTCGGGGCGCCTGGTGGCCGTCAAGGCGGTCCACGAACACCTCGCGGCGGACCCGAGGTTCAGGGAGCGGTTCCGGCGCGAGGCGCTCGCCGCCCGCGCCGTGACGGGATCGTTCACGGCCGCCGTGCTGGCCGCCGATCCGGAGGCCGTGCGCCCCTGGCTGGCCACCGAGTTCTGTACGGGCCCCACCCTCACCGGGGCGGTCTCGGCCCTCGGGCCACTGGCTCCGGGCGAACTCGCCGCGCTCGGCGCCGCGCTGACGGAGGCGGTCGCCGCCGTGCACGCCGCGGGCCTGGTCCATCGCGACCTCAAACCGTCGAACGTCGTCCTGACGCGCGACGGCCCGATGGTCATCGACTTCGGTGTCGCACGGACCGCCGCCGACGAGACCCTGACCGGCAGTGGTGAGGTGGTCGGCTCCCCCGGCTTCATCGCGCCCGAACTGCTCACCGGGGCCGGCGAACCCGGCCCGGCCGTCGATGTGTTCGCGCTCGGGGCGCTGCTCACGTACGCGGCGACCGGCCGCCCCCCGTTCGGCACCGGTCCGGTGCACCAGGTGCTGTACCGGACCACGCACGGCCGGGCGGACCTCGACGGGGTGCCGGAGAGATGGCGGGAACTGCTCGGGAGCTGTCTTGCCGAGGACCCCGGCGACCGGCCGGCCGTGGCCGGGGTGCTGGCCGTGTGCGCCGCGTGGACCGAGGGCGCTCCGTGGTGGGAGCGGGAGGCGGTGGCCGGTCTGATCCGCCGCCGCGAGGAGGAGATCGCGGAGCTGGTCGCGAACGCGGAGCGTGCGCCGGCGGCCGGGCCGGCGGCGACGCGGGCCGAGCCGACGCGGGCCGAACCAGCGCGGGCCCAACCGGCAGCCGCCCGCACGCTCGTGCGCGGGGGCAACCGGGGCGCCTCCCGAAGACGGTTCCTGCGCTGGGGCGGGGCGGCCCTCGCCGGTGGCGCGGCGGTCGGCGCGGTCGCCTGGCTCGCCGAACTCACCGGCGACGACGGCCAGGACGACGGAGCGGGTACGGGCGCTGCCGGGTCACCGGGCCCGTACACACTCGGCCGCGCCCTGTGGACCCGCGACATCGGCAAGGCCCAGCCGCTTCGGTACGGCGAGGCGCTGTATCTGCGGGACGAGGACCGGCTGACCCGCCTCGACCCCGGGAGCGGGGCCGTCGCGTGGAGCTACCCGGCCGAGGACATCACCGAAGCCGTGCCGGGCGCCGCACTCGTCCACGTACTGCGCTCCCCCGTCATGTCGTCGACCGAGATCGTCACCCTGGACGCGGCGACCGGCGTCGTGCGGTGGTCGGCCGACCCGGTGGTGCGCAACCCCCACCGCCCGCTGAGACTGCGCGAGACCCCCACCTCCGACCCGGTGATCTCGATCGACGGCGCGAACTCCGCCCTCTCCGTCTCGGCGGACGTCCTCTGCGTCGTCACATACGCCTCGTACTCCACACAGTGGGAGCTGCGCGCCGGGCAGAAGCGCCCCTGGCGCGCCTACGGTTACCACCCGCGCACCGGAGCGCCCCTCTGGTTCCACCAGGGCGCGCGGGCGGAGGTGGAGGGCCTCTACCAGCGCGGCGGCCGGATCGGTGTGGCGTCCACGACCGCGTCGCTCGTCACCGAGGAGAACCGGAGGGACGAGCCGCTCACCGTGCTGCGCGCCGCCGACGGCACGCTCGAACGCGAGATACCGCAGGGCGCGCGGCACCCCGAGTCGTATCTCGGCTCCCGCGACACCCGCTACTACGCGACGGACGGACGGCTCAGCGCCGTCGACCTGGCGACCCGGCGCACGCTGTGGAGCCGGGACCTGGCCGAGGAGGAGACCGACACCACCGTCACGCCCACGGCGCACGCCGGGCTCGTGTACGCGGCCACGTACGGCTCGTTGACGGCGATCGACGCGGACAGCGGGCGAACCCGCTGGAGCCTGACGGACGTCGGCGAGCCGGTGACAAGTCCCCCGCTGGTGTCCGGCGGCCTCGTGTACGGCCTCGGGAGGTCGCCGGACGGCGAGGACACGTCCGACGGCCGCCCCCGCTGGGGCGTGCACGCGCGCGACGCCGCGACGGGCGCGCTGGTGTGGGCCGCCGAGACGGGCGAGGTACGCACGGTGCTCGCCGGGCCGGGCGCCGGTACGCGGACCGGGCTGGTCCATGTGGTGTCGGACGACGGCACACTGTCCACCTTCGCCGCACCGGAGCCGGCATGACCGATCCCCTGCTGCCCGGCGACCCCACCACACTCGGCTCCGTACGGCTGCTCGGCCGCCTCGGCGCCGGTGGGATGGGCCGGGTCTATCTGGGCCGTACGACCGGAGGCCGGCTGGTCGCCGTCAAGACGGTCCACGCGCACCTCGCGGCCGAACCGCACTTCCGCGAGCGGTTCCGGCGCGAGGCCGCCGCCGCGCGCGCCGTGACGGGTGCCCACACGGCGGCGGTGCTCGACGCGGATCCCGCGTCCCCCGTGCCGTGGCTGGCCACCGCCTATCTGCCCGGCGTCACGCTGCGGCGGGCGGTGGCCGCCGCAGGGCCGCTGGACGCGCGCGTCGTACGGTCGCTGGGCGCGGCGCTCGCCGAGGCGCTGACCAGCGTGCACGGGGCGGGACTTGTCCACCGTGACCTCAAACCGTCCAACGTCCTGGTCACGGCCGAGGGGCCGCGCGTCATCGACTTCGGGATCGCGCGTGCGCTCGGGGACCACGGGCTCACCGCGGCCGGGGACGTCGTCGGGACGCCCGGGTTCATCGCGCCGGAACAGATCACCGGCGACTCGCCGGTGACGGTGGCGGCCGACGTGTTCGCGCTGGGCGCGGTCCTCGCCTTCGCCGCCACCGGCCGTAATCCCTTCGGGGACGGGACGGTGGCGATCCTGCTCTACCGGGCCGTGCACGAGGAGCCCGACCTGGCCGATGTGCCCCTGGAAATAAGGGGGTTGGTCGCCGACTGTCTGAACAAGGCGCCGGGGCGACGGCCTTCGGTCGGTGAGGTGCTGGAGCGGACGGCCGATCCGCGGGCGCCGCTGTGGTGGCGCGAGGAGCCGCTGCGGAGCCTGGTCCGGGGCGAGAAGGAGGACCGGCCGCGCGAGCACACGGCGGCGCTTCCTACGAAGGAGGTGACGGCGACGACGGCGGTCGCCCCGGCGCCGCGCCCCGTCCGGGACGCCGAGCGGGCGAGGCGCGTCGAGCGGCGCCGTGAACTGACGCGCCGGGGCGTGCTCGTGGCCGGGGCCACCGGCCTGACGGGCCTGCTCGGTGTCTCCGTCGTACGAGGCTGGGGGAACCCCGGTCCGCGCGGCACGACGAATGGCGCACAACTGACCCTGAAGAAGGGCTCGGCGAAGCCGGGGGCGCTCCGCTGGACCCTCACCGCCGATTCGGGGGACATCGAGGCGCTGCTGCTCTCCGGCGGCACGGTGCTGCTGCACGGCACGCTCTCCTTGGGAGGTGACGGCTACGTCCGTGCCTGCGCCGCCTCCGACGGAGCGCGCCGCTGGGAACTGGCGGCCGGGGTGGGCACGCCGGGTGTGTGGGGCACGGCGGACGGACGGCTGGTGGCGCCGGACGTCGGGCTGCCGATCGTCGACGTCGGCTCGGGGAAGGAACGCGGCACGGCCGACCCGGCGCGCAGCCAGCCGAACCGGTGGGTGGCCGTCGCGGACGGCGCGGCGATCTCCGGTTACGAGGACCAGGAGGAGACGAGGGAGCTGGAGGCCGTCGACCTGCGCACCGGGAAGCGCCGTTGGGCGGTGGAGCTGGGCAGGACGCAGCCACCGGCGGTGCTGGGCCGCACGCTGCTGCTGGCGGCCGAACTCGGGTGGCAGGTGCGCGGGGTCGACACCCGGTCCGCCGAGACGCTGTGGACGTACGAGGGGTTGAAGGACGGCGACGGCCAGTCGCTCGCCAGCGCCGCGCTGCCGGACGCGGGGAACTTCGCCGTACTCGGCACGGAGGGCGAGCTGCACCTCGTCCGCGCCCGTGACGGGGAGCGCGTCGCAGTCGCGGCGGACAGGTACGGCGTGACGCCGGGCGCGACGGCCGTCGGCGCGGCGGGCGGCGCCGGTCTGCTGGTCACGGCGGGCCGGCTGCACGGCTTCGGTCCCGCCGACGCGAAGCCGCTGTGGCCGTCACGCCCCACGCTCGGCGTCGAGACGAGCTGGCGGCGAGGGACGGGCGGAGCGCGCGGTCCGGTCTCGGCGGGCGGTCTGGTGCTGCACTGGTCGAAGGCGGACACCCTGGAGGCGGTCGATCTCCGCTCCGGCGAGGCGCGTTGGGCGCGGCGGCTGACGGGGATCGCGAAGGTGCCGCCGGTCGTGACGGGCGGCACGGTCCACGCGGCGTCGGGAGACATCTGCACCGCCCTGCGCCTCGCCGACGGGACGCCGCTGCGCACGTGGTCGCTGCCTGGCATCATCGACGAGCTCGCGTCCGACGTGTCGGGCTGGTACGGCCGGGTCGGCACGTCGGAGGTACGCGCGTACAACTCCGCGGACGGCTGACGCGTCCGCGTCTTCCCCGCCTTCCCCGCCTTCCCCGTCCGAAGGGTCCGCTCCATGAACTTCCCGCCCACCGGCCGCCGGGTCCTGGTCACCGGCGCCTCGCGAGGACTCGGCCGCGCCGTCTCCCGCGCCTTCGCCGCCAACGGCGACCGCGTCGCCGTCCACTACGGCACCCGTGAGTCCGACGCGCGCGACACCCTGGAGTCCCTCGCCGGTACGGGCCACGCGCTGGTGGGCGGCGACGTGTCGGACCCCGAGGGCGCGGCCCGGATCGCGGACGCGGCGCAGGACGCGCTGGGCGGCATCGACGTGCTGGTGAACAACGCGGCGGTGAACGAACGCCACCCGCTGCCGACGACGTCGTACGAGGAGTGGGCGGCGAGTTGGCAGCGCCACCTCTCGGTGAACCTCCTCGGCACGGCACTGCTCAGCCATCGCGCGGCCCGGTCCATGATCGACCGCGGCACGGGCGGCCGGATCGTCAACATCGGCTCCCGCGGCGCGTTCCGCGGCGAACCGGACCACCCCGCGTACGGCGCCACGAAGGCGGCGGTCCACGCGCTGGGCCAGTCCCTCGCGGTCTCCCTCGCCCCGCACGGCATCGCCGTCGCCACCCGGCCGAACGGGCTCTGTGCGCGGATCGCCTCGCCCTGCGGACCGGTCAGGCGGGCCGACACGCGTTCCGTGTCGAAGAAGCCCGGGGCGACCGACGCGACGGCGATGCCGTGCGGG
>NZ_MDCR01000204.1 GCF_001723055.1 Streptomyces niveus
CTTCGGGGGGCGGGCGCTGTGGGCCGGTGCCGCCGGGGGGATCGCGGAGCTGCGGCGGCTGGCCGAGCGGGCCGACGCCGCCGCGCGCCGGACCGGGGTGCCGATGGAGGAGCACCGTGCGTACCGGCCGCATCTCACCCTGGCCCGTACGCGGACCGACACCGACCTGACCCCGTACGTGGCCGCGCTCGACGGCTTCGAGGGCTCGCCCTGGGAGGTCGGGGAGCTGGCGCTCGTACGGAGCAGGCTGCCCGTGGCCGGGGTGCCGGGCGAGCAGCCGCGTTACGAGACGGTGCTGCGCTGCCCCACCGCGAGGCCCGCCGCCGAGGCCGGCGCCGACGGCCGTTAACCTCGACGCGTGGACACCAAAAACCGTAACCGGATCATGGCCGGCGCGCTGGTGCTGATGTTCGTCATCGTCGCCGTGGCGGCGGCGTTCGGCTGAGGACCAGGCCCAGGCCCAGGTCAGGCCCAGGCGCGCCCGGCCGGTCGCCGGACGCGCCCTCCTGACCGGGAACTACCAGGCGAACGCCTCCGGCGACGGACCCGTACCCGGGAAGATCTCGTCCAGCGAGGCGAGCACCTCGTCCGACAGCTCCAGGTCGATCCCGCGCAGCGCGGACTCCAGCTGCTCCGCCGTACGCGGGCCGACGATCGGGCCCGTCACACCGGGGCGGGTGAGCAGCCAGGCCAGCGCCGCCTCGCCCGGCTCGATGCCGTGCTTGTCGAGCAGGTCCTCGTACGCCTGCACCTGCTCACGGATCTTCGAGTCCTTGAGCCGGTCGCTCGACCGCTTTCCGCTGCCGCCCTCGCGCTCCTTGCGGATCGCGCCGCCGAGGAGCCCGCCCTGGAGCGGCGACCAGGGGATGACCCCGAGGCCGTACTCCCGTGCGGCCGGGATGACCTCCATCTCGGCGCGGCGCTCGGCGAGGTTGTACAGGCACTGCTCACTGACCAGGCCGTACGAGCCCAGCCGGCGGGCCGTCTCGTTGGTCTGGGCGATCTTCCAGCCGGGGAAGTTCGACGAACCGGCGTAGAGGATCTTGCCCTGCTGGATCAGGGTGTCGATCGCCTGCCAGATCTCCTCGACCGGGGTGTCCCGGTCGATGTGGTGGAACTGGTAGAGGTCGATGTGATCGGTCTGGAGCCGCTTGAGGCTGGCGTCCACCGCGCGGCGGATGTTGAGGGCCGACAGCTTGTCGTGGTTGGGCCACGCGTCGCCCTCGGCCGCCATGTTCCCGTACACCTTGGTGGCGAGCACGACCTTGTCGCGCCGGCCGCCGCCCTGGGCGAACCAGGTGCCGAGGATTTCCTCCGTACGGCCCTTGTTCTCGCCCCATCCGTAGACGTTGGCGGTGTCGAAGAAGTTGATGCCGGCGCCGAGCGCGTCATCCATGATGGCGTGGCTGTCGGCCTCGTTGGTGTGAGGTCCGAAGTTCATGGTGCCGAGGACGAGTCGGCTGACTTTGAGTCCGGTGCGTCCGAGCTGCGTGTACTTCATGTCTCCACACCCAACGCCTTCGAGCGTCCTCGAAGCAAGAGGCACTCCGCTGGTGGGAGAGTTGTGCCATGACCCGCGGCGAGGTGGACGACGACGAGGGCGGCGAGCCGCCCTGCATGCTGGAGCTGGTCTGCGAGGAGTGCGGGCGGCTCAACGACGAACCGGAGTCGGTCGTCTGCGGCAGGTGCGGGGCGCCGCTCGGGCGGGAGTCGTAGTTCCAGGATGGGTCAGGGGCCACCGAGCCAGCCCTCCGCGTCCAGGGTGAACGCGCCCGGCGGGGTGACCGTGCGGAGGTCCGTCTCCAGGGCGCGCAGGCGGTCGGGGCCGAGGGTCGCGGACCAGCGGGCGCGCAGTTCGTCGAAGATCCGGGCCGAGCGGGCGAGCGCGTCGAGGCCGTGCGGGGTGAGGCGGACCAGTTTGCGGCGGGCGTCGGTGGGGTCGGCGGTGCGTTCCGCGTAACCCAGGACCGTCAGGCGGTCGACCGTCTTGCCCGCGGCCTGTTTCGAGACGCCCAGGCGGCGGCCGACCGTGGCGGCCGTGGCGCCGTCGAGGCCGATCGCCTGCATGGCGAAGCCGTGCGCGGGGCGGACGTCCGGGTGGCCCTGGCGGGCCAGTTCCGCGTGCAACTGGTCGATCAGGGACCGGAATCCGGCGAAGAGGAGGAGCGGCAGCTCGTATCCGGGCGCGTCGCCGGACGGGTCGCCCGGCGCGTCGCCGTGCTCGACCCCGTTGCGGGAATCGACAACCTGGTTTACCTTTTTTTCGTCAACCATGTTGTCCATTCTAGGTTCCAGCAGGGAGGGCTCCCGTGCGAGCCAGAGTCAGCACCACCTTCGTCGACCACACCCCCGACACCGCACCCCCCGGCTCCCGCCGCCTCATGGAGGCCACCACCCGTCATCTGGGGTTCCTGCCGTCCGCCACCGCGCGGCTCGCCGGCTCGCCGCAACTGCTCGAAGGGTTCCAGAAGCTGACCGCGCTCTTCGACGGCACGACGCTCGACCCGGTCGCGCGCGAGGTCGTCGTGATGGCCGTCGTCACCCGCAACGAGTGCCACATCTGCGTGGCCATGCACAGCGGCAAGCTGCGCAAGCTCGGCGCCGACGGGCAGTTGATCGCCGCGCTGGGCGAGCAGCGCGTCCTGGCGGATCAACGGCTCGAAGCCGTACGGCAGTTCACCCTCGCCGTCCTCGCGAGCGCCGGGGACGTGGCCGACGCCGACGTCGACGCGTTCCTCGCGCACGGCCACACCGCGCGCAACGCCCTCGAAGTCGTCCTCGGCATCGGCACGTACACGCTCTCCACCCTCGCCAACCGCCTCACCCGTGCCCCGCTCGATCCCCAACTCGCCGCGCTGTGACGGCGTACGGCCCGCCCCACCCCCACGCCTGACACATCGCGTCCGCGAACGCCCCGGCGAGCAGACGCTCGCCCGAGGGGCCGGGATGGGTCCCGTCGTAGGTGTCGCGGTGGATGTCGTACGACGCGGGGCGGGAGGCCTGCAGCAGCGGCGACGACGGTTCGTCGAGGTCGGCGACCGCCTTGGCCAGCAGGACGTTGAAGCGGTCGACCTCGGCGGCGAAGGCCGGGTCCGTGTCGGCGCGGGTGTTGGGGATGACGGGCAGCAGCACGATCCGTACGCGCGGATTGGCCGCCCGCGCCTCGGCGATGAACTCCCGTACGTACAGGGTCGTTTGGTCGCTGTTGGTGTAGAAGCCGAGATCTATCAGCCCGAGCGAGACGAGCAGCACGTCCGCCTGGTGCGCGGCGACCGCGCCGCGGATCACCGGCGCCATGTGCTGCCAGCCCTCGCCCCAGCCCGCGAGATGCGGCCACGCCTTCGCGGGGAAGTCGGGCGCGCCGTACGCGTGCGAGACGGCGGTGCCGGTGCCGGGGTCGTACAGGCCGGTGCGCGGGCCGACGATCGCGTACGGGCCGCCGTACGACGCGTTCAGGTGCTGCCACATCCGGTAGCGCCAGGTGAGATCGCCGGCGCGGCCGATGGTCATCGAGTCGCCGACGAACATGAAACGCATCGGATCATCATCCCCGATCGCGGGCGGGCGGCCGAGCCCGGCCCGGGAGATGGCGGTCTCCGGGAGATGGCAGTCTTGGGGCATGGTCAAGCTCAAGGTCAAGGGCATGTGTCCGTCCCCGCGTCTCGCCGGCGCCGCGCTCGCGGCGGCGGCGCTCGTCCTGTCCGCCCCGGCGGCGGCGTTCGCCGCCGACCCCGACCGGAGCTTCCGGATCACCGACCCGCGGATCACCGAGTCCAGCGGCCTGGCCGCCAGCCGCGCGCACCCCGGTGTCTACTGGACGCACAACGACCAGGACGAGCCCCGCATCTACGGTGTCGACTCCCGTACCGGCGAGACAGTCGCGACGATCACCATGCGCGGGGTCGGGGAGCCCCGCGACATGGAGGCGATCTCCGTCGGCCCGGACGGCGACATCTACGTCGGGGACATCGGCGACAACCTCAACGGCACCTGGGACCACGTCTGGATCTACCGCTTCCCGGAGCCGAAGAAGCTCGCGGACGCGACGGTCGACGCGACGCAGTACACCGTGAAGTACGCGGACGGCCCCCGCGACGCCGAGGCGCTGATGGTCCACCCCGTCACCGGCCGCGTCTACATCGCGTCGAAGAACGAGGACGGCGGCGGCCTCTACGAGGGCCCGGAGAAGCTGACCACCGGCGGCACGAACACCTTCACGCGCATCGACGAGGTGCCGTGGGTCACCGACGGCGCGTTCTCGCCGGACGGCAAGGAACTGCTGCTGCGCTCGTACTTCAGCGCGCGCGCCTACGAGTGGAAGAACGGCCGCCTGGGCGCCGACCACCGCGTCCGGGCCCCGGTCCAGGGCCAGTCGGAGTCGGTGACGTACACCCTGGACGGCTCGGCCCTGATGTTCGGCACGGAGGGCACGCGCAGCCAGGTCAACCGCGTCGACATCGACAAGGACGGCGGCTCGTCCGGGGGCGGGAGCACGGGCGAAGGCGGCGCGGGCGACACCGCCGGAGGCGAGGGCGACAGCATCACGATCGGCGCGGTGGCGCTGGTGGGCGCGGCCGTTCTCTTCTTCGTGTTCAGGCGCAAGAAGGGAAGCGCCTGAGACACCCCGGACAGGCCCTAGCGCTTCGTGCGCTGTTCGACCAGGACCTCCAGGCCGTCGAGCAGGCGCTGGAGGCCGAACTCGAAGTGGTCGAAGTCCGGGCCGAACGCATCCGGTGAGAGCGCGGCCATCAGCGGGTAGCGCCCGCTGGTCATCACCGTCGACAGCATCGGCTCCTGCGCCCGCCAGAACTCGTCGTCGCTGATGCCGGTCACCTGCTGCACCTCGACAGCGTGCACCTGGGTCCGGGCGACCCCGGAGACGTAACCGCTGACCATGATGATCACGGAGATCAGCTCCGGGTCGCTCAGGCCGGTGTCCTTGATCCCGGCGAGCATCGACTCCATGCCGCCGACCGCGCCGGGGCCGAGGACGGGCCGGGTCTGGTTGACGGAGAGCAGCCAGGGATGGGCCTGGTAGAGGGCGAGTTCGTCGCGCGCCGCCTTCTCGACGGTCTTCCGCCAGCCGGGGTGCGGCTCGGCGGTGTCCGAGTCGGCAGTGTGCGGCTCGGCGGTGGCCGGCTCGGCGGCGTCCGGCTCCGGCGCGTGGGCGCCCTCGCCCTGGACGCGGTCCAGCATCAGGTCCACCAGCTCGGCCCGGCCGGGGACATGGCGGTAGAGCGACATCGTTCCCGCCCCCAGCTCCGTGGAGAGCCTGCGCATCGAGACCGCCGCGAGCCCTTCCGCGTCCGCGAGTTCGATCGCGGCGGTGACGATCCGGTCGAGCGTCAGCCCCGGTTTCGGGCCGCGGGTCGCCCGCTCGCCGGTGCCCCACAGCAGCTCCATGCTGCGTGACACGTCTCCGCTGCCGCTGCTTTCCGTCGTCGTCATGGCCTCAGCGTAGTCGGCCGGGCATTAATTGGGTACGGTGTACGCCTAATGGGTACGCCGTACCCAGTTGATTGGAGGACGCAGTGACGACCGACTACGCCGTGCGCGCCGAAGCGATCCGGAAGCGATACGGGGACAAACACGCCCTCGACGGCTTCGACCTCGCCGTACGCACCGGAACCGTGCACGGCCTTCTCGGCCCCAACGGCGCGGGCAAGACCACGGCGGTGCGCGCGCTCGCCACCCTGCTCACGCTCGACGGCGGGCGCGCGACGGTCGCCGGGGTCGACGTGAGCCGCGACCCGCGCACCGTCCGGAGCCTGATCGGGCTCACCGGGCAGTACGCGGCGGTGGACGAGATCCTCACCGGCCGGCAGAACCTGGAGATGTTCGGCCGCCTCTTCCACCTCGGCGGGCGGCGGGCCGCGCTGCGCGCCGGGGAACTGCTGGAGCGGTTCGACCTGGTGGAGGCGGGCGACAAGGGCGTGAGCGGGTACAGCGGCGGCATGCGCCGCCGGCTCGACCTCGCCGCGTCGATGATCCTCGCCCCGCGCGTGCTGTTCCTCGACGAGCCGACGACCGGGCTCGACCCGCGCGGTCGCGGCGAGGTCTGGGACGCGGTGCGGGCGCTGGTCGCGGGCGGTACGACGGTGCTGCTCACCACGCAGTATCTGGACGAGGCCGACAAACTCGCCTCGCACATCACGGTCATGGACCGGGGGCGGGCCATCGCGGACGACTCCCCGGCCGCGCTGAAGAACACCGTGGGCGGCGATCTGATCGAGGTCGTCGTGCACGAGGCGTCCGAACTGGCCGCCGTGACCGAGGTGATCGCCCGCGTCGCCGGCTCGGTGCCCGGCACGGACGCCGAGGCACGCCGGGTCCACGCGCCGGTCAGCGACCGGGTGACCGCGCTGACGGAGGTCGCGCGGGAATTGCGGGACCGGGGGATCGCGGTGGAGGACATCGGGCTGCGCAGGCCCAGCCTGGACGACGTGTTCCTGCGGCTGACGGGGCAGCGTACGCAGCCGGCGACCGCGCCCGCGCCCGGGAAGACGGAGGTGGCGGCATGAGCGGCGGCGTGAGCGGCGCCCTCGGCGCCCCGGTCGACCTCACCCCCGCGGCCGACCACGGCCGTGCCTACTGGGCGGTGGCCGACTGCTGGAATCTCGTACGCCGCAGCCTGACCCACTACCAGCGGCAGCCCGCGTTCATCCTCTGGACCCTGGGCTTCCCGCTCGTGTCCGTCCTGCTGTACGGCTATGTCTTCGGCAGCGCGATGAAGGTGCCGGGCGGCGGGGACTACCGGGAGTTCCTGATGCCGGGCATGTTCACCATGACGATGGCCTTCGGCTTCATGAACACGGCGACCGCGTTCGCCACCGACGCCGGCAAAGGCGTCCACGACCGCTTCCGGTCGATGCCGATGGCGCCGTCCGCCGTGGTCACCGGGCGGGGCGTCGTGGACCTGATCACGGCGGCGGCGGAACTGGCGATCCTCGCCCTCACGGCCCTGCTGATCGGCTGGCGCGCGGACGGCGGCCCGCTCGCCTCGCTGGCCGGCTTCGGCCTGCTCCTGCTGCTGCGCTTCTCGCTGATCTGGCTGGGCGTCTGGCTCGGCCTGGTGGTCCCCGGCCCGGAACAGGCGGGCAGTCTCTTCGCCGTCGCCTTCCCGGTGACGATGATCTCCAGCGTCTTCGTGGCCCCGTCCCTGATGCCGGACTGGCTGGGCACGGTCGCGGCCTGGAACCCGGTGTCGGCGACGGTGACGGCGATCCGCGAACTGTTCGGCAACCCGGTGGCGAGCGGCGGCAGTTGGCCGGAGGAACACGCGCTGCTGCTGTCGGTTGCGTGGCCGGCGGCGATCACGCTGGTGTGCGTGCCACTGGCGGTACGGAGGTTCCAGCGGCTGAGCCGGTAAAGGTCAGGTGGCTTTCCTGGGCTCCCCGGCGCGGAGGACGGCCGAGACGTCGAGCTTCACCTCGGCGCCGATGGAGTCGGGGAGGACGACGTGCTCGCCGGGAGCGTGGACGCGGTGGCTGGTGTAGTCGCCCGCGACGGGATCGGTGAGGACATGCAGCCTGCCGTGCTTGCGGTCGACGATCACGTAGACGGGGATCCTGGCGTCCGCGTAGGCGGTGACCTTGTTCCGCAGATCCTGCTGATAGTTGCTGGAGGTGACTTCGAGAACCAGACGGAAGACGGCCGGGTCGTAGCAGTTGTACTGGATCAGGTGCTCTTCGAAATCGGCGTCGACGAGAGCCAGATCCGGGATGGCGAAGTCCTCCGAGCCGGCCGGCAGCCACAGTCCCACGTTCTGGAGAACCCTCGATTCCTGGCCGTGCGCGCCGACGGCGAGGAAGGGAATCATGACGTCCGTGAGGACCGACGCGTGGTCGCCGTCCGGGGGTGGGGCCACGGTGATGACGCCTCCGATGATCTCGACGCGGAAGCCGGGAAGCTGCTCCATGAGGCTGTCAGCCGTCTCCAGCTGGCTTTCCTGTGAGCTGTCCCAGGGGTGCTCGGCTGCTGCGGCAGACATGCGGGCCTCCTGATGGCTGGTGTCGAGACCATCATCGTAGGCCGCCACGGGCCGATACGTCGTGAGCGTGATCCTTCACGCGTACGGGTGACGGCCCCGCCCCCGTTGAGGTTAGGGTGACCTAACTTCAACTTGGGGAGTCCACGTGGGTCACGGCTGGGAGGGCGTTGTCCTCAAGATGCTGCGCGGGCGGGACTTCGCGGTCACCGTTCTCGCGTGCGAGGACGTCACCGACTCGTACCGGCGGGTGCGGTTCAGCGACGGGGGGTTGCTCGCCGCCACCGGGACGCATCCCACCATGTGGGTGCGGATGTGGTTCGACGACGGAGGGAAGCCGCACCAGCGGGCGTACACGCTGGTGGATCCCGACCCCGGGAGCGGGACCTTCGCCGTCGAGTTCGCGCTGCACGACGGGCGCGCCAGCGACTGGGCGCGGGCAGCGCTGCCTGGGGACACCGCCGTGGTGACCGTGCAGGGGAGCGAGTACACGCTGCCCGAGCCGCCGCCCGCGCGGATGTTCCTGATCGGGGACCGGGCATCGGTGCCCGCGCTCAACTCGCTGCTCGACGCGACAGGGTCCGCCACCGCGACCATCTGGGTGGAGACCGCGCACCCCGACGACGAGCGGCTGCCGCTGCGGATACGGCCGGACCGGCACGAGGTGCGGCATGTGCCGCGCCGGGACGGTGGGGCCGGGCTGGTCGCGGCCGTGAAGGACGCGTTGCCCGGCCTGGTCGGTGACGACCGGGCCGGGTCGTACGTGTGGATCGCCTGCGACACGGTGACGACGCGGGTTCTCGCCTCGTACGCCCGCAGGGAACTGCGCCTGCCGAAGCACCGCGTGCACGCGCTGGGCTACTGGCGCCCGGCGCGTGCCGCGCGTACGGCGGGGTCCGTCAGCTGACTCAGAGTTTGTCGATCACGTAGTCGACGCACGCCGTCAGCGCCTCGACGTCCGCCGGGTCGATCGCCGGGAACATCGCCACGCGCAGCTGGTTGCGGCCCAGCTTGCGGTACGGCTCCGTGTCCACGATGCCGTTCGCGCGCAGCGCCTTGGCGACCGCCGACGCGTCGATCTCGTCGGCGAAGTCGATCGTGCCGATGACCTGCGAGCGCTGCGCCGGGTCGACCACGAACGGGGTCGCGTACTTGGACGACTCCGCCCAGCCGTACAGCGTGCGCGCCGACGTGGCCGTGCGGGTGGTCGAGAAGTCGAGGCCGCCCTGGGTGTTCAGCCAGGTCAGCTGCTCGTTCAGGAGGAACAGCGTGGCGAGCGCCGGGGTGTTGTACGTCTGGTTCTTCAGCGAGTTGTCGATCGCCGTCGGCAGCGAGAAGAACTCCGGCACGTGCCGGCCCGAGCCGTGCACGCGCGCCGCGCGCTCCAGCGCGGCCGGCGAGAAGACGCCGATCCACAGGCCGCCGTCGGAGGCGAAGGATTTCTGCGGGGCGAAGTAGTAGACGTCGGTCTCGGCGATGTCGACCGGCAGGCCGCCCGCGCCGGACGTGGCGTCGACCAGGACCAGCGCGCCCTCGTCGGCGCCCGCGACCCGCTTGACCGGCGCGGCGACACCGGTGGAGGTCTCGTTGTGCGTCAGCGCGTAGACGTCGACGCCCGCCTCGGCCGCCGGGGCGGGGTGGGTGCCCGGCTCCGAGGAGATGACGGTCGGCTCGGCCAGCCACGGGGCGAGCTTCGACGCCTTCGCGAACTTGGACGAGAACTCGCCGAAGCTCAGGTGCTGCGACTTGTTCTCGATCAGACCGTGCGTCGCGATGTCCCAGAAGGCGGTGGAGCCGCCGTTGCCCAGGATCACCTCGTAGCCCTCGGGGAGCTGGAACAGCTCGCGCACACCGTCGCGCACCGCGCCGACCAGGTTTTTCACCGGGGCCTGGCGGTGGGACGTGCCGAGCAGAGACGTACCGGTGGCGGCCAGGGCGTCCACCGCCTCCGTACGCACTTTGGAGGGGCCAGCGCCGAAACGACCGTCGGCGGGCTTGATGTCAGCGGGAATCTGAATATCGGCCACGGGCGGCAGCCTAGACGTTTTCCGTCCGCCGTCCGGGGTGCGGTTCACGTCGTGAGACGTGGTGGGAGGCGGGCGGCGGGGCATCCTGGGGGAATGGCTGAGTACACGGAGCGGCAGGGCGGGACTCCCGCGAAGGCGTCGGCGGCGACCGCCGACCGGACCACCGAGCTGGCCAGAGACCTGGCGGGCGCCGTCCGCGGCGATGTCGACTTCAGCGCCGCCGCCCGTGCCCTGGTCACCATGGACGCCTCCAACTACCGCCGCGTCCCCGTCGGCGTCGTCGCCCCGCGCGACGCCGACGACATCGCCGCCGCCCTCGCCGTCTGCCGCGGGTACGGCGTGCCCGTCGTGCCGCGCGGCGGCGGCACCTCGATCGCGGGCAACGCGACGGGCGTCGGGGTCGTCCTCGATCTCACCCGGTATTTTCGCTCGATCGTGTCGGTCGACACCGGGGCGCGTACCGCCGTCGTGCAGCCCGGCGTCGTCCTGGACCGGCTGCGCGACCACGTCGCGCCGCACGGCCTGACCTTCGGACCCGACCCGTCCACGCACAGCCGCTGCACGATCGGCGGCATGATCGGCAACAACTCGTGCGGGTCGCACTCGGTCGCGTGGGGGACCACCGCCGACAACGTGCGGGAGCTGTCGGTCACGACGTACGACGGCGCGGCCCTGCGACTCGGCCAGGGCTGGGACGGCGCGCCCGCCGGGCTGCGATCCCTCGTCGACGACAACCTCGCGCTCCTGCGCACCGGTTACCCCACCGGTCTGCCGCGCCGTATCTCCGGTTATGCGATCGACGCGCTGCTCCCCGAGAACGGCACCGACCTCGCCCGCGCCTTCTGCGGCAGCGAGGGCACGCTCGGCGTCGTCACGGAAGCCGTCGTCACGCTGGTCGACTCGCCGCCCGCGCGGGCCCTCGCGGTCCTCGGCTACCCCGACGAGAGCGCGGCGGCCGAGGCGGCGGCCGGGCTGCTCCCGTACCACCCGCTGACCGTCGAGGGCATGGCCGACGACCTCGTCCCCGGCCCGCACGACCTGCCGCGCGGCGGCGCCTGGCTCTTCGTGGAGACCGGCGGCGCGACCGCCGCCGAGGCCCGCGCGCACGCCGAGCGGATCGTGCGCGCCGCCGACGCCCTGGACGGCACGGTCGTCGCCGATCCGGCCGGGATCCGGGCCCTGTGGCGGGTGCGGGAGGACGCGTCGGGCACCGCGACGCGCAGTGCCGACGGCGGCGAGGCGTGGCCCGGCTGGGAGGACTGCGCCGTACCGCCCGCCCAACTCGGCGCGTACCTGCGGGACTTCCGCGCTCTGCTCGCCGAACACGGGCTGCGCGGCACGCCGTACGGGCACTTCGGCGACGGCTGCATCCATGTCCGCATCGACTTCGACCTGTTGAGCACGGAGGGCGTGCGTGTCTTCCGCCGCTTCTCCGAGGACGTCGCGCGGCTCGTCGTCGCGCACGGCGGTTCGCTCTCCGGCGAGCACGGCGACGGGCTGGCGCGCTCGGAGCTGCTGCCGACGATGTACGGGGACGAACTGACCGCGCTCTTCGGGCGGTTCAAGGACGTGTGGGACCCGGCGGGCGGCATGAACCCCGGCTCGATCGCCAGCCCCGCCCGGCTGGACGAGAATCTGCGCTTCGACGTCCTGCCGCGTGAGCGCGTCGACGTCGCGTTCGCCTACCCGCACGACGGGGCTGAGGGCGGTGACTTCTCGGCGGCCGTACGGCGTTGCGTCGGCGTCGCCAAGTGCCGGGTGGAGGGGCCGAGTTCGGGCCCGGGGGTGATGTGCCCGTCGTTCCGCGCGACCGGCGACGAACAGCACTCCACTCGCGGGCGCGCCCGGCTGCTGCACGAGATGCTCGCCGGTGAGGTCGTCACCGACGGCTGGCGCTCGACCGAGGTCAAGGACGCGCTCGACCTCTGTCTGTCCTGCAAGGGCTGCCGCAGCGACTGCCCGGTGGGGGTCGACATGGCCACGTACAAGGCCGAGTTCCTGCACCACCACTACGAAGGCCGGCGGCGCCCCGCCGCCCACTACGCGATGGGGCGGCTGCCACGCTGGCTGCGCGCCGCCGCGCCGTTCGCGGGTGCGCTGAACGCGGCGGTACGGCTGCCGGGAGCCGCCGCGCTGGCCAAGCGGCTGGGCGGGATCGCCCCGGAGCGCTCGATCCCGCGCCTCGCGCCGATGACGTTCACGCGGTGGCTGCGGGGACGGGAACTCGCGAGCACCCCCGCGGTGGTGCTGTGGCCGGACACCTTCACGGAGCACCTGTCGCCCTCGGTGGGGAAGGCGGCCGTACGGGTCCTGGACGCGGCCGGGGTGGGCTTCACCCTGCCGCCCGGCCAGGTGTGCTGCGGTCTGACGTACGTCTCCACCGGCCAGCTCGACCAGGCCCGCGCGGTCATGCGCCGCACCCTGGACCGGCTGGAACCGGCGCTCGACCGGGGGCTGCCGGTCCTCGTCCTGGAACCGAGCTGCGCCGCCGCGCTCAAGACGGACCTGCCGGAACTCCTCGCGGACGACCCCCGCGCGGCCCGACTCGCCGCCTCCGTACGGACGTTCGCCCAGACGCTGGAGGAGAGCGCCCCCGACTGGCAGCCGCCCCGCGTCGACCGCCCGGTCGCCGGTCAGACCCACTGCCACCAGCACGCGGTCCTCGGCGACGCGGCGGAACGCCGACTGCGCGAACGGGCCGGTCTCACAGGCGAGTTGAGCGGCGGCTGCTGCGGTCTGGCGGGCAACTTCGGCTTCGAGAAGGGCCATTACGACGTCTCGGTGGCCTGCGCGGAGGATCAACTGCTCCCGGCGGTCCGATCGGCGCCGGAAGGCACGGAACTGCTGGCGGACGGCTACTCGTGCCGTACCCAACTCGACCAACTGGCCGGTGGCGGGGCGCGCCACCTGGCGGAAGTCCTGGCGGAGGCGCTGGAGCCGGCCGACGCGGAGGCGTGACGCAGGTCACTGGAACTCACCTCAAGGTGCCGGACAGTTCACAGAAGTGACCACAGAATTGCGAGCCCGAATCAGGGACGGCGACCCCGACGCCTTCGCGGAGATCTTCGACTCCTACGCGCGCGCCGTCTACAACCACGCCTACCGGCTGACGGCCGACTGGTCCGTCGCCGAGGACGTCATGTCGGAGACGTTCATGGCGGCGTGGCGGATGCGCGAGAGAGCGGACGCGGACGGGGGATCGCTGCGGCCGTGGCTGCTGGGCGTCGCCACCAACGTGGCCCGCAACCACTTGCGCAGCAACCGGCGTTACCGCGCGGCGGCGACCGCCGCCGCGACCGACGCCGAGCGCGGCGCGCTGGAGACGCCCGACCACGCCGGCTTGGTCGCCGGTCAGCTGGACGACCGCCGGCGGCTGGCCGCCACCATGCGCGCGCTGGCCTCCCTGAAGCCACTCGAACGCGAGGTGCTGGTGCTGTGCCTGTGGGAGGGCATGCGGTACGACGACGCGGCGACAGCCCTCGGCATCCCCGTCGGCACCGTCCGCTCCCGGCTGTCCCGCGCCCGCAAGAAGCTGGCCAGACGCGCCGACGCCGAACTCGACGCCGGGAAAGGCGTCGCAGGAAAACTCGTCGCCGGGAAACGGGAACCCGTCGCGCCGACTCGACAGGTAAGAGGAGACCGCGCGACAGCGGTCCGGTCCGCACGGGAGGGAAACCGATGAACACCGATCGTTCACCGCACCCGGCCGAGTGGCGGGAGACCGAGGGTCTTCTGCCGCCGGCCGAGCGGGATCTGCCGGTGGGCCGCCACGAGTTCCACAAGGAGCGTCTCATGGCCCAGATCCACGACGAGTCCCGCACCACCGCCCCCGCCGCCGCGCCGGCCCGCCCCCAGGAGCGGCGCGCCTGGTTCCGGCGCCCGGTGATCGTCATGCCCCTGGCGGCGTTCGCCCTCGCCGGGGTGATCGTGACCGGCACGGTCGTCGCCGGACAGGACGGCACCGACGGCGCGGACTCCGTCGCCACCGGGCCGGTGCTGACCACCGACATCGGCAACGCCAGCAGCGCGGGCACCGGCGCCCTGCTCGACCGGATCTCGCTGGCCGCCGCGGAGTCCCCGACGCCCGAGCCGGGCGCGGGCCAGTTCGTCTACGTCGAGTCCACCAGCGCCGACACATACGTCAGGACCGTCGACGACAAGCACACCGTGGTGAGCGAGAAGCCGCACCGCAGGCAGGTGTGGCAGTCGCCCGACGGGAACAAGGGATGGCTGATCGAGCAGGGCAACGGCCCCGAGGGCGGCGAGACGCTCGACTCGGCGGAGGGGTCCTCCTCGTCGTGGGACATCCTCAGCAAGCTGCCCACCGACCCCGACGCGCTGCTCAAGAAGGTGTACGCGGAGAGCGAGGGGCAGGGCAACAGCCCCGACCAGGCGGCGTTCTCCGCGATCGGGGACCTGCTCGGCGAGAGCTACCCGCCGTCCGGTCTTGAGGCCGCGCTGTACAAGGCCGCGGCGAAGATCCCCGGTGTCGTGAAGGTGGACAGCGCCGTCGACGCCGCCGGGCGCGAGGGCATCGCCGTGGCGCGCCTCGACAAGGTCAGCGGCGAGCGCGAGGAGTGGATCTTCGAGAAGAAGACCCTCGCCTACCTCGGTGAGCGGATCGTGCAGGTGACCGACGGCGAGAACCCGGAACCAGAGGACCTGCTGATCAAGCCCGGCACCGTCACGTACACCAGCGCGGTGACCGCGCGCGCCGTTGTCGACGGCATCAAGCAGACGCCCACGCAGGCCGGTTGACCGATTCGGCATCCTCCGTCATACGCCTTCCGTGGTGGGCTCGGCCGTCCGGCCGGTCCCGCCGCGGTCCGCGTTCCGGCGGGCGGCGGGGCCGTAACCGGTTTGAGAGCGGTGCCGGAGTGTGCCTACCGTGGGAGGCCCGCTCGGTGAGTGACGCGTACCCGAGTGCAGTATGTTGGATTCCGTAGTTCATTACGTTGCCCTAGATGATCTGGAGGAGGTCCCCGGTGGACGAGCCGCGTACCGCAGCCGCAGGCGTTGCCGCCCCGGAGGCCCTGGAGGCGATGGAAGCCGCCCGGACGGGTGAGGGCGGTCAGGGCGGCGAGGGCGGTCAGGGTGGTGCGGCCGGGAAGCCGGGGCGGGCGCTCGGGCCCGTCGCCCTTGTCCTCGGGGGTGTCATCTCGGTCCAGTTCGGTGCCGCCATCGCCGTCCTGCTGATGCCGCGCGCCGGCGCCGTCGGGGTGGTGACGCTGCGGCTCGTGCTCGCGGCCGTCGTGCTGCTCGTCGTCTGCCGGCCCAAGGTCCGGGGGCACTCGCGCGCCGACTGGGGCACCGTGCTCGTCTTCGGCGCCGTCCTGGCCGCGATGAATCTGCTCTTCTACCAGGCCGCCGACCGCATCCCGCTGGGCGCCGCCGTGACCCTGGAAGTCCTCGGTCCGCTCACCCTCTCAGTGATCGCCTCCCGCAGGCTCGGCAATCTCCTGTGGGCCGGGCTCGCGCTCGCCGGGGTCGTGCTGCTCAGCGGCGGCGGATTCGACCGCCTCGATCCGGTGGGCGCGGCGTTCGCCGTCGGGGCCGGTGTGATGTGGGCGACGTACATCGTCTTCAGCGCCCGCACCGGACAGCGCTTCCCGCAGGCCGACGGGCTCGCGCTCGCCATGGCCTTCGGCGCCGTGCTGAGCCTGCCGCTGGGCATCATGGAGGCCGGTTCGAAGCTGATCGTGCCGTCCACGGTCGGACTGGCCCTCGCGGTCGCGCTGCTGTCGTCGGTGCTGCCCTACACCCTCGAACTGCTCGCCCTGCGACGGCTTCCCGCGCCGACGTTCGCGATCCTCATGAGCGTCGAGCCGGCCGTCGCCGCCCTGGCCGGTCTCCTCCTCCTGCACCAGAGCCTCTCCTTCACCGACGCGCTCGCGATCGCCCTGGTCATCGCGGCCAGCATGGGCGCGGTCCGGACGCAGGCGGGCGCGCGCAAGGCCGAGCGGCACCGCCTCGCGGAGCTGAAGGACTTGAAGGACTTGAAGGATTCGAAAGAGCCGACAGACTCGAAAGCGCTGAAGGGTCTCGAAGGCGCGAACGAGTAAAGCAAGCATGCTTGCTTGTTTCTGCGGGCGCTGCCATGCTCCGGGACACGTACGACGCCGTGTCCCGAGAGTCCGATCGGAGCGCATCCCGTGTCCGACCCCGCCGTGTCCGACCCAGCCGCGCTCCTCCTCGGGGATCTGCGCGACGAGAGCGAGGAAGTCGACCGGCTCGTAGCCGAGTTGGACGATACGGGCTGGTCCCTCCCGACCCCGGCCGCCGGCTGGAGCGTCGCCCACCAGATCGCCCACCTCACCTGGACCGACACCGCCGCACTCCTCGCCGTCACCGACGAGGCCGCCTTCGCCGAGCAGGCCGCGCGGGCCCTCGCCGCCCCGGACTCGTTCGTGGACGAGGGCGCCGAGGCCGGCGCCGTACTGCCGCCGGACCGGCTGCTCGCCCGGTGGCGCGAGGGGCGCGAACAGCTCCAGCGGGCACTGCGCGCGGCGCCCCCGGGCGCGCGTTTCCCCTGGTACGGGCCACCGATGAGCGCGCCGTCGATGGCGACCGCGCGCCTGATGGAGACCTGGGCGCACGGCCAGGACATCGCCGACACGCTCGGCGTACGGCGCGAGCCCACCGCGCGGCTGCGACATGTGGCGTGGATCGGCGTACGGGCGAGGGACTACGCCTACCTCGTACGGGGCGAACAGCCGCCCACCGCCTCCATCCGGGTCGAACTGACCGGGCCCGGCGGGGAGTTGTGGACGTACGGCCCCGAGGACGCCGAGCAGCGCGTCACCGGCCCCGCCCTCGACTTCTGCCTGCTCGCCACCCAGCGCGCCCACCGCGCGGACCTCGCCGTCCGCGCCGAGGGCCCGGACGCCGACCGGTGGCTGGACATCGCGCAGGCCTTCGCGGGACCGGCCGGTCCGGGGCGGGCGGCGAAGAAGGGATGACCGAGCCGAGGAACCTCACCCCCGACGTCCTGCGGATCGCGAACGCCTCCGGCTTCTACGGCGACCGCTTCGACGCGCTGCGCGAGATGCTCACCGGTGGCCCCGTCGACATCGTCACCGGCGACTACCTCGCCGAGCTGACCATGCTCATCCTCGGCCGCGACCGGCAGAAGAACCCGGCGTCCGGCTACGCCAAGACCTTCCTCCGCCAGTTGGAGGAAGGGCTCGGGCTCGCCCACGAACGCGGGGTGCGGATCGTCACCAACGCGGGCGGGCTGAATCCGGCCGGACTGGCCGCCGCCGTAACCGAGTTGGCCGCGCGTGTCGGCGTCCCCGTGCGCGTCGCGCACGTCGAGGGCGATGACCTGCTGACGCCCGGCCACACGTGGGGCGACGGCGTGCTCACCGCCAACGCCTACCTCGGCGGGGCCGGGATCGCGGAGTGCCTGCGGGCCGGCGCCGACGTGGTGGTGACCGGGCGGGTCACGGACGCGGCCCTCGTCACCGGCCCCGCCGCCGCGCACTTCGGCTGGGACCTGAAGGATGTCGACGCGCTCGCGGGCGCCGTCGTCGCCGGGCACGTCCTGGAGTGCGGCACCCAGGCCACCGGCGGCAACTACTCCTTCTTCGGCGCGCACGACGTCCGGCGCCCCGGCTTCCCCCTCGCCGAACTGCACGCCGACGGCACCGCCGTCATCACCAAGCACCCCGGCACCGGCGGCGTCGTCGACATCGGCACCGTCACCGCGCAGTTGCTGTACGAGACCGGGGGAGCCCGGTACCCGGGCCCCGACGTGACGGCCAGGCTCGACACCGTACGGCTCACCCAGGACGGCCCCGACCGGGTCAGGATCGCGGGCGTACGCGGCGAGGCGCCGCCCCCCACGCTCAAGGTCGGGCTGAACCGGATCGGCGGCTGGCGCAACGAGATCGTGTTCGTGCTGACGGGACTCGACATCGACGCCAAGGCGTCCTCGACCTGTTCGCGCACCAGCCGCGCCTTGGCGTCGATGTCGAG
>NZ_MDCR01000205.1 GCF_001723055.1 Streptomyces niveus
GGGCGGAGGGGCGGCGTCCCCTCTTGCTTCACCGCATAGGCTGTGCCGAACCAGTCAGAAGCCAGCAGGGGGCATCCGCCATGACGACAGGTCGGCTCGGTCAGCAAGCCGCGCCACCGAACGCGGCCTACGCCGGGCAGGTCGTTCGATTCCCGGACCCGGTCCGGGCGTCCCGCCACCCCAGAGGTGTGCCGGTGGACGGCGACGGCTTCCCGGACTTCGCGCCGTACGCGCGTGCCGCCGCCGAGATCGCCGAGCCTCCCGAGGGCTTCGGTGTCGACGAGCTGCGCCTCACGGACTACGTGTCCGCGAACGCCGCGCTGCACGCCGACGGTCACGAACTGTGGGACACCATCCCGGCCGTGGCCACCCCGCACGGCTGGACCTGGCACCACGCGCCGAGTTCGCGACGGCTGCTGCTGGTGCCGGTGGAGGTCAAGGCGCTGCTGCGTCATCACGGCGGGCTGGCGACGACTCTGGTCGATCACGACAAGCGCGGGACGCGTCCTCTTCAGGAGACGCGGCCGGTGCACTTCGGACTGCCGAAGGGTTCGGTGTCGGTGACCGAGCAGCAACTGCTCGGTGTGGAGGAGGACCTCGGCTACCGGCTGCCCGGCGCGTACCGCACCTTCCTCAAGGCGGCCGGCGGCTGCGCCCCGGTGGGGGCCGCGCTGGACGCGGAGTTGGGGCTGCTGGTGGACCAGCCGTTCTTCACCGTGCGTGAAGAGGCGGCGGTCAACGACCTGTTGTACGTCAACAAGTGTCTGCGGGACCATCTGACCAAGGACTACCTGGGCGTTGCGTTCGTCCAGGGCGGCATCCTGGCGGTGAAGGTACGGGGCGAGCAGACCGGTTCGGTCTGGTTCTGCGCGTACGACGACGCGCGTGACCGCGACGGCTGGAGCGTGACGGAGCGGGTGGAGCGCCTGCTGCTGCCCTGCGGAGCTGACTTCGACGCCTTCCTTATGAGGCTGGCGGGCAATCCGCCGGAGCTGGACACGGTGGCGAACCTGATGGTGGACGGCGGCTTCGCCCGCGCCGTCCCGGTGGAGGGGTGAGCGCGATGGTGACATTCGCTCAGGCGCAGGAACGCGCGGACGAGTGGGTCAACGGCGACATGCCCGCGTATCAGCACCGTGAGGTGCGGGTGCGGGAGTTCGAGCTGGGGTTCGTGGTGTGGGCGGAGGACCGCCCGGACGGTCCCAGGTCGGACGGCGGCGTACAGCGACTGGTGATCGCGAGGGACAGCGGCGAGGCGACGCTGTGGCCGGGGCTGCCGGTGGGTGAGGTGATCCGGCGGTACGAGGAGGAGTACGGGGCGCTGGCGACGGCCCAGGCGCAGGAGCCGCCGAAGGCGCCGCAGCGTATCGATCTGAATCAGACGTCCTTCTTGCTGACGCCGCCGGAGTGGTTGCAGGACGCGGCGGACAGGATGGGTGTTCCGGGGGGTTCGGCGTCGGGGTCTGGCTCTGGGTCGGGCTCGGGTGCTGGTGCTGGTGTGCCCGCGCCTGCTGCTGGTTCCGCGCCTGCGGCCTCGGCCTCGGCCTCGGCTTCGCAGAGCAGCAGTTCGCCGGCCGGGGACACGCCCTGGGCCGGTACGGACACCAACTCCGTCGGTGAGGACGCCTCGGTGGGGCTTCCGGCGACGGTCTTCGCGCCGCCGCTGTCCGGGGCGGACGACGACGACACACCGCCGCCCGGTCTGGCCGCCGAGGCGCCGACGGCGCTGATGTCGGGCGGCAGCCAGCTGCCGCGTACGCACCTGGCTCCGGGGCTCGGCGGCCCGGCGGCCCCGGCTTCCGGCCCGGCTCCCGTTCCCGCCCCCGCGTCCACCGCCGGTGACATCGCCGACGCGGCGACGAGCAAGGCGACGGCGCCGCCGCGCGGCGCGCGTGGCGGTGCCTCGGCTCCGCCGCCGCCCGGTGCCCCTGGCGTCCCCGGAGTTCCGGGCCCGCCCGGTCCGCCCGGTGTGCCTGGTGCCGCTGGGGCTGGTGGCCCTGGTGGTCCCGGTGGTCAGCCGCCCGGCCCGCCTGGTCCACCCGGTGCTCCCGGCGGTGGTTACCAGCCGACGCAGTTCGCCCCGAGCCTCGGGTCGGGCGGTCCGCAGCCTCCGGGTCCGCCCGGTGCGCCCGGCACGCCCCCGCCCGGTGGCGTCCACCACGCGGCGACGATGTTCGCGGACCCCAGCCAGGGCGGGCAGCCGCAGCCTCCGGCCGGCCCCCGGCCGCCCGGTCCGCCCGGTGCTCCGGGGATGCCTCCGGGTCCGCCCGGACCGCCTGGTACGCCGCCGGGTGGTGTCCACCACGCGGCGACGATGCTCGCGGACCCGAGCCTGGGCGGTCAGCCTGGTGCCCCTGGGATGCCCCCGGGTCCGCCCGGTGCGCCCGGCACGCCCCCGCCCGGTGGCGTCCACCACGCGGCGACGATGCTGGCCGGCCCCGGCGGCGTACCGGGTCCGCCGCCCGGCACCCCCGGCCCGCCTCCCGGCGCCCCGCCGGGCACGTACGGCTACCCGCAGCAGCCCACCGGCCTGCCGACGGTCGGCCCCGGCTACCAGGCCGTGCTGCGCTACCGCGCGCCCGACGGCTCCGAGGCGCAGCTCATCCGCCGCTCGGCGCCCGGCACGCCGCATCCCGAGTGGCAGATACTGCACGAGCTGCGCGCCATGAACGTGCCGCCGCAGCAGGTGCTCGAACTCCACACCGAGCTGGAGTCCTGCGAGCTGCCCGGCGGTTACTGCGCGCGGATGATCCGCGAGACCTGGCCGCAGGTGCGGATCACCAGCGTCGCCCCGTACGGCAGGGACCACTCCAGCCGTCAGCAGGGCATGCGGCATCTGCTCACCCACCAGGGCGAGTTGCACCAGGTCGCGGACGGTCCGGCGCGTCCGGCGCCGGTACGGGCCCCGCTGCCGCAGGTGCCGCCCGCGCAGCCGGTGCCGCCGGAGGCCGTCGCGCAGGAGCTTGCGGGGGCGTTCGGGCCCCAGGGCATCTGCCGGTTCGACCAGCGGGCGGTGTCCCGTCAGGGCGTACCGGAGATCGTGGCGCGCACGCTCGTGTGGGCGGGTCTGCCAGCCGATTTCGGCCCGTTCTTCTGGGCACAGCCCGCGCAGCCGGTGGTGCCGACGCTGGCCGAGCTGGCGGCGCAGCGGCAGGTCCAGCCGGCGGCGGACGCGGGCTCGTACCTGGTCATGGGCAGTGACTTCGGCCGGGCGATCTGTGTCCAGTACGGCACGGCGCACATCATGGCCGTGTCGGTCGAGACGGGGCCGGGCGGTCAGACGATCCCGCCGCAGTTCGTGAACACCGGGCTGCCTGAGTTCACGCGCTCGATGGCGCTGCTGGGCCGCATGTGGCGGCTGCGTTTCGGGCTCAACCCGGAACAGGCGGGCCGCTGGACCGTCGACTTCCAGGCGCAGCTCGCCGCGATCGATCCGGCGGCGCTGTCGTCGCCGGAGAGCTGGTGGTCGGTCCTGCTTGAGCAGATGTGGGACGGGCTGCTCTGACCGTACGGAGCCGGTCCGGCGGTGAGATCCGCCACGTGGGAACGTACGGCCGGGGCGCCCCCGTGGATCCACGGGGGCGCCCCGGCCGTACCGGCGCCTGGACCGGGCGATGGCTTGAACGTGTCGGCCGCGCCTTCTGTACGGAAGCGAGGTCGGGCGGGTGGCGTCAAATGCCGCATCCTTGAGCAGGATGGACGGGTGGGGCGTTTCGTAGGGACGCCCCCGGCCCCGTCACCGTAGGTCGGAGAGAGGCTTCAGGAATGGCTGCTGCACGGGCATCGGCTCACGGCTTCGACCCCGTCCGGGGCCGTGGTTACCGCCCCGAGCAGGTCGACCGGCGGTTCGCGGAGCTGTCGCGGGACCAGTCGGACGCCGAGGCGGAGGAGCAGCGGCTGGCGGCTGTCGCGGAGCGCCTTCAGTTGGAGGCGGAGCTGCTGCGGCAGCAGGTCGAGGCACTGCCGCCGCAGACGTACGAGTCACTGGGGGAGCGCGCCCGGCGGATCCTGGCACTGGCCGTCGAGGAGGCGGACGCGGCGCGCGCGAGCGCGCGGGAGGACGCGCAGGCGCTGCGCGACGAGTCGGGTCGCGACGCACGCCGTACGCGCGAGGCGGCCCGCGCGCACGCCGACGCGGTCGCGGCCGACGCGGACGCGTACGCGACGCGCGCCGTGGACGGCGCGCAGGGCACGGCCGACGAGCAGCGGACAGCCGCGCGCCGGGACGCCGAGGGCGTACGGGGCGCGGCGCTGGCCCGCTACGACGAGATCCGGGAGCGTACGGAGGCGCTGCTCACCGAGCTGTCCCAGGAGCACGCGGAGCGGCTGGCCGCCACGGAGCGGGAGTTCGCGGGCCGTGAGGCGCAGGCGCAGGATCACCAGACGGAGCTGGCCGCCCGGGCGGACGGTCAACTGGCGGAGGCGAAGCGTGCCTTCGCGCAGGCCGAGGAGAACGCCCGGCACATCCAGGAGGACGCCGTCGCCCGCGCGGAGGAACTGATCGCGCAGGCACGGGCGGCGGAGGAGCGGACCGTACGGGAGACGGAGCGGATCCTGAGGGAGCACACCGAGGTCCGCGAGGAGGTGCAGGCGCGGATGACGCACATCCGTAACAGCCTGGCGGCACTGACGGGTCGGGCACCGGCGGACGCGGAGAGCTGAGCGCGGCCTGTCCTCCTCAGGAGGTCGACAGCCCGAGGAGCTTGTGTTTCAGGCGGTGTCCGCCGGGGGGCCGGGGGTCTTCTGGGGCCGCACGCCCGGGGCCGCGTCCGGAGACGTGCCCGGCGTGGGGTCCGACGCCGGGTCGGGGTGGACGGGGAAGCGGCGTGGCGCCACGAAGAGGAGCACCAGCAGGCAGAGGGCACCGGCCACCGCCGCTCCCAGGAAGACGGAGTCGACGGCTGAGTCCACCGCGCGGCGCAGGAAGTCCGCCGCGCGGTCGGTGAGGGCCCCGGGGTCGTCCAGGGCGTGCGCCACGGAGTCCAGGTCGCGCGGGAGACCGGAACCGGGCGCGTCGGCGAGCCTGTTGGTGAGGACGCCGTTGGCCAGCGCCCCGAAGAGCGCGGCGCCGACGCTCTGGCCGAGCTGCCGGCAGAACAGGATCGACGCGGTCGCCGTACCGCGCTCCGACCAGCCGACCGTCCCCTGTACGGCAATGATCAGCGGCAGTTGGAACAGCCCGAGCCCCGCGCCGAGCACCAGCATCAGCAGCGCCGGCTGCCACGCCTGGCCGGGGAAGGGCAGCAGAAGGAAGGCCAGCAGCACCAGCGTCGCGAGTGACATGCCGGTGATCGCGGTACGGCGGAAACCGACGCGGTTGTAGACGCGGTCGCTGAGTGCCGCGCTGATGGGCCAGGTCAGGGTCATCGCCGAAAGGACGAACCCGGCGGCTATCGGGCCGAGGCCGAGGACGGACTGCGCGTACGTCGGCAGGAAGACCGTCGGCGCGATCATCAGCAGCCCGAGCGCGTCGAGCGCGAGGTTGACGGCGGCGATGGGACGACGGCGCCAGACCCAGCCGGGGATGATCGGCTCGGCCGCGCGCCGTTCGACGAGGAACGTGACGACGGCGAGGAGCGCGGTGCCGCCGAGGAGCGCGAGCGAGGGGACGGAGAGCCAGGGCCAGGCGACACCGCCCTGGACGAGGGCGGTGACCAGGAGCGTTCCGGTGGCGAAGACGGCGAGCGCGCCGGCCCAGTCGACCCGGGGGCGGTTACGGGGCGGGGGACCGCCGCTGGAGCGGGGGCCTCGCTTCGTACGCGCGGCGGTGGAGGTGTCGCGGCCGGGTTCGTGGAGGTGGCGGACGGTGAGGTAGAGCGCGAGCGCGCCCACCGGCAGATTGATCACGAAGATCCAGCGCCAGTCCGCGTAACCGGCGAGCAGCCCGCCGATCGCCGGCCCCGCGATGGATGACGTGGCCCAGACGGTGGAGAGCTTGGCCTGGATCTTGGGGCGTTCCTTGAGGGGGTAGAGGTCGGCGGCGATGGTCTGCACCGTGCCCTGGATCGCGCCGCCCCCGAGGCCCTGGACGATGCGGAAGGCGATCAGCGACCCCATGTTCCACGCGGTGGCGCACAGGACCGAGCCGACGAGGAAGAGGACGATGCCCGTGATCAGCACGGGCTTGCGGCCGAAGGTGTCGGAGAGCTTTCCGTACAGGGGCAGCGTGACCGTCGCGGCGAGCAGATAGCCGGAGAAGAGCCAGGAGAAGACCGAGAAACCGCCGAGGTCTCCGACGATCTGCGGGACGGCGGTGGAGAGGATCGTGCCGTCGAGCGCGGCCAGCGCCATGCCGAGCATCAGGGCGGCGACGACGGGACCGCGGCGGGGCCCGGGTATGACGGTCACGAGATCCCTTCCCTATGCAGGTATTTCCCTGGGACACCTTCTCACTTGACACTGCCGTCGCGGCAGGGTGCAGGGTTTCTCCCGGAGGCGAACCCTCAGAGGCGCTCCACCTGAGGGTGGACAGCCCTTAGGTGGTTCTCCCTACTTCCGGCCAGGGCCGGTTCGTCCCGCCGGAGGAGGAGAAGAGGGGTGCCCGTTCTTTAAGTTGGTCCTACACCGCAGGGGGCCGGTCGGGGGGCCGGGCGGTGCGGGGAGGGGGACGGGCCCGAGGGGGGCTAC
>NZ_MDCR01000206.1 GCF_001723055.1 Streptomyces niveus
GCGCCGGCCGGCGCACCGTGAACTCGCAGTCCACCAGCGCCAGTCGCAGCGCCACCCACTCCAGCGAGTCGGCCGAGGTGGCCCGCAGCCGGCAGCTGTCCGGGCCGGTCGGCTCCGGCACACCGAGCGAGGGCGGCAGCCGCGCCGCCACGAACTCCGCCGGCGCCGCGAAGCTCACATCCAGCTCGATCCGCGGCTGCGCCCGCGACATCGAGCTGCTCAGGAACTTCGCCGCGTCCCCCGTCGGTAGCTCCCGCGGCGTGAAACGGGCCCCCGTCGGAAACGGCTCGCCGACCCGGTCCAGCCGGAACGTACGCCAGTCCTCCCGCCCCAGGTCGTACGCGACGAGATACCAGCGCCTGGCCGTCGACACCAGGCGGTAGGGCTCCACCTGCCGCTTGGTCCGCGTGCCGTCCCCGGCGCGGTAGCCGAACCGCAGCCGTTCCGCACCGGTGATCGCGGCGGCGATGGCCGTCAGCGTCCGCGGGTCCACGCTGGCGGCGTCGCCCCGTACGAGCAGGGGCACCGTCGCGGCCTGGAGCGTGGAGACCCGGCGCCGCAGGCGCGACGGCAGCACCTGCTCCAGCTTCGCCAACGCCCGTACGGACGCCTCCTCGACACCGTCGATGGCATGGCCCGCACCGGCCCGCAGCCCCACCGCGATGGCCACGGCCTCCTCGTCGTCCAGTAGCAGCGGCGGCATGGCGGTGCCCGCGACGAGCCGGTACCCGCCGACCGCGCCCCTGCTCGCCTCGACCGGATAGCCGAGGTCACGGAGCCGGTCGATGTCCCGGCGAATCGTCCGCGGGCTGACCTCAAGACGCTCGGCCAGCTCGCTGCCCGGCCACTCGCGCGGGGTCTGGAGAAGGGACAGCAGATTCAGGAGTCGTGCGGGAGTGTCCGTCATGCGTTCCAGGGTGGCAGTCATCTAGGACATGATCTGGCCTATATGGTCAATAGCTTCCTCGCATGACTTCTCCAGCGACTTCTCCGGTCGCCGTACCGGACACCACCCCCGACCCCGCGGTTCCCCCGGCGCCGGCCACCGACCCGGCGCCCGCCACCGACCCGGCGCCCGGCGACCGCAGGCGCTGGCTGGCGCTGGCGGTGGTCATGACCGCGGCTTTCATGGACCTGGTCGACGTCACCATCGTCAACATCGCCATCCCCAGCATCGAACGGGACCTGTCCGCGAGCTTCGGCGCCATCCAGTGGATCACCGCCGGATACGCGCTCGCCTTCGCGGCGGGCCTGATCACCGGCGGCAGGCTCGGCGACATCTACGGCCGCAAGCGGCTCTTCCTCCTCGGCATCACCGGCTTCACCCTCGCCTCCGCGCTCTGCGGCTTCGCGGTGAACTCCGAGATGCTGGTCGCCTCCCGCCTTCTCCAAGGCGCGATGGCCGCGCTGATGGTGCCTCAGGTACTCGCGATCATCCATGTCACCTTCCCGGCGCACGAACGCGGCAAGGTCTTCGGCATGTTCGGCGCGATCGTCGGCCTCGGCGCGGTCTCCGGGCCCCTGTTGGGCGCGCTGCTGACCCAGTGGAACCTCTTCGGCCTCGAATGGCGCCCGATCTTCCTGATCAACCTGCCCGTCGGCATCGCCGGTGTGATCCTGGGCCGCAGGTTCATCAGCGAGTCCAAGGCGCCGAAGGCCCTGCGGCTCGACACGGTCGGCGTCGTCCTGGTGACCGGCGCGCTGCTGATGCTGATCTACCCGCTCACCCGGGGCCGCGAGCTGGACTGGCCGCTGTGGGGGTTCCTGTGCATGGCGGGCAGCGTGCCGCTGTTCGCGGCGTTCGTGGCGTACGAGAAGGCGAAGACCCGCAAGGACGGGTCACCCCTGGTGGAACTGTCCCTGTTCAAGGTCAAGAGCTTCGCCGCCGGCATCGCCGTCCAGCTCACCTTCGGCATCAGCCTCGGCATCTTCTTCCTGGTCTGGACGCTCTACATGCAGATCGGCCTCGGCTGGAGCCCGCTGCACGCGGGGCTGACCGGGCTGCCGTTCTCGCTGGCCGTCTCCACGGCCGCGGGACTCTCCGTACAGAAGCTGGTCCCGCGCTTCGGTCGCAAGGTCCTCCAGACCGGCGCGCTGACGATGGCGGCGGGCGTCCTGCTCTACCTCTGGGAGGCCGCACAGTACGGCGCGGACATCAGCACCTGGCAGATGGTGCCGCCGCTGGTCGTGATGGGCCTGGGGATGGGCCTGATCGTGGCGCCCCTGACGGACGCGGTGCTCTCCGACGTCCCGCGCGAGCACGCGGGTTCGGCGTCCGGCCTGATCAACACGGTGCAGCAGATGGGGACGGCCCTGGGTCTCGGGCTGGTGTCGGTGGTCTTCTTCGGGGTGGTCGACGACCGTCCGGCGACGTCCCCGTCGGCCGTGACGACGGCGTTCACGGACGGTTTCCAGAACGCGCTCGGGTGGGTGGCGGTGGTGCTGGTCGGCATCTTCCTGCTGATGTTCGCCCTGCCGAAGCGCCGCGCGGCCGGTGTGAAGAGCGTCACGTGACGGCGTGAGGGGTGCGGGGCTTCCGGCCCCGCACTCCGGCCGTCGGCCGGCAGCCGTGACCCGGCAACCCCGGCCCACCCCAGACTCCGCGCGCCCACATGTGTTTACTTCCGCGATCCACGCCCGTAACGTACCCCCGAAACCACAGACTCGGGCATCGAACGGACTCAAACCCACATGTACGCACCGGAGCGCCAGCAACAGATACTGCGCCTCGCCCGTGAGGGCGGTCGCGTCGACGTGCTGTCGCTCGCCGAGGAGTTCCAGGTCACCGCCGAGACCGTGCGCCGCGACCTCAAGGCCCTCGACCGCGCCGGTCTCGTACGCCGCGTCCACGGCGGCGCCATCCCCGCCGGCCGCCTCGACTTCGAGCCCGACCTCGCCGAGCGCGAGTCCACCGCCGCGGACGAGAAGGACCGCATCGCGCTCGCCGCGCTCGCCGAACTGCCCGGCACCGGCAGCGTGATACTCGACGCGGGCTCGACCGTCGCCCGGCTCGCCGCCCAGCTCCCGCTGGAGAGCCGGCTCACCGTCGTCACCCACGCGTTGCCCGTCGCCGCGCGCCTCGCCGACCACCCCGGCATCGACCTCCACCTCGTGGGCGGCCGGGTCCGTCACCGTACGCGCGCCGCCGTCGACGCGTGGGCCCTGCGCGCGTACGGCGAGATCCGCGCCGACGTCGTGTTCCTCGGCACCAACGGCTTCTCGCCGGACGGCGGCCTCACCACGCCCGACCTCGCCGAGGCGGCCGTCAAACGCGCCCAGGTCGCGGCGGCACGCCGCGTCGTACTGCTGGCGGACTCGGCCAAGCACGGCCAGGAACACTTCGCCCGCTTCGGCGGCCTCGCCGATGTCGACCTGCTGATCACGGACACCGGGCTGGCCCCCGCCTCACGAGCGGCGATCGAGGCCGCTGGTACGGAGGTTCGCAGTGTCTGAGAGGTACGCCGCCGCCCGGAGGAACCCCGCCGCCCGGAGGAACCCCGCATGATTCTCACCGTCACCCCGAACCCCAGCCTGGACCGTACGTACGAGATACCCGCCCTCGCCCGCGGCGAGGTCCTGCGTGCCACCGTCGAGCGGATGGACCCCGGCGGCAAGGGCGTCAACGTCTCCCGGGCGGTCGCGGCGGCCGGCCACCGCACCGTCGCCGTGCTCCCCCTCGGCGGCGCCCCCGGCGCGCTCGTCGCCCAACTCCTCGCCGGCCAGGGCATCGACGTAGCCCCCGTGCCCATCGCCGGGGCGACCCGCTCGAACATCGCCCTCGCCGAACCGGACGGCACACTGACGAAGATCAACGCGCCGGGCCCCGAACTCACCCCGGCCGAGTCGGAGGCCCTGCTGTCCGCGCTCCGCGCGCACGACGTGGGCGCGGCCGGCGACTGGATCGCCTGCTGCGGCAGCCTGCCGCGCGGGCTCGCCCCCCAGTGGTACGCCCAGCTCGTCGAACGCGCCCACGCCGCCGGCGCCCGCATCGCGCTCGACACCTCCGGCGCCTCGCTGCTGGCCGCGCTCAAGGAGCGTCCGGACGTCGTGAAGCCCAACGCCGAGGAACTGGCCACCGCCGTCGGCCGCCCGCTCGCGACCGTCGGCGACGCGCTGAAGGCCGCCGAGGAACTGCTCACCTACGGTGCCAGGTCCGTCCTCGCCAGCCTCGGCGCCGACGGCCAGCTTCTCGTCTCCGAAGCGGGCGCCCACTTCGGAGGCGCCCCCGTCGCCGCCGTCCGCAGCAACGTCGGCGCCGGTGACGCCTCCCTCGCCGGCTTCCTCGCGGCGGGCGGCACCGGCCCGCGGGCCCTGGCCTCCGCCGTCGCCCATGGCGCGGCGGCCGTCCAACTGCCGGGCAGCGTGATGCCGTCGCCCGCCGATCTCGACCCGGGGGCGGTCACCGTGTCCGCCGACATCCCCCTGGACCGTCCCCTCTCGGAGCCCGCCCCATGACCCCTGCGCGTACGTCCCCGAACCCGAACCGTCCCTCCCGAAGGAGCCCGCGATGAGCGACATGATCACCGCGGACCTGGTCGACCTCGACCTGGCCGCACAGACGAAGGAAACCGCGGCCCGCTCGCTGGCCGAACGCATGGTGGCCCTGGGCCGGGTCACCGACCTGGACGGTTTCCTGGCCGACGTGGCCGCCCGCGAGGCGCAGATGCCGACGGGGCTCGACGGCGGGATAGGCATCCCGCACTGCCGCAGCGAGCACGTCACCGAGCCGACCCTGGCCTTCGGCCGCCCGGCGGAAGGCATCGACTTCGGGGCGCCCGACGGCCCGGCGGACCTGATCTTCCTGATCGCGGCCCCGGCGGGCGCCGACGACGCGCACCTGACGATCCTCTCCGCCCTGGCCCGCCGGCTGATGGACCCGGACTTCACGGCGGCGCTGCGCGCGGCGACGGACCCGGCGGCGACCGCGAGCCTGATCAGCGGCGACACCGCGCCCCCGGCGGCGCCGGAACCGGCCGCCGCCGCCGCGGCCGAGGAGCCCCCGCCCGCCGCCGCGCCCGTCCCCTTCAGGGTCGTCGCCGTCACCTCCTGCCCCACCGGCATCGCCCACACGTACATGGCCGCCGAGGCCCTGGAGCAGGCCGGCCAGGCCGAGGGCGTCGAGATCGTCGTCGAACCGCAGGGCTCCGCCGGATTCACCCGGCTCGACCCCGCCGTCATCGCCGCCGCCGACGGCGTGATCTTCGCCCACGACGTACCGGTACGGGAGAAGGAACGCTTCGCCGGCAAGCCCACCGTCGACGTCGGCGTCAAGGCGGGCATCAACCGCCCCGCCGAACTGCTCGCCGAGGTCCGCGACAAGGCCGCCCGCGGCGAGACCACCGCCCCCGCGGGCACCGGCTCACCCGTCGACGAGGCGGGCGGCCCCGGCGAGGGCTACGGCACCAAGCTGCGCAAGTGGCTGATGTCCGGCGTCAGTTACATGGTCCCGTTCGTCGCGGCCGGCGGACTGCTCATCGCCCTCGGCTTCGCCATCGGCGGCTACACCATCGACAAGGCGCCCTCCGTCGCCGAGCACTTCGTCTGGACGGACTCCACCAGCTGGGCGGCCCTGCTGTTCCAGGTCGGCGGCCTCGCGTTCAGCTTCCTCGTGCCGGTCCTGGCGGGCTACATCGCGTACGGGATGGCCGACCGCCCCGGTCTGGTCCCCGGCTTCGTCGGCGGCTCCATCGCGCTCACCATCAACGCGGGCTTCCTCGGCGGTCTTGCCGCGGGTCTCATCGCCGGTGGCACCGTCATGGCTATCCAGCGGGTCAGGGTGCCCGCCGCGCTGCGCGGCATCATGCCGGTCGTCGTCATCCCGCTGATCTCCTCCGCCGTCGTCGGTTTCCTGATGTTCCTGGTGGTCGGCAAGCCGATCGCCGAGCTCCAGAAGGCCCTCACGGACTGGCTGTCGGGGCTCTCCGGCGCCAACGCCGTCATCCTGGGCGTCGTCCTCGGCCTGATGATGTGCTTCGACCTGGGCGGGCCGCTCAACAAGGTCGCCTACGCCTTCGCGGTTGGCGGCCTCGCCAACCCCAACGACGGCAGCCTGAAGGTGATGGCGGCCGTGATGGCGGCCGGCATGGTCCCGCCGCTCGCCATGGCGCTGGCCACCGTCGTACGCGGCGGCCTCTTCAACCGCACCGAGCGCGAGAACGGCAAGGCCGCGTGGGTGCTCGGCTCCTCGTTCATCACCGAGGGCGCGATCCCGTTCGCCGCGGCCGACCCGCTGCGTGTCATCCCGTCGGCCATGGCCGGCGGCGCGGTCACGGGCGCGCTGTCGATGCTCTTCGAGTGCACCCTGCGGGCCCCGCACGGCGGGATCTTCGTGCTCCCGCTGATCGGAAACCCGGTGCTCTACCTGATCGCGATCCTGGCCGGTACGGCGGTCAGTGCCGCTCTCGTCATCCTGCTGAAGGGCATGGGCGGGCGCGGCGACGGCAAGGCCGTGGAGGGCACGCCCGCCACGGAGTCCGGGACCGCGCCCAAGGTCCCGGCCACCGTCTGAACAGCCGTCCGAGCAGTCGTCTCACCGAGTCGGGCGACCCGGTCATCTGACCCGCGCGCGGAGCTCCATGGCTTCGCGCGCGGTGCTCTGCGCGGCGTACACCTCACACATATGACGGCCGTCGGGCGTCGCCGTGTGCTCGACCTCCCACAGGCTTGTCTCCGTGCCGTCGAAGAGCAGGAACGCGTGCTCGTAGAGCGTGAACCCCGCGTCCTTGCCCTCGACATGGCCGTATCTGCCGAAGACCTGGGTGATCTGGTGGGCGAAGGCGGCCCGCAGCGGTCCCGCGACCTCCTCGCCCGGCCGGTCCACGTTCTCCGCGCGGCGCAGGACACGGCGCGCGTGGTCGGCGGAGTTGTCCGGCAGGTACACCCGGGGCAGCGGTGTCTGCGGCGCTGTCAGCAGGCCGCTGAGCAGGTCGAGATCGGCCGCGAGGTCGGACTCGAAGCTCGGATCGAGACTGACGCCGAGGCCCGACTCGAAACGGGACCCGAAGAGCGGGTCGGCGGGGGCGGCGGGATCGAGGGGATCGAAGGGATCGGACGAGGGGCGGCGCAGCCGGGAGGCGGCCAGGCGTACCTCGTACTCGTCGGTGTAGAGCTCGTGCTGTTCGGCGCCGTCGCGCCCGGTGTTGTGGACCAGCTCCCAGAGGGTGAGGGCGGTGCTGTCGGCAAGCAGGTAGGTGTGCCGGTAGGTCTCGCGATGCAGTCCCGCACTGTGGTGCGAGGAACGCAATGAACTGGCGTGTGCCAGAGCGGAGTCGAGCCGCTCGATCACGGTGTCGGGCAGATCGAAGGAGTTGAGTGCCCGACCCAGGAGACGCTCCAGATGCGTCTCGCTTGTCTCATACGGATCGTTCAAGGTGGGTCTCCAGGCCGTCGCCACATGTCACTTGGTGATTGCATAACGTAGCCCCTGGGACTGACATTGCGTCCCAAGTTCGGTAAAACGATTGAGGGCGCGCAAGAAGTTCCTTCAAGCCCCCCTCAACTCCCTTGCGCCGCCGGTCAGTCCGTGCCGTACAGATCGCGGTACGCGGGGAACGTGCCGCCCGGCCCCTCGACCCCCTCGGCGACCACCATCGCCCGCACGATCGCCCTGGTCACGGCGTCGGCGCCGGCCGCGAGCAGCTCGTTGAGCGCCAGCGGATCCGCCGGGTCGAGCGTGCGTTCCCCGGTCGCCAGCGCGAAGACCGTGTCGCCGTCGTTGAGCAGATGTACAGGACGGACGGCGCGCGCGATGCCGTCGTGCGCCGTCCCCGCGAGCTTCTGCGCCTGCGCCTTGGAGAGGTCGGCGTCGGTCGCCACGACGGCGAGCGTGGTGTTCAGCGGAGGCGGCCCGCCACGCTCCCGCAACTCGGCGAGCCGCGCGAGGGCCGCCTCGTGCACACCGGCCTCCGGATAGCCGGGACGGCCCTGGAAGTACCGCCCGTACAGCACACCCGTCAGCGGATCGACCGCGGAGCCCGCCGCGTTCGCGACGACCAGCGCCGCGACGGTGATCCCGGAGGGCAGCAGCACGCTCGCCGTACCGACCCCGCCCTTCAGCTGCCCCACCAGCGCCCCGGTCC
>NZ_MDCR01000207.1 GCF_001723055.1 Streptomyces niveus
CGTGGTGGCGTCGGGGCGGGCCCGCCAGTCCCCACCGCGCCCCAGGTCGAAGACACAGGCGGCAGGCACGACCGGCACGACCTGGGCCGGGTCGGGCCCGACCCGCACACCCCGCCCCCGCTCCTCCAGCCACGCCATCACCCCGGCTGCGGAGTCGAGCCCGTACGCGCTGCCGCCGGTCAGCACGACCGCCTCGACCCGCTGCACGAGATTCCGCGGATCGAGCGCGTCCGTCTCCCGGGTGCCGGGGCCACCGCCCCGTACGTCCACGGCGGCGACCGCCCCGCCCTCCGGCGCCAGCACGACCGTCGTCCCGCTGAGCGCCCGGTCCCCGCCCACCCGCGCGTGGCCGACCCGGATCCCCGCCACATCCGTCAATGCGTCATTGGTTGCCATGAGCCCTGCGTACCACGGAGCCGGACCCCGCCACGGCGGATCCCCGCGTCCGCCACGCCCACCGCCGTACCCTGGACACATGAGTACCGCCCGCACACCCGGACCGCGCGACACCGTCACGGAACCCCCGCGACCGGCCCCGCCCAAGCCGGCGCCCCCGAAACCGGGCCCGCCCAAGCCGCCGCTCGTCTTCGACGACCCGCTGGACCGGCAGTCTTCCGACGACACGGACGCCGGGTGGGGAGAGCGGCCGGCCGCGAGCGGCGACAGCGCCGCCGACCTGGCCCGCTTCCTGGACGAGAAGCCGCCCCACCACATCTGACCGCCCGGAGCCCGACCGCCCCGGCCGTGACCCGTCCCCCGAGGACCAGCAGGACCGGCCACACCGGCCGGACCGGCCCTACGGGGTGCCGGTGCCGCTCTGCTCCGGCCCACGCCGCTGAGCCACCAGGGCGTCGCGGATCTCCTTCAGCACCTCCAGCTCGCTCACCTCCAGGACCTCCTCCACCTGCTCCTTGGCGGCCTGCTGCCGCGCCCGCCTGGCCAGATACTTCGCCATCGGCAGGACCATCAGGAAGTACACGACGGCGGCGGTGATCAGGAAGCTGAGCGTCGCGCTGAGCACCGACCCCCACAAGATCGGGATGCCCGACACGACCTCGCCCGCTGCGTTCGTCTCGCAAGGGGCCTTGAGACACGAGCTGTAGTGATTCAGATCCTTGGTGCCGAACGCGCCGACGACCGGGTTGATGATGCCCTTCACCAGGGAGTTCACCACGTTGGTGAACGCGGCGCCGATGACCACCGCGACCGCGAGGTCGATCACGTTGCCACGCGTCAGGAAGGCCTTGAAGCCCTCCAACACGCTCTCCTTCTTGTCGCTCACCCGTGAGCCCTTCGTCGTATGTGCCATGGGGACGGCGACCGGGACCACCAATCGCCTGGACACCATGGGCAACTCGCGCCCCGGCTGTCCAATCCGCCCATGCTTTCGTGTGACCAGTCTGCTCATCAGTACGACGGCTAAAAGCCCGGACCGGCACAGGGCGGCTCACCACAACGTCACCGCCAGCCGGGAGTTCGTGCCCGCGCCCGCCAACTCAGCGGCCACCTCCCGCGCGACGGTCAGCAGGACCAGCGCCCCGCCATCGGTCGCGCTCTCCAGCGCCGGTGGAACGGATCGCACGCGCACGCCCCTGGCGAGCACCCGGGCGTCCGACTCCCCGCCGCCGGGGGAGTGGGCGGCGGCGATCACGTCGACCCGGTCGCCCGGACGCAGCAGCCGGACCGTCGCCACATCCGCGATCCGTACCGGAGCCGTCACCAACTCCACGCGCGCTGCGCCAGGTTGAGCAGCGGCGCCCGAGGCGGCCGACGCACCACCCGACGCCGCGCGGGCCGCGGCTTCCGCGCGGTCCTCCGCCCCGGCCGCGGTACCGGGCCCACCCGCGCCGGACGCCGCCAACGCGGCGGCCGTCACGGCCAGTCCGGCCGCGAACGCGCGCCGCCGCCGGAGCAGCGCCCTGCGCAGCCGCTGGCCACCCCCGCGTACCCGCAGCGGATCGAACGCCGGCACCCCGCACGGGGCGGGCGCGGCGACGACCGGCGCGGGCACCGGCACCGGCGCGGGCGCGGGCACGGGCGGAAGGGAATGCGAAGAGGAACGGGACATGGCAACCACCACCTGGCGTGAGGAGTTTCTGCTGGCCGCTCCTCACGATCCACGCCCGGCCGAGATCCCGCCGAAGCCTGTGGACAACTACCCGGTTGTGGATATCTCGCTCACCCGAACGAGACCCGCCCCGGGCGTTTACGGCAGCTCAAGCCCCGTATCGATGCCGTCCAGCGCGTGCGAGCACAGACAGTCCCGCGTCTCGCCGGCCTGAAGCCCGCCCACGGTGTCGAACAGCACCGTGCGCAGCCGGTCGACGTTCGAAGCGAAGACCTTCAGCACCTCCTCGTGCGAGACCCCCTCGCCCGTCTCGGCCCCGGCGTCCAGGTCGGTCACGAGCGTCAACGACGTGTAGCAGAGCCCCAGTTCACGGGCGAGCACCGCCTCGGGGTGACCCGTCATCCCGACCACCGACCACCCCATCGACGCGTGCCACCGCGATTCGGCGCGGGTGGAGAAGCGCGGGCCCTCGACGACGACCAGCGTCCCGCCGTCCACCGGCTCCCACTCACGCCCGCGCGCCGCGGCGAGCGCCGTCTCCCGCCCCTCGGGGCAGTACGGGTCGGCGAGCGAGATGTGGACGACCTTCGACGCCCCTCCGCCGGGCAGCGGCACACCGTCGTAGAACGTCTGCGTACGGGCCTTCGTACGGTCCACCAGCTGGTCCGGCACGAGCAGTGTCCCCGGGCCGAACTCCGCCCGCAGCCCGCCCACCGCGCACGGGCCGAGCACCTGCCGCACGCCGACCGACCGCAGCGCCCACAGGTTGGCGCGGTAGTTGATGCGGTGCGGCGCGATGTCGTGCGCGCGCCCGTGACGGGGCAGGAACGCGACGCGCCTGCCCTCGACGTCGCCCAGGAACAGCGAGTCGCTGGGCGGTCCGTAGGGGGTGTCGACGGTGACCTCGGTCACGTCGTCCAGGAATGAGTACAGGCCCGAGCCGCCGATGACGCCGATCTCCGCGGTCTCCGAGCCCTCTGCGTTCGCCTTGGTCGCCATGACGATCACCCTAGGGCCTGTCGTTCGGTTCTTGCCGGGCTCGCGGTCCCTGGCACGCACGCTCGCCGCGTTGTCGTCAGTCGCCGACGCTCCGCGTGGGCTCCTTCCTCCGCCTTGCGATCGCACGCACCAGACCCCGCTCCCTGATCCGGCCTGATCCAAACGACAGACCCTAGCCGGACGGGCCCACGCGCCGCCGTACGGGAACGCCGAGGACCCCGCCGTACCGAACGGCGGGGTCCCGGAGGAGAAAGCGGATGATCAGGCGGCGGCGGGACCGCTGGAGCCGGAGCTGCCGCTCGACGCGCTCGACTTCGAGCCGGAGGAACCCGAGCCCGACGAGGACGACGACGAGCCGTTCGACGACGAGGCTGAAGCGGAAGCGGACGTCGACGCGGACTTGGAGTCCGACGAGGACGAGCCCGACGACGACTTGTCGCTCGAACCGCCCGAGTCACCGGAGTTGTTCGACGCGCCCGCCTTGGCCGGCGTGCTGCTCGTCGACGAGCCGCGGCTGTCGTTCCGGTAGAAACCGGAGCCCTTGAAAACGATGCCGACCGCCGAGAACACCTTCTTCAGGCGTCCTTGGCACGCGGGGCACACGGTGAGGGAATCGTCGGTGAATTTCTGCACCGCCTCGAGGCCCTCGCCACAATCGGTGCACTGGTACTGGTAGGTCGGCACTTGTTCCTCCTGGCACTCTCACTCAATGAGTGCTAACGACGCTCCATAGTGACGTATTCCGCTGGATCAGTCCACTGCCACCGGCACGCGGTGACCCATTCCACGCGCCGCGACGAGCCCTGATGCCTTCGGCGTGAGCCGCGAACGGAGCACAAGAAGCGTGGCCAGAGCCAGTGCCGTGCCCACCAGCGGCACCACGAATCCGGCGCTCGCGCCGTGCGCGTCCGCCAGCTGACCGGCCACCGACACCGCCCCGGCCTGGCCCAGCGCGACCGCGCCCGTCAGCCAGGTGAAGGCCTCCGTACGGGCCCCGGCCGGGACCAGCGCCTCGATCAGGGTGTAGCCGCTGATCAGCGCGGGCGCGATGAAGAGCCCGACCAGCAGACCGAGCCCGCCGAGCAGCGGCACCGAGTGCACGGCCCACAGCCCGGAGGCGGCCAGCGTCAGGCCGACGTAGCCGCTGATCAGCCGACGGCGGGGACCGGCCTTCCAGGCGATGGCGCCGCACGCGATACCGGCGAGCATGTTGCCGGCGGCGAAGACTCCGTACAGAAGACCGTTCACGCCGGGGTTGCCGATCTCGTCGGCGAAGGCCGTGAGCGAGACCTGCATGCCGCCGAAGACCGAGCCGATGCCGAGGAAGACCACGGCCAGCACACGTACGCCGGGCACCGACAGCGCCGACACACGCGCGCGGCCCGCACCGGCCGGCCCGGAAGCCGCCGTACCGCGCCGCCGTGCCACCTTCGGCTGCGTACGGCGCTGCGCGGCGAACAGCAGCCCGCCCGCCAGCGTCAGCGCCCCCGCGGCGATCAGCCCCGCGGCGGGGTGTACGCCGGTGCACAGCGCGGTCGCCAGGACGGGCCCGATGACGAACGTGAACTCGTCCGTGACGGACTCGAACGCCGCGGCCGTCGGCAGCAGCCGCGCGCGCTCCTCGGAGCCGCCGAGCACGGCCGCCCAGCGGGCCCGCACCATCGGCCCCACCTGGGGGATCGAGGCGCCTGTCGGTACGGCGGCGACGAACAGCGCCCACAGGGGCGCGCCGGCCAGCGCGAGCACGATCAGGGCGGTCACGGACACCGCGTGCAGCAGCACGCCCGGCACCAGCACCGCCCGCTGTCCGAAGCGGTCGGCGAGCTTGCCGTTCTGCGGCGCGAAGAGCGCCATGGAGACACCGGTGACGGCGGCGACGATGCCCGCGCTGCCGTACGAACCGGAGGTGTGCTCGACGAGCAGGACGATGCCGATCGTCAGCATCGCGAAGGGCTGCCGCGCGGCGAAGCCGGGGAGCAGGAACGTCCAGGCGCCGGGTGTACGCAGCAACTGCCCGTATCCCGGGCGGCGGGCCGGAGTCGTTCCCTCGGGAGCGCCGGCGGTGGTGGTGTCGACCGTGTCGGACACGGTCCTTGCCTTTCTGCCGCCTGGTGGCGCCCCGGACGTACGGGGGCTGCCGAGAGCTGTCCTCTTGCGCGGAACTGCGGTAGATACCCGGGTCCACTGAAGGGGACACCACGGCCGCCATACGGTCGCGCCAGCTCTGCGTCAGGCAGAGTTGGTCGATCAAGTCGGTGCGCCACGTCACTTCGACGCGACAGGCACAGACCTCATCGTACCCGGGAAATACCAGGAAGATCCCGGCCCGTACCTGTGATTGACGCCTCCGGGCGGCGCGGCCTTCGATTCCTCGGCGACGCCCGTCGGCGGCCACGCAACCCGCCCCCGACGGCACCCCGCCGACGGGCGTCGCCGAG
>NZ_MDCR01000208.1:0-366 GCF_001723055.1 Streptomyces niveus
GGAGCCGGCGGCCCGCGCCTTCGGCCCCGATCTGATCCTGGTGGCGGCGGGCGTCGACGCGAGCGGCCACGACCCGATGGGCCGGATGCTCTGCACCAGCCGCACCTTCCACACGATGACATCGACGATGTGCCGGCTCGCCGACGAACTGACGGGAGGCAAGGCCGTCTTCGCCCACGAGGGCGGCTACTCGGCGTGGTACCAACCGATGCTGGTGCTGGGTACGGCCAGTGCGATCGCCGGGCTGCCCGCCCCTCAGGACCCGTTCCTGCACTCGCTCGAACATCTGCCGGGCCAGCGCGTCCAGCGTCACCAGGAGCGGGTGATCGCCCACCTGGAGGGCCACCACCCGTTGCTGGCCGCGCG
>NZ_MDCR01000208.1:376-1357 GCF_001723055.1 Streptomyces niveus
CCGGTTCCGGGTCGTGGCGCTCCCGCACGCCGGCGGGTGGCCGTCCGCGTTCCGCTCCTGGTGGCAGGTGCTGCCCGAGGACGTGGAGTGTGTCGTCGCCCAACTGCCCGGGCGGGGCACGCGTATCAACGAGCCTCTGGTGACCCGTGTCGAGCCGTTGGTCGACGCCCTCGTCCGCGGTCTGGCGGAGCTGGAGCCCCTGCCGTACGCGGTCGTCGGACACAGCTTCGGCAGCGTGCTCGGATACGAGCTGACCCGGGCCATGGAACGCAAGGGTCTGCCTCCCACCCAGCTGGCGGTGTCCGCGCGCCAGCCGCCGTGCTTCCCCAGCGAGCCGCCGTTCGCCCACCGCAGGACCGACACGGAGCTGCTGGAGCATCTGACGGACATCGGCGGGATGTCTCCCGGGCTCGCGGACCGTACGGACCTGGTCCGGTCGTCACTCCGGGCGATCCGGGCCGACCTGGAGGCGATGGAGACCTACCGGCGGCCACTGTCCGGTGTCCGCGTCCCCATCCTGGCGCTCGGCGCGGTGGACGACCCCGTCGTCATCGACGAGCGGATGCACCTGTGGTCGCTGGAGACGTCCGGCGGCTTCAGCCGGCAGACGTTCACGGGCGGCCACTTCTACCTCTACACACCCACCAACGCGGCGGCCGTCGCCGCCCGTCTGATCCCCGGCTCCGNNCGTGAGTGGCTGGGCCTGGCCGTGCTGGCACTGCCCACCTTGCTGCTGTCCATCGATGTGAGCGTGCTGCACCTGGCCGTACCGCACATCAGCGAGGGCCTGGACCCCTCCGCCGCCCAGATGCTGTGGATCATCGACATCTACGGCTTCCTCATCGCCGGTTTCCTGGTGGCCATGGGCACCCTGGGCGACCGGATCGGCCGCCGGAAGCTGCTGCTGATCGGCGCCGCCGCGTTCGGCGTCGCCTCGCTGGCCGCCGTCTTCGCCGACGGACCGGCCACGCTGATCGCGGC
>NZ_MDCR01000209.1 GCF_001723055.1 Streptomyces niveus
CGTCGTGCTGTACGCGGCGGTCGAGGGCATGTCCCCGTACCGCCGCTCGAACATCCCCGCGACGCTCCAGGCCGTGCTCTCCGCCGAGCCGCAGATGCCGGCCCGCGGGTCGGGTGCCTTCGGTACGGTCGTGATGCAGCTCCTGCGAAAGGACCCGGCGGCACGTCCCACCGCCGCCGAGGTGCGCGCGGTGCTGGAGTCGGTGGCGCGTCCGCCGCAGCTCTCCACCGAGGCGACGAACATCTACCGCGCCGCGGGCACGGCCGGCGGCGGCGCGGCGGCCGACGGCAACAAGTGGGTCCCGCCGATCCTGCACCGCAACCGCCCGGCGCAGTACGGGCTCGGCGGCGGGCTGCTCGCCGTGGTCCTCGCGATCGTGCTGATCTTCTTCAACCCGTTCGCGGCCGAGGGGCTGCCGGAGGGCTGGGGGGTGCGGCAGGAGACGGAGATCCTGAACGCCGAGATCGCCCTGCCCAAGGACTACCGGCGCTCGCAGGAGAGCGTCACCGAGGAGACCCGGGTCAGCTTCGGCGATCCGAGCGGTGTCTTCGGCGTCGCCATGGAGCAGGTCCAGCAGTCGCCCGACAACGAGGACGTCCTGGACGCGAAGCCGGACGCCTTCAAGACGTACTACGAGGCCGGCGGCGACAACGGCACGGAGATGAAGGACGCGAGCTACTCGACGCGGGATTCGTCGTTCGCCGGCTCCGAGAAGGCGTTCGAGAACATCGTCGACTACACGCCCTACAGCGACTCGTCCGACGAACCGATCCGCTACCGCCTCCACGAGCTGGTCGTCCCGGGCAAGGCCGGTGCGCACTGGCGGCTCACCGTCTCGATGCCCGCCCAGGGAGACGCCGTCAAGGACGGCGAGGAACTCTTCTCGAACGTCGTCAAGAACCTGGTGATCGACAGCGACAAGCTGTCCTGAGTGCCTGATCAGGGCTTATGTGCCAGCGATCACTGGCGTGTTCGCGGCCGGTCGCCCGAGGGCCCGCGGGCGACCGGCGAAAAGCTGTTACCCGCGGGTACCCAAAGTTCCGGATGCGGCATACTCTCGCCCTCATGACGGACTCACAGGCCCCCACGACCAACCCCGTGGCTCCGGTGCCCGCCGGTGTACGGACCGCCGCCGACGTGGTCACTCCCGAGGTGCTCGCCCAGCTCATCAGGGGCGTCGTCGGCTCCGGGGTCACCTCGAACCACACCCCCGCCACCGGCGAGAAGCTCGCCGACCTGCCCGAGTCCACCCCTGAGGACGTCGCCGAGGCCTTCTCACGCGCCCGCGCCGCGCAGCCCCTCTGGGCCGCGACCTCCGTACGGAAGCGGGCCGCCGTCCTGCTCCGCTTCCACGACCTCCTGCTGGAGCGCCAGGCCGAGGTACTCGACCTCATCCAGCTGGAGACGGGCAAGGCCAGGCTGCACGCCCACGAAGAGGTCCAGTCCGTGGCCGTCGCCGCCCGCCACTACGGGCGCAAGGCCCCCGCGTACCTCAGGCCGCGCCGTCATACCGGCGCCGTACCCGTCCTGACCAAGGTCACCGAGCAGCGCCAGCCACGCGGTGTCGTCGGGCAGATCGCGCCGTGGAACTACCCGCTGGAACTGTCCATCGGCGACGCCCTCCCGGCCTTCGTCGCGGGCAACGCCGTCGTCATGAAGCCCGACACCGAGACCGCGCTCACCGCGCTGTGGGCACGTGACCTGCTGGTCGAGGCCGGGCTGCCGGCCGGGGTGTTCCAAGTGGTCCTCGGCGAGGGGCCGGTCATCGGGCCCGAGGTCGTCGAGCGCGGCGACTACATCTCCTTCACCGGCTCCACGCGCACCGGCCGCGAGGTCGCGCAGCGCGCGGCGGGCCGGCTCGTCGGGGCGTCCCTCGAACTCGGCGGCAAGAACGCCATGCTGGTCCTGCACGACGCCGACATCGAGAAGGCGGCGGCGGGCGCGGTGCGCGCCTGCTTCTCCACCGCCGGCCAACTCTGCATCTCCATCGAGCGGTTGTACGTCCACGAGTCGGTCGCCGACGCGTTCGTCGAGCGATTCGTCGCCCGTACCAAGGCGATGCGCCTCGGCTGCGCGCTCGCGTACGGCGCGGACATGGGCTCGCTCGCCAGTGAGCGCCAGCTCAAGACCGTGACCAGCCATGTGGAGGAGGCCGTGGCCAAGGGCGCCACGGTCCTCGCGGGCGGCGTGGCGCGGCCGGACATCGGGCCGTACTTCTACGAACCCACCATCCTGGAGGGCGTCGAGGCCCCGATGTCGGTCTGCACCGAGGAGACCTTCGGGCCGCTCGTGTCCGTCTACCGGTTCAGCGACGAGGACGAGGCCGTCGAGCTGGCCAACTCCACGCCGTACGGCCTCAATTCGAGCGTGTGGACGCGCGACGGCCGACGCGGGCACGCGGTCGCCGCCCGGCTACTCACCGGCACCGTCAACATCAACGAGGGGTTCGCGCCGGCGTACGGCAGCGTGCGGGCGCCGATGGGCGGCATGAAGGAGTCCGGCCTCGGCCGCCGGCACGGCTCCGAGGGCATTCTCAAATTCACCGAGGTACAGACCGTCGCGCAGCAGCGCGTGCTGCCGATGGCTCCGTCGATGGGCATGGACGACGAGAGGTACGCGGCGTTGATGACCAGGAGCCTGCGCGCGCTCAAGGCGTTCCGCCTGCGCTGATTCGAAGCGGATCCGAAGCGGGTTCGAAGAAGGAGAGTCGATGTCACGGGACACCCATGCCGAAATCGAAAGCGAAGACGGCTTCGACTACGACTACGACGTCATCGTCGTCGGGTCCGGCTTCGGCGGCGCGGTCTCCGCGCTGCGGCTGACCGAGAAGGGATACCGCGTCGGTGTCCTCGAAGCCGGCCGCCGCTTCACGCCAGGCACCCTCCCCAAGAACTCCTGGGACATCAAGAACTATCTGTGGGCCCCGGCCCTCGGCCTCTTCGGTATCCAGCGGGTCCATCTGCTCGGCAACGTCATGGTCCTCGCGGGCGCCGGGGTCGGCGGCGGGTCGCTCAACTACGCGAACACGCTGTACGTGCCGCCCAAGGCGTTCTTCGAGGACAGGCAGTGGGCCGGTATCACCGACTGGCAGGCCGAACTCGCCCCGTACTACGACCAGGCGCAGCGCATGCTCGGCGTACGCCTCAACCCGACCATGACCCCCTCGGACGTCCATCTCAAGGCGACCGCACAGGCGATGGGCGTCGGCGACACCTTCCATCTCGCCCCCGTCGGCGTCTTCTTCGGAGACGGCCAGGACGCCGACGGTACGGCGCGGGCCGAGCCGGGCGCGTCGGTCGGTGACCCGTACTTCGGTGGCGCGGGCCCCTCCCGCAAGGCGTGCTCCCAGTGCGGCGAGTGCATGACCGGCTGCCGTCACGGTGCCAAGAACACGCTCAACGAGAACTATCTCCACCTCGCCGAACAGGCCGGCGCGGCCATCCGCCCCATGACGACCGTCGTCGACCTCACCGAGGACCCGGCCGGCGGCCATCGCGTCGCGACCGTCCCCACGCACCGGCGCAAGTCGGCCCCGCGCGTGCTGCGGGCGCGCCACGTCGTCGTCGCGGCGGGGACGTACGGGACACAGACCCTGCTGCACACGATGAAGGACCGGGGCCGGCTGCCCCGGCTGTCCGACCGGCTCGGTGAGCTGACCCGTACCAACTCCGAGGCCCTGGTGGGCGCACAGACCACCGACCGGCGCTACCGGAAGAAGCACGGTGCCGCCGAAGGACGCGGCCGGGCGGACTTCACCCGGGGCGTGGCCATCACCTCGTCGTTCCACCCGGACGCCAACACCCATGTGGAGCCGGTCCGTTACGGCAAGGGCTCCAACGCGATGGGCTCGCTCTCGATCCTCCAGGTCCCCTACAGCGAGAACGGCCGCCGGATCGCGGGCTGGCTCGGCAACATGGTCAGACACCCCGTCCAGGCGGTCCGTTCACTCTCCTACCGGCACTGGTCGGAGCGGACCATCATCGGTCTGGTCATGCAGTCCGTCGACAACTCGCTGACCACCTACCGCAAGCGGGACGGCGTCGGAAAGGGCCTGCTGACGGCCCGCCAGGGGCATGGCGCCCCCAACCCCAAGCAGATCGCGGAGGGTACGCGGACGGCGACGCTGCTCGCCGACGAGATCAACGGCTTCGCCGGCTCCAACGTCGGTGAGCTGATGGGCACTCCACTCACCGCGCACTTCCTCGGCGGCTGCCCGATAGGCGCCGACGCGGAGCACGGTGTCATCGACCCGTACCACCGGCTCTACGGCCACCCCGGCATCTCGGTCGTCGACGGCTCGGCGGTCTCGGCGAACCTCGGCGTCAATCCGTCCCTCACCATCACCGCGCAGGCCGAGCGCGCGATGTCCTTCTGGCCCAACAAGGGGGAGCGCGACCCGCGTCCGGAGCAGTCGGCGGGGACGGCGTACGTACGGCAGGAGGCGGTCGCGCCGAAGTCGCCGGTGGTCCCGGCGTCGGCCTTCGGCGCGCTGAAGCTGCCGTTCCTCGGGATGCCGGCCGTGCCGCCGAAGAAGACGCCGTAAGCCGGGGAGCAGGAGACAGTGAGGAGGCGCTGCACCCCCCTCCGAGTGCAGCGCCTCCGGCCGGTCGCCCCGTCGCGCGACAGTGCCGTGGGACAGGGGAGACCGTTGTGTCGCATGGTGGACCTGTGACCTGGGCAGATGGTTGCCCCTTGCCTCACAGAATCCTTATGTGGCGCGCGTCACACCCTGGTGCCGATCGCCGCGGCCACGCACGACAAGGGCCCCGCGGGCCCGGTCCGAAGCGAATCGGACGGGCGCCTGCGGGGCCCTTGTCGTCGGCACCGGGGCGTCAGGGCGGCGCGCCGGTGCCGGATCGCGGCGCTGGGGGGGGGTGAGCGCCGCGAGTTCGGGACAGTGGACGGGTGAGCGGGCGGTGAGGAGAGGAGCCGGCTGTCGGACGGGTCGGACACGGGGGGATCCGTATCCGTATGCGGTCGGCGCCGGGCGTCCCCGGTGCCGACCGCTCTTGGGGTGACCGGGCATGCTGTCCCCTGCCGACCGGTCACTCGCGCTGAGACGAGGTCCCACGACGCACCATCGGTACGTCACACGCCCCAGCGAAGCCACGCGTGGTTTGTTCGGGCCCGCCCCTGGCTGACACGGACATCGGGACCAACGAAGCCCCGGCGGGTCCGGTCACGCGCCGTACGGGTGAGGATGCGCCCGAACCCATGTCCGTACCGAGTTGTGCGCGCTCAGATCCGGCCGCGTGACAGCTCGAGGAGCGTCATCGCGAGGGTGGTGCCCGGCGTCCCGAGCGCGTCCCTGAAGCGGCCGAGGATCTCGTTCTCGCGGGAGAGGTTGACCCGCCGCCCGCCGGAGGCGATGCGGGCGTCCTGGATGACGGCCGATACGGCCATCCGTTCCTGTACGAGACCGATGATCCGGTCGTCGAGCGCGTCGACGCGCTCACGCGCGCCGTCGATCACTGTGGCGGCCTCGTCGGTACGGGCGCCGGTGCGGTCGGAGTCGGTACGGGCGGATCCGGTGTGGGCGGTGACGGTCATGAAGGGCTCCTCTGTAGGAAGGGGGAGCCCCGGGCGGCGGACATCCGGCCCGGACAACGCAGAACGCCCCGGGCCTTGTCGGCCCGGGGCGCCTGGGAGGTCGCTTGTCAGCTCAAGCAGCACGACCATGGCAGCCGGACGGGCCGGTGCCATAGGTAAAGACGAAGGTCGAGTGCTCGCGCATGGCGGTCAGTATGCCGGAGGACCCCGGCGGGCCCGTGCGGGGGTTCGGATGCTGAGACGAAAAGCTGTCTTCGCCCCCCGTTAGAATTGCCGTACCGAACCCCTTCACCGCCGGAAGGCCGCGCCCGTGCCAGCAGTACCCCCCGCCGCCCCCGACGCCGTACTCGTCGTCGACTTCGGCGCGCAGTACGCCCAGCTCATCGCCCGCCGCGTCCGGGAGGCCCGGGTCTACAGCGAGATCGTCCCCTCGACGATGCCGGTGGCGGAGATGCTGGCCAAGAACCCCAAGGCGATCATCCTCTCCGGCGGCCCGTCCTCCGTGTACGCCGAGGGCGCCCCGACCGTCGACCGCGCGCTCTTCGAGGCCGGGATCCCGGTCCTGGGCATGTGCTACGGCTTCCAGCTGATGGCGACGGTGCTCGGCGGGACGGTCGACAACACGGGCTCGCGCGAGTACGGCCGTACGGAACTGCACGTCTCCAAGCCCGCCTCCACCCTCTTCGAGGGCACGCCGGCCCAGCAGCAGGTCTGGATGTCCCACGGCGACGCCTGTTCCGCCGCCCCCGAGGGCTTCACCGTCACCGCCTCCACAGAGGTCGTGCCGGTCGCCGCCTTCGAGAACGACGAGAAGAAGCTGTACGGCGTCCAGCACCACCCGGAGGTCATGCACTCCACGCACGGCCAGCAGGTCCTTGAGCACTTCCTCTACCGAGGCGCCGGCATCGAGCCGACCTGGACGACCGGCAACGTCATCGAGGAGCAGGTCGAGGCGATCCGCGAGAAGGTCGGCTCCAGCCGTGCGATCTGCGGTCTCTCCGGCGGGGTGGACTCGGCCGTCGCCGCCGCCCTCGTACAGAAGGCGATCGGCTCGCAGCTGACCTGCGTGTACGTCGACCACGGTCTGATGCGCAAGGGTGAGACCGAGCAGGTCGAGAAGGACTTCGTCGCCGCGACCGGCGTGCAGCTGAAAGTCGTCGACGCCGCGGAGCGCTTCCTCGCCGCGCTGGCCGGGGTCTCCGACCCCGAGCAGAAGCGGAAGATCATCGGCCGCGAGTTCATCCGGGTCTTCGAGCAGGCCCAGGCGGAGATCGTCGCCGAGGCCGAGCCCGGCGAGCCGGTCGAATTCCTCGTCCAGGGCACGCTCTACCCGGACGTGGTCGAGTCCGGCGGCGGCACCGGCACCGCCAACATCAAGTCGCACCACAACGTGGGCGGGCTCCCCGAGGACCTGGAGTTCTCCCTCATCGAGCCGCTGCGCCAGCTCTTCAAGGACGAGGTCCGGATGGTCGGCCAGGAGCTGGGGCTCCCCGACGAGATCGTCCAGCGCCAGCCCTTCCCGGGACCGGGTCTCGGCATCCGTATCGTCGGCGACATCACGCGCGAACGCCTGGACCTGCTGCGCGAGGCGGACGCCATCGCCCGCGAGGAGCTGACGGCGGCCGGTCTCGACCGCGACATCTGGCAGTGCCCGGTGGTCCTGCTCGCGGACGTCCGCTCGGTGGGCGTCCAGGGCGACGGCCGCACGTACGGCCACCCGATCGTGCTGCGCCCGGTGTCGTCGGAGGACGCGATGACGGCGGACTGGACGCGGATGCCGTACGACGTACTGGCGAAGATCTCCACCCGCATCACCAACGAGGTGGCGGACGTGAACCGCGTGGTACTCGACGTGACGAGCAAGCCGCCGGGCACGATCGAGTGGGAGTGACCCTCTCCGCGAGGTCAACGCCGATGCCGTCGCTCATTCGTTTGAGCGGCGGCATCGGCATGTGTCCTGGGTAGGTCTGCCGTACTCGTGGGCCGTACTTGTAGGCCGCCGGAAATCACTCGCGTCGTGCCGATCTTCTGTGCGAACGTCTCGCCCATGTCCGACCACGATGAACTCCACGCCATCCTCGCCGCCCCCAACAACCCCCTCCTGACCTGGAACGCCCCCCTCTCCGAAGAGCACGCCCGCTCCCTCGTCGACGCCTGCGCCCTGCCCGACGGTGGGCAGGTGGTCGATCTCGGGTGTGGCTGGGGCGAGTTGCTGCTGCGGATCGTCGACGGGGCGCCCGGCAGTACCGGGCAGGGTGTGGACAGCGACCCCGCCGCCGTCGCGCGCGGGCGGCGGCTCGCCGGGGAGCGGGGGCTGGACGGGCGCGTCACCTTCCATCAGGGGTCCGCCGACGCCTGGACGCGGAGCGGGTACGACCTCGCCGTCTCCATCGGGGCCGTGCACGCCTGGCCCGGCACGACCCGCGAGGCCCTGCGCGCGCTGCGCGCGACCGTGAAGCCCGGTGGGCGGGTCCTCTTCGGGGACGCGTACTGGACCGAGAAGCCGACCGCCGCCGCCCTGGCGGGACTTGGCGCCGAGGAGGACGAATTCGTCGGCTCCCTCGCCGACCTGGTGCAGGCCGCCGCCGACGCCGGGTTCGCGCCGCTCCGTACGACCGTCGCCGACCAGCGCGAGATGGACGTGTTCGAGTCCAACGGCCGGGCCGGCTGGGGCGAGCGCTGGGCGCTCGATCACCCCGAGCACCCCCTGCGTGACCAGGCGCGCGCCACCGCCGCGCGGCACCGTGCCGGGTATCTCGGGGGCTACCGGGGGTACTTCGGCTTCGCGTATCTCGTCCTCGGCGTCTGACACCCTCCCGGATACGGCACAATTCCCAGTCACAGCAAGGTAGTTCAGGGGCGGGGAAGGCGGCATTCGGCGTGGCGGCGCAAGTGGCGGGACAGAGCACGCACGGCGGGAGCTGTACCTGCGGGAACTGCCCGCACGGGGCGCACGAGGGACATCGGCAGGCCGTCGCGGCCTTCCTGGCGAAACGGGAGGAGTTCGCGGCCGGCCAGGGCCTGCCCGCCGCGCTCGCGCACTCACCCGGCGCGTCCCGGCAGTGGGTCTCCGACGAACTCACCCAGTCCGCGCGCGCCGTCGCCGACCGCAGCCGGGAGGCCGGTGACGCCTGGCTGCTCGCCGTCTGGCGGCACACGCTGCTCGGCGTGTGGGGGAGCGTCGCGGTGTTCGCCCTCGCGCTGGCCGGGACCGCGATCGGCGCGGGCTGGAGCGTCGCCCGTACGGCCGGCCTCGTCGCCGCCCTCGTCGTGGCCGGGCTGCTCACCGGCGCGGCCAGGCTGCACCGTAACCGCGGCGGCCTCCTCGCCCCGCTCATCGGCGAGGACAACCGGCTGTCGACCTCCCGCACCGTCGCGTCCGCGTGGGTGCTGCTCCTGGTCTTCGCCGTGCTGGTGCTCGCGCTCCAGCTCGCCGGGGCGTCCGACCACGACGCGCGCGACGAGCTGATCGCCGGGCTCGAACTGGCCCGGGGCGCGGGCATGCTGACCGTGCTGGCCGTGGTGTGCGCGATCGCCGTCGTCGTACGCCGTGTGGTGGGCGTACGGGTCGCCGACCGGCGCCTGCAGAAGGTGCGGGCCGAGCGCCCGCGCCTCGCCGACCTGCTCTGCGACGACGCCGGGCGCGGCAACTTCGCCGATGTCCAGTACACGCTGGTGACGGCTGTGGCCGTGCTCTTCTCGGCCGTACGCCTCGCCCGCCGACCCGAGCAACTGCCCGACCTGCCATGGGCCCTGGCCCTGCTGGTCACGGTCTCGGCCGCGACGTACTTCGCCTCCAAGTGGGCGGAGGGCGGCCGTCCGGTGGTGCTGTCCGTCGTCCGCGCCCGCGAGGCCGGGGACCTGGACGCGCCGATCCGTACCGGCGACGACATCGAGATCCGGGGGACGGGTTTCGTGCCGCCGGGCGCGGGCACGCCGGACCGGCTGGCCAGGATGGTCGTACGGATCGGGCCCGTCCATATCCACGTACCGCTCGTCCCCGTCCCCGGCGGCTTCCAGAACCCGTCGGACACGGTGCTCACCGTGCCGGTGCCGGTCGACGTGGAGCCGGGGCGCCTCGATGTCCAGGTGGTGACGGCCGCCGGGGTCGAGACCAACCGGGTGCCGATCGACGTCGTGGACTGAGACCGCCGCCGCCGGCCGGGGACCGCTGAGCGCATTGTTCGTCGCATCCGTATGCATGCGTGAGGCGCGCGGGGACAATCGAGCCCTGCGAGCGACGTGGGCGGCGGAAAGGCAGGGCGCGCGATGGCGCACGGACACCGGACGGACAGCTACGGGACGATCGGCGGTGAACGGCGGGGCTGGAAGGACACGGCGGCGACCTACTCCCTCGTACCGCTCAGGATCTTCCTCGGCGTGACCTTCATCTACGCCGGACTCGACAAACTCACCGACAGCGCCTTCATGTCGGCGAGCGGGCCCGGTTCCATCGGCGACCTGATGCGCGGCGTGCGCGACAGCTCCGCCATTCCCGCACTCGTCGACCTGTCCCTCAAGAGCCCCGAGGGCTTCGGCTACGCCATAGCCATCGGCGAACTGGCCGTCGGTCTCGGCACCCTCGTCGGGCTGCTGACCCGGCTCGCCGCGCTCGGCGGCGCCCTGATCTCGCTGAGCCTGTGGCTGACGGTGAGCTGGCAGTCGGACCCCTACTACTACGGCAACGACCTCGCCTACCTCATGGCCTGGCTGCCGCTCGTGCTCGCCGGCGCCTCGGTGTTCTCCCTGGACGCGGCCCTCGCCGACAGGCGGCGCCGAATGCGGTAGTCCGCCATCGACACGGCGGAGGCCAGGAACAGCCCGCCGCAGATGATCGGGACGACCACGAACCAGGGGGCGTCCCACCAGCCCCCCGCGTCACCGGCGAACACGGTGGCCGCGCTCATCACGGCCAGCCCGGCCACCAGCTTGCCCGGCCTGAACTCATGCCGAAGCACGGATCACCTCCACCTGTCCGACACCGACTTCGAGCCGCAGATCCAGTGTGCCCGCCGGTTTCACGCCCTTGGGCGGGGCCACCGTACGCGACCGGTCCTGCGCCGGCGCGAGATCGATGTCGTTCTTCGGCTCACCGGGCAGCTGGAGGTCGCCGAGCCCCGCCTCCGCGCGCACCTTCAACGTCACGTCGCGCGGCACGACGACCTTCAGCTTCCCCGCGCCGACCTCCGCCCTCGTACGGAGGGTCGTGCCTGCGGGCACGTCGACCCCGGCCAGGTCGAGCGTCCCGACACCGGTGCCCAGCTCGTACGACGGCGCCACCGAGGCGACGGCCGCCGGGCGCCAGGTCGTACGGACCCAGTCCGTGCCGATGTCCTTCGGGACGGCCGCCGCGCCCGCGAGGAGCCCGGCGGTGAGGACCGTGAGGAAGATCGTGCCGAAGCCCGTACGTCCCAGGAAGGCGCTCACGGCGAGGCCGAGGCCGAACACGCCGAGCGCGGCGGCGAAGCCGATCTGGAGGCTCGTACCGAGCGGCTGGGAGTCCCACGACTGCCCCGTGCCGACGGCGCCCGCGACCAGCGCCAGCAGGAAGACCGTGCCGCCGATACCGCGCGGACCCCGCCGTCCGCACGACGTACTGCCGGGCCCCTTCCGCTTCCTGGCCCCGCGACGGGACGAACCGGCGCCGTCGTCGGCCTCGTCGTCGGGACCCCACAGATAGCCGGGCGGCGACGCCGGACCCGTCGTACCGTCCTTGACGATCGGGTCGCGCCACCACGAGGGGCTGCCGGGCGTCGGCGGCGCCTTCGTCTCCGGCGGGGCCTCGGCCACGGCCGCCGCCGTCCCCGGGTCGAGCGGGCCGCCCTCCTCAAGAGTGGCGCGCCGCCGCTGCGACCAGACGGCCGCGCCGATCGTGGCGATCGACAGCATCGTGGCGAACCCGAGCGTGCCGCCGTTGTTGAGCATCGACAGGAACAGTCCGCAGCCCACGAGCGCGAGCAGTACGGCGATGAGGGAGGCGCCGTCGACGCGGCCCGACAGCAGCCGGCGCAGCTCGTTCTCGTCCTCGCCGTCGACCGGGACCAGCAGCCAGGCGAAGCCGTAGAAGATCAGCCCGATGCCACCGGTCAGCGTGAGCACGACGATGACGATCCGGAAGATGACCGGGTCCAGGTCGCAGTACCGCCCCAGCCCGCCGCAGACGCCCGCGACGACCTTCTGCCGAGGCGCGCGCACCAGCTGAGGAGCCGGTGGCTGCGGTGGCTGCGTCGAGGTGTGCGGTACGGACCGAGTCATACGACCATGGTGACGGCCCGGCCGCCCGGTCTCCACCTGTCCCGACCCTGGCCGGTCCCTGATATTCCCCGGCGGGCGGGCACGGCGTGTCAGGGTCGTTCTCGGGGCCGCTCTCAGGGCGCAGCCCTGATGCCACGGTCCGCCCGGTCGTGTGACCATCAATGGCATGCCGGTCGCCACGCCCACCCCGCCCCCGCCTCCCTCGTCGTCGTCGGCCTCGGGACCGTCCGCGGGCACGGCGGGCACGGCCCGGAGCCGCAGCCGCACGTCAGGGACGGCGACCGGCGCCGACGAGCCACCTCTGCGCAAGCTCTACCGCAGCGCCGACGGCCGGATGCTGGGCGGCGTCGCACGCGGGCTCGCGGGCCATCTGGGACTGCCGGTCGGCTGGGTGCGGCTGGTCTTCCTCGCGCTGTTCCTCGCCCAGGGACTCGGCGCGCTGCTCTACGCCATCTTCTGGATCGTCGTCCCGCTCGGCGTCGGCGGCGCGCCCACCGGGTCCCGCCCGCTGTTCGAGACGACCACCGACGGGCGGCGCCGCCTCCGTAAACCCGACCGGGGACAGACCTTCGCGCTCATCGCGCTGTTCGTCGTCGGGTCGATCTTCGTCGCCGGCGCCGACCTCGGCCGCAGCGGCGCGGGGAACTACATCTGGCCGACGCTCCTCATCGGCGCCGGTGTCGTCCTGGTCTGGCGCCAGGCCGACAACGCCCGCCGCGAGCAGTGGGCTTCGCTCTCCACGGACAGCAGACGCCGCAGGACCTTCCAGATAGCGCGCGGACTGGCCGGCGTCGCGCTCGTCGGTATGGGCCTGACGGTCTTCATGGTCGTACGAGGCTCGGCCGCCCAGCTCGGCAACGTCCTGACGGCGGCCATCGCCGTCGTGGCCGGTGTCGCGCTGCTCGCCGGCCCCTGGCTCGTCCGCATGACCCAGGACCTGTCCGACGAGCGCCTGATGCGCATCCGCGCCCAGGAACGCGCCGAGGTCGCCGCCCACGTCCACGACTCCGTCCTGCACACGCTCACGCTGATCCAGCGCAACGCGGACGACGGCGGCGAGGTCCGGCGCCTGGCCCGCGCGCAGGAGCGGGAGCTGCGCGCCTGGCTGTACCGGCCGGAAGGCACCGGCAAGGACGAGGAGAACGAACCCGACACCCTCGCCGAGGCGGTCAAGGCGACCGCCGCAGAGGTGGAGGACTACCACGGCGTACCGATCGAGGTCGTGGTCGTCGGCGACTGCCCGCTCGACGAGAAACTGACCGCACAGATGCAGGCCGCACGCGAGGCAATGGTCAACGCCGCCAAGTACGGTGGCGAGGGCGGCGCCGTGCAGGTCTACGCGGAGGTCGAGGGCCGTACGGTCTTCGTGTCCGTACGGGACCGGGGACCCGGGTTCGATCTGGACTCGGTCCCGGACGACCGGATGGGCGTACGGGAATCGATCTTCGGCCGCATGGAACGCAACGGCGGTACGGCGCGGGTGCGTTCGGCGCCCGACGGGGGCACGGAAGTGGAGCTTGAGATGGAGAGGGCGGCGGACGCATGACCGGCAACAGCGGCGAGGAAGAGACCCAGACCAGGCGGGTACGCGTGGTGCTGGTCGACGACCACCGGATGTTCCGCACCGGAGTGCAGGCCGAGATCGGGCAGACGGAGACGACGGGCGTGGAGGTCGTCGGCGAGGCCGCCGACGTCGACCAGGCCGTCACGGTCATCACCGCGACCCGCCCCGAGGTCGTCCTGCTCGACGTCCACCTTCCCGGCGGCGGTGGCGTGGAGGTCCTGCGCCGCTGCGCCCCGCTGATGGCGGCGGCCGACGACCCGGTGCGTTTCCTGGCGCTGTCGGTGTCCGACGCGGCGGAGGACGTCATCGGCGTGATCCGCGGCGGCGCGCGCGGCTACGTCACCAAGACGATCACCGGCGCCGACCTGGTGGACTCGATCTTCCGCGTCCAGGACGGCGACGCGGTCTTCTCGCCGCGCCTGGCGGGCTTCGTGCTCGACGCGTTCGCGTCGACGGACGCGCCGCCGGTGGACGAGGACATGGACCGCCTCACCCAGCGCGAGCGCGAGGTGCTGCGGCTGATCGCGCGCGGTTACGCGTACAAGGAGATCGCGAAGCAGCTCTTCATCTCGGTGAAGACGGTCGAGTCCCACGTCTCGGCGGTGCTGCGCAAACTCCAGCTCTCCAACCGGCACGAACTGACCCGGTGGGCGACGGCGCGCAGGCTGGTGTGAGGGCGGCCGGTCAGCCGTCGGAGCAGAGCCACTCGGTGACGTAGTCCCGGCCGTCGTGGTGCATGAGTCCACGGACGCATTCGCCGGGCGCCGTGTCGAGCGTGCCCGCCCCGGCGGTCGAGCCCTCCTTTGTACGGAGGGTGTCGAACCAGCCGGGGAACGCGGTGATCCGCGCGTCCTTGCGCTGGTAGCCCAGCTGGACGGCGGAGGGCGCGGCGGTGTCGTGGCGTACGTAGCGCGTCGTGAACGTCCCCTTGGCGCCCACCGGGCCCTCGACGCAGAGCCGGCCGCCGGTGAGGTCGCCGCAGCCGTCCGGGGTGACGCCGACCGGGGCGAGGACGAGCAGCCCGCCCAGGGCGAGGGCGGCGGCGTGGACCCGGCTGTGTCGCATGGCGTTCATCGTCGTGCGGCGGGGGCGGTACGGCATCCGGGCTTGCGCCGGGTGGGTGGACGCTTCGGGGGCATCACTCGGGAGCGCTACGCGGGGCGGGCGGCGCCCGCGAACGGCATCTGGTCGATCGGCGCCATGCGTACATCGGCGCCGGGGCGAGGGGCGTGGATCATCTGCCCGCCGCCGACGTACAGCCCGACGTGTGAGATGCCCGAGTAGAAGAACACCAGGTCACCCGGGGCGAGCTGGGAGCGCGAGACCCGTTGGCCCGCGTTGATCTGGGTGTACGTGGTACGCGGGAGGGCGACCCCGGCGGCACGCCAGGCGGCCTGCGTCAGACCGGAGCAGTCGAATCCGTTGGGCCCGGTCGCGCCCCACACGTACGGCTTGCCGAGCGCCCCGCGCGCGTAGGCGATCGCGGCGGCGGCGCGGGAGTTCGGCGCCTGGACGGCCGTGGCCGCGCCCCGGCTCTCCGCGCGGTCGGCGCGCGCGTCTCCCGGCCCGGTGCCCGCCGCGTACCGCGCGCGCTCGGCGGCGGTGAGCCGGGCAAGCAGCTTCTCGGCGTCCGCGAGTTTCCTCGTCACGGTCGACTTGTGGGTGGCCAGCTCTGCCTGACGGCTCTTCAGCTCGGCCAGCTTCCCGTCGGCCTTCGTACGTAAACGGCCGAGTTCCCCGAGCTGCGCGCGCATCCTGCTGACGGCCTTCGCCTGCTGGAAGCCGGCCCGTTCGGCGAGCGCAGACCCGCGCAGGTACTCGTCGGGGTCGGAGCTGAGGGCGAGCTGTACGGCGGGATCGAGGCCGCCCGCGCGGTACTGGGCGGTGGCGATCGAGCCGAGGGCGTTGCGCGAGACGTTGAGCTGCTGCGTCCGGCGGGCGGCCTCGTCGCGCAACGCGTCGAGCGCGGCGCTCGCGTCGGCCGCCTTCTCCTTGGCGCCGTTGTACTTCTCGGTGGCGGCCTCCGCCTGGTGGTAGAGCTTGTCGACCTTCGCCTTCACCTGAGCCGTGCTGAGCTGGGGGTCGGCGTGCGCGGACCCTTCGAGACCGGTGGCCGTGGCGGCCCCCGCGAGGGCGAGGGTGGCCGCCGTACGGCCGTACGGGCGGTGCTTGGATCGGGGTCGACGGTGCGCTGCCACGACGGGTTCCACATCCTTCTTGGGTCCGGCTGTCGTGGAGGACGCTAGGCGCGGCGGTCACGGAAGCGCGTCGGCATGCCCGCTATTGCCCGGAGCCGGTAGTTCCCGGTCGGATTGTGGTGCCCGGATGTATGCCCATCGTGTCGATTTCGGACAGGACTTGATCAATCCCACGACACCACCCCACGGCACGCCGAGCGGTGGTACGCCGACCCCGGACCCCTGGACCGGACCCCCGGACGGGATCCCTCAGACCGGGCGCACGCTGCCGTAGATCGGCATGTAGTAGATCGACTCCTCGCGCACGTTCGCACCCGGCTTCGGCGCGTGGATCATCTTGCCGTCGCCCTTGTAGATGCCGACGTGGCTGATGTCGTCGTAGAAGAACACCAGGTCGCCGGGGAGCAGGTCCGCCGTGGCGACCCGCTTGCCGACCTTCACCTGGTCCCAGGTCGTCCGCGGCAGCTGCACTCCCGCCGCCTTCCAGGCAGCGCCCGTCAGCCCCGAGCAGTCGTAACTGCTGGGGCCCGTGGCGCCCCACACGTACGGCTTGCCGATCTGGGCGCGCGCGAAGGCGAGGACCTTCTCGGCCTTGGCCGCGTACGTACCGTCCGCGGCCCCCGAACCGCCGCCCGAGCCGGTGTCCGTGCCGCCGCCGGTGGCGGGCGGCTGCTCCGCCTCGCGCGCCGCCTCCTGGCGCTTGCGCTCCGCCGCCTCCTCCTTGGCCTTCGCCTCGGCCTTGCGGCGCGCCTCCTCTTCCTTCTTCCGCTCCAGCGCGGCCAGCCGCGCCTTCTCCTGCTCCGTCAGCTCCGACAGCAGCGACCGCGCCGCCGCGAGCTTGTTCTGGACCTTCTGCTTGCCGAGCTTCAGCGAGTCCTGCGACTCCGTGAGCGTCTCCAGGCTCTTCGTCGCCTTGGCGCGCTGCTCGGCCGCGGACCGCTGCTCCTTCTGGAAGTCCTCGACGGCCTCCTGCTGGCGCTCGGTCAGCCGGTCCATCAGCTGTGTCTGCTCGAAGTACGACTCCGGGCTGTCGGCGAACATCAGCGCGGCCGTGGGACCGACCGCACCCGCGCGGTACTGCGCCGCCGCATAGGTACCGAGGGCGCGCCGCGCCTCGTTCACCTTGTCCGCGCTCTTGGCCACGTCGTCCAGGACCCGCTCGACCGACTTGCGCTGGGTGTCGGTCGCCTCCTTCGCCTTGTTGTACTGCTGCGTCGCCGTACCGGCCTGCCGGTAAAGGTCGTCGACCTTCTTCTGCACCTCTTCGACCGAGGGCTTGGGCTCGGCGGGCGCCGCGGTGGCGCTCTGCGTCGAGAGCAGCGTGACCGAGGCGAGCGCGGCGGTCGTGAAACCGACGGCCGGTGAATTCGCGCGCACCCCGGTGCGAGTGCGCGATTTGCGATGCGACGCCAAGGTCGGCATCTCCTTCCGTGGACCGCCTACCGGGTTAGCTGTCGGGTTCGGGCGGAACGGAAGGCTGCCCTACGGGCCTGGGAGTACGGCCCGATTCACCCCGGTGGAACATGGTGGGTCCCCGGTTCCGAACTCCCTTGAAGAAGCCCGGATTCGGCGCAGGCCGCCCGCTTGGCGCTGATCGCCGGTGGAGTACGGACCGCCTCGGCGAGCACGCTAGCCAATCTGTGGTGCCCCTGTGAAGGTTGATGGCCGATATGCCCGATACATTTTCGTGACCTTTCGCATATGCCGTCGTGAGCACCCCCGCAAACGGTCGGCGAATTCCCCGCGAGGCCATGTGGCGGTTGGCTGTCAGTGCGGCACCCTAGACTCAGGAAGCGATGAGCAGCCTCTTTGACGACAGCTTCCTGGCGGACCTCCAGCCCTCGGCCGAGGAGCCCCCGCCGCCACCCGAGGACACCGCGCCGGAGCAGGTGCCCGACGATCTCTTCGGAGGGAAGTTCGACGTGCCCCCGCCCAGGGATCCGTACCACCGCGACGGTGCTCCGCGCACGGTCGTGGACCCGGCGGCGCTGCTCGAAGGGCTGAACGAGGAACAGCGCGCCGCCGTCGTGCACACCGGATCGCCGCTGCTCATCGTGGCCGGCGCCGGCTCCGGCAAGACCCGCGTGCTGACCCACCGGATCGCGCACCTGCTGGGGACCCGCAGCGTGCATCCGGGCGAAATACTGGCGATCACCTTCACGAACAAGGCCGCCGGCGAGATGAAGGAGCGCGTCGAGCAGCTCGTCGGACCGCGTGCGAACGCGATGTGGGTGATGACGTTCCACAGCGCCTGCGTGCGGATCCTGCGCCGTGAGTCGAAGAGGCTCGGCTTCACGTCCTCGTTCTCGATCTACGACGCGGCCGACTCCAAGCGGCTCATGGCCCTGGTCTGCCGTGATCTGGACCTGGACCCCAAGCGGCATCCCCCGAAGTCGTTCAGCGCCAAGATCTCGAATCTGAAGAACGAGCTGATCGACGAGGAGACCTTCGCCGGTCAGGCGACGGACCCCTTCGAGAAGACGCTGGCCGAGGCGTACCGGATGTACCAGGCGAGGCTGCGCGAGGCCAACGCCCTGGACTTCGACGACATCATCATGACGACGGTCCATCTGCTCCAGGCGTTCGACGAGGTCGCCGAGCACTACCGCCGCCGCTTCCGCCATGTCCTGGTGGACGAGTACCAGGACACCAACCACGCGCAGTACACCCTGGTGCGCGAGCTGGTCGGCCCCTCCGGCGAGGGACACGACCCGGCCGAGCTGTGCGTCGTCGGTGACGCCGACCAGTCCATCTACGCGTTCCGGGGCGCCACGATCCGTAACATCCTCCAGTTCGAGGAGGACTACCCGGACGCGACGACGATCCTGCTGGAGCAGAACTACCGCTCCACGCAGACGATCCTCAGCGCGGCCAACGCGGTCATCGAGCGCAACGAGAGCCGCCGGCCCAAGAACCTGTGGACGAAGGCGGGAGCGGGCGCCCTGATCACGGGGTACGTGGCCGACACCGAGCACGACGAGGCGCAGTTCGTCGCCGACGAGATCGACCGCATGACGGACGCGTCGGAGGCCAAGGCGGGCGACGTCGCCGTCTTCTACCGGACGAACGCGCAGTCGCGTGTCTTCGAGGAGATCTTCATCCGCGTCGGCCTGCCCTACAAGGTCGTCGGCGGCGTGCGCTTCTACGAGCGCAAGGAGGTCCGCGACGTACTGGCCTATCTGCGTGTCCTCGCCAACCCGGAGGACAGCGTCCCGCTGCGCCGGGTGCTGAACGTGCCCAAGCGCGGCATCGGCGACCGCGCCGAGGCGATGATCGACGCGCTCTCGGCACGGGAGAAGATCTCCTTCGCGCAGGCGCTGCGCCGGGTCGACGAGGCGTACGGCATGGCAGCCCGCTCGTCGAACGCGGTGAAGCGCTTCAACACGCTGATGGAGGACCTGCGGACGATCGTCGAGTCCGGCGCCGGCCCGGCGACGGTCCTGGAGGCCGTGCTGGAACGGACCGGCTATCTGGCGGAGTTGCAGGCGTCCACCGATCCGCAGGACGAGACGCGGATCGAGAACTTGCAGGAACTCGCCGCCGTGGCGATGGAGTTCGAGCAGGAGAGGGCCCAGGCGGCCGGCGCGGACACGACGGTGACCACCGACGCCGACGCGGTGACCACCGATGCGCAGGGCGACGACGCGGGGGACGGCGGCCCGCCCGCCGCCACCGCGTCCGGCAGCCTCGCCGAGTTCCTGGAGCGGGTCGCGCTCGTCGCCGACTCCGACCAGATCCCCGACGAGGACGAGGACGGCTCCGGGGTCATCACCCTGATGACGCTGCACACGGCCAAGGGGCTCGAATTCCCGGTCGTCTTCCTGACGGGCATGGAGGACGGCGTCTTCCCGCACATGCGCGCGCTCGGCCAGGCCAAGGAACTGGAGGAGGAGCGCAGGCTGGCGTACGTGGGCATCACCCGCGCCCGCGAGCGGCTCTATCTGACCCGCTCCTCGATGCGCAGCGCGTGGGGCCAGCCCTCGTACAACCCTCCGTCGCGCTTCCTGGAGGAGATTCCCGGCGAGCATCTGGAGTGGAAGCGCACCGGTCCGATGGCAGCCCCGGCCGGACCGACGTCGGGGATCACGTCCTCGCTGTCCGCGTCCCGCTCACGCTCGGGCCCCGCGGGCTTCGCCACGCGGCGCGCGACCGAGAAGCCGGTCATCTCGCTGGCGGTGGGGGACCGGGTCACGCACGACCAGTTCGGGCTCGGGACGGTCGTGACGGTGACGGGGTCGGGCGCCGACGCCCAGGCGACGATCGACTTCGGCGACTCCAAGCCGAAGCGGCTGCTGCTGCGGTACGCGCCGGTCGACAAGCTGTAGAGGCGGCGGCGCCGCGGAAGCACGAATGTGGCGGGCCGCCGAGGCCCGCCACATCACTGTCCTTATCGGTTGGGATACTCCGAACGGGCCCCGGCCTACGACAGGTTGAGTCCGTGACTGCGGAACCAGCCCAGCGGGTCGATCGCCGAGCCGCCGCCCGGCCGTACCTCGAAGTGCAGGTGCGGGCCGGTGGAGTTGCCCGAATTCCCCGAGTACGCGATCTCGTCACCGGCCTTGACCGAGCCGGAGCGGATCTTCGTGCTGCTGAGGTGGCAGTACCAGGTCTCGGTGCCGTCCGGGGCGGTCACGATCGCCATGTTGCCGTAGGCGCCGTTCCATTGGGTACGGACGGTGCCGTCCGTCGCCGCCATCACCGGGGTGCCGTACGAGACGGGGAAGTCGATCCCCGTGTGCATCGACATCCAGTTGACGCCGGCCTGGCCGTAGTACGCGCTGAGGGCGTGATTGGCGACCGGGATCGCGAACTTGGGGCGGGCGGCCTCCTTGGCCGCGGCCTCCTCCTCGCGCTTCTTCTTCTCCGCCGCCTGCCGTTCCTTGAGGTCGATGCGCTCCTGGGTGCGGCTGGCGCGGTCCCCGAAGTCTCGTGCGTCGGCGTCGAGAGCGGCGAGTTGGGTGTCGAGCTTGTTGTTCACGGCGGCCGGTTTGACCGCTGCCGTGTCCGAGGCGGTGACGGCCGTCGAGTCGTTCTTGCTCTCCTCGGCGCCGAGTCCGCCGACCGACGCGGCGGCGATACCGGCGACGCCCATCACACAGGCGGACGGAACGGCGACGGTGAGCAGGGCCGAACGCTTCGCCGGTGTACGGCGCCTGCCGCGGTTGCCGCCGGCCGCCCGGCGGACCGGGCGGGGCGTGACGGTCGCGGCGGTGATGGTGGCGGCGGCCCCGACGAGCTGGTCGTCGTCCTCGAAGTGGTCCGGGTGGTCCGAGTGTTCGGGGTGTTCCGCGTACGCCGGATACTCGGAATCGAGGTTCGACTCCGATTCCGACACCTGTTCAGGCTCCGGACCGGGCGTGTCGTACTCGTGCTCGCTGTCGTACGCGACCTGCTCGTACTCGGTCTCGTGCTGGTGCTCGATCTCGGGCTCGTACGCGGCCGGTTCGTACGCGGCGGTCTGCTCGTACGCACCCGACTCGTAGGACTCGTACGTCGCGGTGTCGCCGTAGTACGGGGCCTCGGCCTGGAACGGGACGTCCGGCTGGGCGGCCGGTGCTCCCGAGTTCCACGCGGTGGCGTCGTACGCGCCGGTGTCGGCGACGGGCGCCGCCCACTGGTCGGCCGGGGTGTTCAGGCCGGTCGCGTCGTAGCCGTAACTGGCAGCCTGGTTCGCCTCGTTCCAGGCGGTCGCGTCCCACTGGCCCGTCGTGTCGTACGACTGCTGGGGCTGCTGCGACTGCTGGGGCTGTGCCGCGTACGCGTCGTACGCCTCGTACTGAACCTGGGGTGCTTGCGGCGCCTGCGCCGCGTACGGGTCGTAACCCGCGTTCCACTGCGTCGAGTCGTAACTGCCGCTGTGGTCCGCCTCGTACGTGACCGTGCCCGCCGGACTCGTGCCCGGAAGCGCGCCGAAGAGCGGATCGCTGTCGAAGCTGCCTGTGGAGTAGCCGTCGTGGGCGGCGTATCCGGCGTGGGGGTGCTGGTCGTTCACCAACTTCTCTCTCGCCTCGGCAGCAGAACCAGGCTCCTGGGGCCGCCTTGACGAACGGTGGGACCCAGAAGGGAAAGCAGTGGCCGCGACTGTACCCGGCGGTATGCGACGGCGACAATCTTCGGCGGCTTCCAGGCGCTCTGGAAACGGGCATTCGGCCGTCTTTCGGCGCTCGGCGGGCACACCTTTGGCTCTACGTTCGAGATTTGTTCGATTTCTACGGTGTCGGTGAGGTGTCGAACCGACATCGAATCGGATCTGAGCGCAACCAATTTCGGTGCCGGCGTTTGGACCACCGTCCGGCCCCGACGCGTCTCATGGCGTCCCTACGCCACCGATATCGCGCCGTCGGCCTGGCCCTCAGGGCATTCCGTACCACTTCCGGCCCATTCGGCCACCTCGGCCAGCGCCGCCTCCGAGATCTCCCCGGTGCCGTCCTGCTCCAGCACGTACCGGATCCCGGCGGCGAGGGCCGGATGCACGGGCAGCGCGAGGTGGCCGATACCGGTCACGCCCACGTTCTGCGCGATGAGGTCGGGATGCTCGACACGGGCCGCCTCGACCGGTGACATGACCTGGTCGAGATCGCTCCAGAAGCTCACGAACCGCGTCCGGCAGCCGGGCGCCGGCTCCCGCAGCTCCTCGATCAGGTCCGAGTCGGGGCGCATCTGCCGTACGACGGGGTGCGCGCTCGCGAGAGGGATCGCCGCGGTGCCCGCGTGGGGCGTGCCCATGGTGATCAGGGTCCGTACCCGTACGTCGCCGCCCAGTCGCTGTACGTAATACCGGGCGATCAGGCCGCCGAGGCTGTGGCCGATGATGTCGATCTCGCGGTGCCCCGTGCGGGCGCAGATCTCCTCGATCTCGCGGCCGAGCACCTCGGCCGCGACCCGGATGTCGCTGGTCAGAGGCGAGAAATTGAGCGATTCGAGATGGCGCCAGCCGTGCCGGGCCAGGGAGCGGCGCAGCAGGACGAAGACGGAGCGGTTGTCCACGAAACCGTGCAGCAGCAGGACCGGACGGCGAGAGCGGCCCTCGGTGGGCAGTGTGGCCGTCTCGGGCGGCAGATCGGGGGTCAGCCGCTCCTTGGCGATACCGGCCGGATACAGGACCAGATGACCGGCCAGGATGGCTACCTCAAGCACGGAGGCCCGCAGGAGGGTGACGGGGAGCTCCCACGCCGCCGGCCGCCGTACGACGGACGGAAAGGGCGAGAAAAGCTCGGCGAAAGGCGGGATCTTCATTGACCTACCTCCCTACGCCACTCGGGAAGCGACTCCCTCGCGGCTCCCGTGCCAGGTGGGGCCGGCACGACGCAGAGTGAACATGTCCCAATGTGTGATTTCCCCCTCCCCGGCCACCGCGAAACAGCGGCGTGCGAGATGCTGGGGATAACGTTCGTTCACCTCTCCGTCCCTCGCCGGTACGGGGACCCGTGCCAATGACGACGAAGTCGGTATGTGGAGGCAGTGATGGGTGTGACCGGTCCGATCCGTGTGGTGGTGGCCAAGCCGGGTCTCGACGGCCACGATCGCGGGGCCAAGGTCATCGCGCGAGCGTTGCGGGATGCCGGTATGGAGGTCATCTACACCGGGCTGCACCAGACTCCCGAGCAGATCGTGGACACCGCGATCCAGGAGGACGCCGACGCGATCGGCCTGTCGATCCTGTCCGGCGCCCACAACACGCTGTTCGCGAAGGTCATCGACCTGCTGGAGCAGCACGACGCGCTGGACATCAAGGTCTTCGGCGGCGGGATCATCCCGGAGGCGGACATCGCGCCGCTGAAGGAGAAGGGCGTGGCGGCGATCTTCACTCCGGGCGCGACGACGACGTCGATCGTGGACTGGGTGAACGCGAACGTCCGACAGCCGGCGGGGGCGTAGTCCGTTCTCACGCGCCGGGCGAGTCGGCCGTCTCGTCCGGCGGCGTAGGGGCGTCGGACAGCTCCGACGGCTCTGACAGCTCCGACAGCATCGCGGCGCGCAGCCGCAGCGTGGAGACCAGGCGCTGGAACGCCTCCGACCAGTAGCCGCCCGCTCCCGGTGACGCGCTCTCCGATTCGTCCGGGGTGGCGGTGAGGATGTCCAGGTGGGGTGCCTCGGCGGGGTCCAGGCAGCGCTCGGCGAGGCCCATCACACCGCTGAAGCTCCACGGGTAACTCCCGCCGTCCCGCGCGATGTCGAGCGCGTCGACGACCGCGCGGCCCAGCGGCCCGGACCACGGCACCGCGCACACGCCCAGGAGCTGGAACGCCTCCGAGAGGCCGTGCGCGGCTATGAACTCGGCCACCCAGGAAGCCCGGTCCGGCGCCGGCAGGGTGGCCAGCAGCTTCGCCCGCTCCGCGAGGGACGACGCGCCGGGACCGATGGCCGGGGACGCGGCCGGCGGGCCCAGCAGGGCGCGCGCCCAGCGGGCGTCGCGCTGGCGGACCGCCGCGCGGCACCACGCGGCGTGCAGCTCGTCCGTCCAGTCGTCCAGGACCGGCAGTGCCACGATCTCCTCGGGCGTACGGTCCCCGAGCCGGCCCGGCCAGATCGACAGCGGCGTCGCCTCCACCAACTGCCCCAGCCACCACGACCGTTCGCCCCGGCCGCTGGGCGGCGTCGCGCTCACCCCGTCGCGCTGCATGTCCGCGTCGCACTCGTGCGGCGCCTCCACGACGACGGTGGGGCCCGTGGGGCCGCCGGTACGGTCCAGACTCACGCACGTCGCCGCCCGCTCCGCCATCCGCGCGGCCAGCGCGGAGTTCGGCAGCGCGGAGAGCAACTCCGCCGCTGTCGCGCGGACGTTGCGGCTCCGGTCGGACAACGCCTCCTCAAGGAAGGGCTCGTCGAGGTCGGACAGTCCGGCGCGCAGCGAGTCGAGGAACATCAGCCGGTCCTCCGCGCGCTCCGTCGACCACGTCGTGGCCAGCAGCGCCCGCGCCGCGTCCGGATCCCGCGTCCGTACGGCCGCCAGCAGCGCGACCCGCTCCGCGAACAGCCCCTGCTCCCACAACTGCCGTACCGCTTCGGTGTCCTGGGCGCCCGGCAGCACGGCGCCGCCGGACGCGCCGCGCAGGGCGAACTTCCAGTCCGGGTTGAAGCGCGCGAGCCATAGCCCGCGCGGTCCGGCGAACGCGAGGGCGTACGGCCGAAGGTCGTTGCGCCCGCGCGCGGCGTCCAACAGCGCCGGCAGCGCGGCGGCGGGTGCGCGGTAGCCCTGGTCGTTGGCGGCCGTGAGCCACTGGGGGAGCAGTTCGGTGAGATCAGGGGTCGTACCGCGCCTGCCGCCCGTCCCGGCCGGGGCCGAGCGGTCGGCCAGCAACTGCGACAGGCGCCGGCGCGCGGGCTCCGGCAACTCGCGGCGGTCGTCGGGCGGCGCCGGCTCCGGCCGGGCGGCGGCGCGCGCCGGGAGCAGACCCGCGCGCCGACGCAGCGTGTGGAGCGCGGCGGCGTCCAGCAACGCGACGGGCGCGTCCCGGCCGGGCGCCATGACATCCGCCGGCGGTGTGCGGCGGTCCGTGCCGAGCAGGGCGGACGTGACGAGCTCTTCCCAGGGAGTGGTGAGGGTCATCGGATGCCTCCGTATACGTATAGATAGGGGACAGGCCTCAACGGGATGGACGAACCCGGCACCAGCGACCGCTCATGTCAGCTGGACCGTCTCCGGCGAGTCCGGCGACCACGCCGCGAGTGGCGTGAACCCGCGATGCCCGCACTCGCCGAAGACCGTGACCGGCCCGCCGCCGGACAGCGACACCAACTTCCACAGACCCGGCCGCGCGAGCGCCGCGTGCGCCATCGGCAGGGCCGACTCACCTTCGGCGTCGGCCAGTTGCCAGCCGCCGTCCTCCCCGTGCGGGACCGGTACGACATCGGTCAGTGTCACCGGCCAGGACTCCAGCCACGGATCCTCCCGCAGCGCCGACCCGTACGCCGCGACCGCCGCCGTGGTCGTGCCGCCCGGCGGAGGTGTCCCCGTCGGCTGCGGAACCCCCACCTCGTCGCCCAGATCGGCGCGCAACTGGCCCGCCCCCGCGTGCGGCGTCAGCTCCGCCTCGATCACCAGCCCCACCGGCAGCGCCGGCGCGGGCGAACGGCCCGCAGCGCCGAACCCCAGCACCAGTGCCGTACGCCCCGACTCCCGCCCGTACAACCAGATCCGGCGCGTGGTGATCTTGCCGTCCGACGTGTCGTACTGCGCGAGGACCAGCCAGTGGTCCCTGACCGGCGGTCCCTCCGCGGGGGAGGGCAGACCGACGCGCGTACGGACCGTCGTCGCCAGGGGCGCGGGCAGCCGGTCGATGCCCAGCCAGCCCTGATCCAGCAGGTGCAGCAGCGCCGACTCCTCCAGCAGCCGCACCGGCCAGCCCGCCCCCGAACCAGGGATCGACCCCAACTCCCGCACCCGCGCCGCCAGTCCGGGCGCCTGGGCGTCGACCATGCGCGCGGCCGTCTCCTCCCACAGCCCGTACCCCGACTGCTCGGCCGCCGCCAGCCCGCCGCGCAGCAGATCCGTCAGCCGCTGCTCAAGCTCCCGCGCCCCGCCCGTGATCCGAGCCGCCCTGCGCTCCGCCCGGCGCCTGGCCGCCTCCGGGTCGGCCTGCTTGGCCACCCCGCCGGCC
>NZ_MDCR01000021.1 GCF_001723055.1 Streptomyces niveus
GCACCGAGAAGTCCGGCGCCGCGAACGCACCCCCGCCCGTTCACGGCGCCGGACTTCTCGGTGCTCCGCGCGACGTCGTGGAGCCGCGTGATTACTGCGCTTGAGGTCGTGCTGTGCAGTGAGTTCATCTGGCGCCCCCCGTCGGCTGGAGTCTGTCTCTTTCCGTCTGCCCAAGAGATTGCCGGGCCAGTTTCATGGGCCTGTCCGCCGACTGTCACAGGCCTGTCACAGGGGTTCTGGATCTTGGCGGAAGATGTGGTGGAACTGTGGGAGCGCTCCGACTGTCGAACTGTGGTCCCCCCATGGGCCAGAATGACCTCTGTGCCTTTCCTGTTGCTGATCGAGGACGACGACGCCATCCGCACGGCCCTCGAACTCTCGTTGTCACGCCAGGGCCACCGAGTGGCCACCGCGGCGACGGGAGAGGACGGCCTGAATCTGCTGCGAGAACAGCGGCCTGACCTGATCGTTCTGGATGTGATGTTGCCTGGTATTGACGGTTTCGAGGTGTGCCGTCGTATCCGGCGGACCGACCAGTTGCCGATCATTCTGCTGACCGCGCGCAGCGACGACATCGATGTGGTCGTCGGGCTGGAGTCCGGTGCGGACGACTATGTGGTCAAGCCCGTGCAGGGCCGGGTGCTGGACGCCCGGATCCGGGCCGTACTGCGGCGCGGGGAGCGGGAGTCGACCGACTCGGCGACCTTCGGCAGCCTGGTCATCGACCGTTCCGCGATGACCGTCACGAAGAACGGTGACGATCTCCAGCTCACGCCGACCGAGCTGCGGCTGCTCCTGGAGCTGAGCCGGCGGCCCGGACAGGCGCTGTCCCGGCAGCAGTTGCTGCGCCTGGTGTGGGAGCACGACTATCTCGGCGATTCGCGGCTGGTCGACGCCTGCGTGCAGCGACTGCGCGCGAAGGTGGAGGACGTGCCGTCGTCGCCGACCTTGATCCGTACGGTGCGGGGCGTGGGCTACCGGCTGGACGCCCCTTCGTGAGCGACGAGGAATCCAGGGCCGGGAGAGACGTCGAGGGACCGGCCGAGCCCGAGGAGATAGACAGCGCCGGCGGCCCCGACCGGGAAGCGGCGGACGGTACGGCCGGGCGGCGTACGCGCAAGAGGGCGATCCTCGCCGGGCTGCGCTGGACGAGTCTGCGGCTGCGCCTGGTCGTCGTCTTCGGGGCCGTCGCGCTGACCGCCGCCGTCTCGGCGTCCGGGATCGCGTACTGGCTGAACCGTGAGTCGGTGCTGAACCGCACGCAGAGCGCCGCGCTCAAGGAGTTCAAGCAGGAGATGCGGGACAAGGCCGGGCAGCTGCCGCTGCGGCCGACCCAGGCCGAACTGGCCTACACGGCGCAGCAGATGGCCAACAGCAGCGCCGGTTTCAGCGTGGTGCTGATAGGTGAGCGCGCCGAGGACAAACCGGTGGTCGGGGTCTCCGACCAGGACGAGTTCACGCTCGACGACGTACCGCTGTCGCTGCGGACGGCCGTGAACGAACGGCAGAAGATCACGTCGGGCAACACCTCGCCGTACCACGTCTTCTGGCAGCGCACGCAGCGCGGCCAGACGCCCTATCTGGTCGGCGGCACCCGGATCGTCGGCGGTGGGCCGACCGGTTACGTCTTCCTCTCCCTCGAACAGGAGCGGGAGGATCTCAACGCGCTGGCGTGGTCGCTGGCGATCGCGACGAGTCTGGCGCTGGTCGGGTCCGCGCTGCTCGCGCAGGCCGCCGCCACGACCGTGCTGAAGCCGGTGCAGCGGCTCGGACACGCGGCGCGGCAGCTCGGCGAGGGCAAGCTCGACACCCGGCTGCGGGTGTCGGGGACGGACGAACTGGCGGATCTGTCGCGGACGTTCAACAACGCCGCCGCCTCGTTGCAGAAGAAGATCGACGACATGAGCGCGCGGGAGGAGTCGAGCCGCCGCTTCGTCGCCGACATGTCGCACGAGCTGCGTACCCCGCTGACCGCGCTGACGGCGGTCACCGAGGTGCTGGAGGACGAGGCGGACACCCTCGACCCGATGATCGCGCCCGCCGTGACGCTGGTCGTGAGCGAGACCCGCAGGCTCAACGACCTGGTGGAGAACCTGATGGAGGTGACCCGCTTCGACGCGGGCACCGCGCGGCTCGTCCTGGACGACGTCGACGTCGCCGACCAGGTCACCGCCTGTATCGACGCGCGGGCCTGGCTGGACGCGGTGGAGCTGGACGCGGCGCGCGGCATGATGGCCCGCCTCGATCCGCGCCGGCTCGACGTGATCCTGGCGAATCTGATCGGCAACGCGCTCAAGCACGGCGGTTCGCCGGTGCGGGTCTCGGTGCGCTCGGTCGGCGGGGAGCTGGTCGTCGAGGTACGGGACAACGGGCCGGGCATTCCGGAGGCCGTACTGCCGCACGTCTTCGACCGCTTCTACAAGGCGAGCGCGTCACGGCCTCGCTCGGAGGGCAGCGGTCTGGGTCTGTCCATCGCGATGGAGAACGCGCACATCCACGGAGGCGACATCACCGCGGCCAACCTCCCCGAAGGCGGTGCGGTGTTCGTGCTGCGGCTGCCGCACGAGGTCTCCGAGGACGCCGACGACGACGCGGACGGGCGCGGGAACGGTCACGCACAGGGAGGCGAGGCACAGTGAGGCCGAGAACATCCGCCCGCCGGTCTCTCACGGGCCGGTCCGTGGCCGTACTCGCGGGCGCGCTCGCACTGGCGGGCGCCGTGAGCGGCTGCGGCATCAGGACGACCGCGGTGCCGGTGAACGCGGGCGCGGCGCCCTCACGGGTGCCGTGCGAGGTGTCCGAGGGGAATCTGACCACCCAGGCGCAGCCGGCCGGCACGGTGATGAGGATCCAGCTGGTGTGCGGGTCCGAACTGGTGCCGGTGGAGCGCACCGTGGCCGCCCCCGCCGGGAAGGCGCCCGGTGACCGCGTACAGGTGGCGCGGGCGCTCCTGGAGGAGTTGCTGGAGCAGCCGTCGGCCACGGAGCGGGACGCGGGCTTCACGACGTACGTACGCGGGCCGCTGACGGTCTCCGAGGCGCGTGCCGGGGATCCGCCGGGCACGCTGCGGCTGAGCCGCCAGCCGGAGGACCTGCCGACGGCCGCGCTGGCGCAGATCGTGTGCACGCTCACCGAGGGCGCGCCGACGGACGGCGCGGTGGTGCTGGGCGGGCCGGGGGCGTACGGCGCGCGCGGGTACCGGTGCGAGGACGACACAAGGCGCAGCCCCGAGTCGGCCGTACCGACGACGGGTCCGCTGCCGTCCGCTTCCTGAGGAGGCGGGCGTCGCGGGGCCCGTCGCCGCGGGGGTGCCCGGCGTACGCGGCCGGGCGGGGCCGTGCGGCGTGACACCCGTCTCACGTGGCCGTCCATTTGGAACTCCCCGGAACCGTTTCCGGCGGTGGCCGCGTCTTGGGGTTCGTGCAGCGTCAAGGTTCGGGCGGCAGTGCCGCTTTCCGCTTCCGCGTGGCGGGGGTCATCCTCCTCCTCGTGCACTTGCTGCTCGTCGCGTGGCTGACATTGCGCCCGCTGGACGTCGTGTGGATGACCGCGGCGAACTTCGAACCGCTGGCGGGCATCAAGGCCGATCTCGCCCTCGGGCCGCTCCAGGCGGTCCGGCGGATCGGTGGGGGGCTGCTGCTGCTGGCGCCTCTCGGGGTTCTCCTGCCGATGGCGGGCGGCAAACTCAACGTCTCGCCGCTGGCCTCGCTGACCCGCACCATGGCGGCCGGGGCGTTCATCTCGCTGGGGATCGAGCTCCTGCAGACCGGGATCCCGGGGCAGGTCGTCGACGTGGACTCGCTGCTCCTCAACACGGTCGGGGTCGGTCTCGCGCATCTGCTGGTCGTCCCGGCGGGGCGGGCGAGGCTGCGGCGGGTACGCACCGGCAGGCGTACGCCGGGTCCCGCGGCGCGCCCGCGTGACACCGGGGTCGTACGTGAGGGTGACCTTCGGGAGGAGTCCTCTCAGGGGACGCCCCCGACGATTACCAGGGTCGGTATCGCCCCGTAGAGCGACGCTTTGTCCGGTGTCCCCGGGCCACCATTGAGTCATCGGGAGCACATGGAGAGGCTCCCGGCAAGGACTCACGAAGGAGCCCACCATGTCCGCGATTGCCCGTCCCCGTGAGGGTCGCATGATCGGTGGAGTGTGCGCGGCGCTGGCACGGCGCTTCGGCACCTCCGCGAACACGATGCGAGTGATCTTCCTGGCCTCGTGTCTGCTGCCCGGCCCGCAGTTCCTGCTCTACCTGGCGCTCTGGGCGTTCCTGCCGAGCCAGAAGAACGCGGCGGGGACCGCCTGGTAGACGCGGGATCTCAGACGTACGGCGGGGCCCCACCCGGATTACCGGGTGGGGCCCCGCCGTCCGCGCGTTCCTCGGCGCTACTTGCCCAGCGAGCCGACCGGGAGGCCGCCCAGCAGGCCCGTCAGGGGGTTGGCGGCCGTGATGGCCGAGAGGGCCGTGGGGGCGGTCTGGCCGACCGTACGGACGCCGGCGCCGACCGCGCTGCGGGCGGCGGTCAGGCCCTCGCCGGTGCCGTCGGGAAGGCCGCTGGTGAGGGACTCCGTCGGCAGGTTCTTGGTGACGCTGTCCAGGGCGGCACCGGCGTCGGGGGCGGCGGGCGCGGCGGCGGACGCGCTGCCGGCGGCGGTGGCGGCGAAGGCGGCACCGAGGGCGGCGACGCCGAGAGTCTTGGCAGCGGACTGCTTCATGAGGAATTACGTCCCTTGGGGAATGGGGGATGGTGAGCGGCCCTGCAAGTTAGCCATCGCCGCGTACCGCCCGCAAACACCCGGAAGCGGACCGGGATTCGTGTCCCGGCCCGCTTCCGTAAGAGGCTGATCGATCCGCTCAGCGCGCAGACTCGCTGGTCGTGGCGGTTTGCGTGAACAGCCATTCGGATTTCAACTCGGCGTATCCGGGCTTGATCACGTCGTTGATCATGGCGAGGCGTTCATCGAAAGGAATGAATGCTGATTTCATCGCATTGACCGAGAACCACTGCATGTCGTCGAGCGTGTACGCGAACGCCTCGGTCAGCAGCTCGAATTCACGGCTCATGCTCGTGCCGCTCATCAGCCGGTTGTCCGTGTTCACCGTCGCCCGGAAGTGCAGTTTGCGCAGCAGCCCGATGGGGTGTTCGGCGATCGAGGCGGCGGCGCCGGTCTGGAGGTTGGAGCTGGGGCACAGCTCCAGCGGGATGCGCTTGTCGCGTACGTAGGAGGCGAGCCGTCCCAGGGTCACCGAGCCGTCGTCGGCGACCTCGATGTCGTCGATGATGCGCACGCCGTGGCCGAGCCGGTCGGCGCCGCACCACTGGAGGGCCTGCCAGATCGACGGGAGGCCGAACGCCTCGCCCGCGTGAATGGTGAAGTGGTTGTTCTCGCGCTTCAGGAACTCGAACGCGTCGAGGTGGCGGGTGGGCGGGAAGCCCGCCTCCGCGCCGGCGATGTCGAAGCCGACGACGCCCGAGTCCCGGTAGCGGTTGGCCAGTTCGGCGATCTCCAGGGCGCGGGCGGCGTGCCGCATCGCGGTCAGCAGGGCGCCGACGCGGATCCGCCTGCCCGCCTGGCGGGCACGGCGCTCGCCCTCCTTGAAGCCCTCGTTGACGGCCTCCACGACCTCTTCGAGGCTGAGGCCGCCCTCCAGGTGCTGCTCGGGGGCGTACCGCACCTCCGCGTAGACGACACCGTCGTCCGCGAGGTCCTCGGCGCACTCGGCGGCGACCCGGAAGAGCGCGTCGCGGGTCTGCATGACGGCGCAGGTGTGCGCGAAGGTCTCCAGATACCGCTCCAGGGAGCCCGAGTCGGCCGCTTCGCGGAACCAGAGGCCGAGCTTGTCCGGCTCGGTCTCGGGAAGGCCCTCGTAGCCGCACTCGCGGGCCAGTTCGACGATCGTGCCGGGGCGCAGGCCCCCGTCGAGGTGGTCGTGGAGGAGCACTTTGGGGGCGCGGCGGATCTGGTCGGCCGTAGGCGCTCGGTAGGTCTGGCTCGTCATCTGCTCACCCTATCTCCTACGCGCGTAGATCACCTGCCGCCGATACGTAACAGTGACCGTGCGTACGGGTGGCGTACACCTCACCTTCTGAGACTGTTCTGCTATGGGACAGCGGGCAGTTCCCGGCCCCGGCGGGCGCACGCCGGGGCGTGGCGCGGGGGTGCGTGGGCGTCGTGCGGAGTCACAGCCACGGTTGGGGCGGGCGGTCTCCGCCCCTGCCTCACCACCGGAGGTGGGCGGGGTCGTACTCGTGCTGCCGCCGGGCGAACCCGTTTCCGCACGTGGGCCGTCCACCGTCGCCTACGCGTCGATGCTGCCGCTGGCGCGGACTTTGGCCCGCGCGGGCGCGGCCGAGGGGCTGCTGGTGCACATGGTGCGCTACCGCTCGCGCGGCTGGAACGGCGCCGACGCGCAGCTCTCGGCGGACGCCTGGTGGGCGGCGGAGGAGGTCGTACGGCGCTACGGCGACGTGCCGGTCTGTCTGGCCGGACACGGCATGGGCGGACGGGCCGCGCTGCGGGCCGCCGGGCACCCGGCCGTCAGCTCGGTGCTGGCGATGGCGCCCTGGCTGCCGGACGGTTCGGCGGGCGGCGAGCCGGAGCCGGTCACGCAGCTCGCGGGCCGGGAGGTGCTGATCGTGCACGGCACCAACGACGAGCGCAGCGACCCGGAGTTGTCGCTGCGGCTGGCGCAGCGCGCCAGGAAGGCCAACCGGCACACCTGCCGCTTCGAGGTGCACTCCGACGGGCACGCGCTGCGCCAGCACCACAGTGAAGTCCTGGCGCTGGCGACGGACTTCGTGCTGGGGGCGCTGCTGTCGCGTACGTACTCGCGGCCGGTCGCCGACGCGCTGGCCGCGCCGCCGCCGCTGGGGCTGCGGATGCCGCTGGCGGCGGGCTTCGGGCGGTCGCTGCGGCCGTAAGTGTGCACAACTCGCCTCAGTCGGGCAGCAGATGGCCCCGGCGCGAGAGCAGGAAGCGTTTGAAGGCCGCCACCGGCGGGGTGTCGGGGTGGCCGTCCAGCCAGGCGACGCCGACCTCGCGTACGGCGCGGGGCGCGGTGACGGTCAGCTCCACGACGCCGGGGCGGGCCACCGCGGGCGGCGGCAGCAGCGCGACGCCGAGACCCGCCGCGACCAGGCCGCGCAGGGTCTCGGCCTCCTCGCCCTCGAAGGCGACGCGGGGCCGGAACCCGGCCTCCGTACAGAGGTCGTCGGTGATCCGGCGCAGCCCGTACCCCGGTTCGAGGGTCACGAACGTCTCGTCGGCGGCCTCGGCGAGACGGATGCGCCGGCGGCCCGCCAGCCGGTGGTCGTCGGGGACGACGAGGCGCAGCCGCTGTTCGTCGAGGCGGCGGGCGACCAGGTCGGGGGCCTCGGGGACCGGTGAGGTCAGGCAGAGGTCCAGTTCGCCCGCGCGCAGGCGCTCCAACATCGCCTCGCCGTAGTTCTGGACGAGCTGGAAGCGGACGCGGGGGTGGTCGGCGCGGAAGGCGCGAATCAGTTCGGGGACCGTCTCGGAGCCCATGGTGTGCAGAAAGCCGAAGGCGACCTTGCCCGACGCGGGGTCGGCGTCGGCCCGTACGGACTCGGCCGCCCGCTCGACCTCGGCGAGCGCGCCTTCCACGGAGGTGAGGAAGGCACGGCCGGCGGGGGTGAGCGAGACGGTACGGCCCTTGCGGGCGAACAGGGCGACGCCCAGGTCCTGTTCGAGGCGGACCATCGCGCGCGAGAGCGTGGACTGCGGCACGTTCATGTCCTGCGCGGCGCGGGTGACGTGTTCGTGGCGCGCGACGCCGGCGAACTGGGCGAGGCGCGGTGCCAGCAGCGCGGACCAGGACTCGGGGTCGAGCCCGGCGGCGGGCGGCGCGGACGCCGCGGCGGGTGCCGGGTTCGACGGGACGGTGTCTTGTGCGTAACTGCTCGATGACAGCCGGGGCCTGGGCCTGCGTTGATGCGCCATGGGAACGATTATGACGATTCCATGCATTGGACGCATGAGATCGGGGTCCGTACGTTCGACGTATGCCCGACCTCAGTACAGAGGCGCCCGCCGCAACGGGTGCCCTCGCCTCCGCGTCCGTAGTACCTCCCGCCGCCTCCACCGAATCCCTCAGCCCCGGCCGTCCCGGCTACCGCCGGATGAGCTTCGCCCTCTTCGCCGCCGGGGTCGCGGCCTTCGCGCTGCTCTACTCCACGCAGGCGCTGCTCCCCGCCATCACCGCCGATCTCGGTGTGACGGCGGGAGCGGCCAGTTGGACGGTGTCGGCCGCCACCGGCGCGCTGGCGCTGTTCGTCCTGCCGCTCAGCGCGCTGTCCGAGCGCTTCGGCAGGCGCACGCTGATGACGCTCTCGCTGACGGTCGCGGTGGTCGTGGGGCTGCTCGTGCCCCTCGCCCCCAATCTGGAGTGGCTGATCGCGCTACGCGCGGTCCAGGGCGCGGCGCTGGCCGGGCTGCCCGCGTCCGCGATGGCGTATCTCGCGGAGGAGGTACGGCCCAAGGCGCTGGTCGGCGCGATCGGACTGTTCGTCGCGGGCAACAGCATCGGCGGCATGAGCGGGCGCGTCCTGGCCGGCTGGGTCAGCCAGCTGTGGGGCTGGCGGGCCGGGCTCGCGGCGATCGGGCTGCTCGCCCTGGTGTGCGCGGCGGTTTTCCGCGTACTGCTCCCCAAGGCCCGCAACTTCCGCCCGGGGACGCTGAATCCGCGCGCGCTGGCGAAGACGGTCGGCGGTCATCTGGCCGATCCGCTGCTGCGCAGGCTGTACGCGATCGGCGCGCTCTTCATGACCGTGTTCGGCGCGGTCTACACGGCGATCGGCTTCCGTCTCGCGGAGGCGCCGTTCAACCTGCCGCAGGGCGTGATCGGTTCGATCTTCCTGGTGTATCTGGTCGGTACGCTCTCCTCGGCCGCGGCCGGGAAGCTGGTGGCCCGGCTGGGGCGGCGCGGGGCGCTGTATCTGGCGGTCGGCACGACGGCGGCGGGACTGCTGCTGTCGCTGTCGGACTCGCTCGGCGCCGTACTGCTCGGCCTGGTCCTGATCACGGCGGGCTTCTTCGCGGGCCACGCGGTCGCCTCGTCGGCGGTGAGCCGGACGGCGAAGACGGGCCGCGCGCAGGCGTCGGCGCTGTACCAGAGCGCGTACTACGTGGGCAGCAGCGCCGGCGGCACGCTGGGCGCGGTGGCGTTCCACGCGGGCGGCTGGGGCGCGACGGCCACGCTCGGGCTGCTCGCGGTGCTCGGTGTGGTGTCGGTGACGCTGTACGGGACGCACGCGGCCCGCACGGAACGCAGGGCTCTCGCGGCGTCGAATTGACTGTGATCAAGGACACATGCATATGCCCGGCGATGACTCTGCGCTCAAGTGAGCCCGCAAACATGTAATCGCATGGCCTCTGACCTGCGCGGTTGAACGACTCCCGCGACAGGGCACCTCGGCGATGATCTACGACGGCCCGGTCGCCTTGAGGCGGCCGGGCACGGCGGAGTTGAACGATGCACATCAAAGGTCCAGACCATCTCTCGAACCTGCGACCGATTCCCCACGCGCCGCTGTCGCCATAAGTGAAGAACCGGCGGCAGAGTGCAGGTGCGGTGAAATTGCCGCACATAGGTTGAGCATTTCCGACATCACTCGTCACTTTCGGTCACGCCCGCCAACCGTCCGGTGTGGCCGCGCCGTTGAAAGAGGCTTTTCGCCAACGCCCCTGCTGGCTTAGGTTTCTGCTCGTCGCGACGGGCCCTGGGGAGGGACCCTCGCGGAAGAGCAACAGCCAGGATCCAGGGGGGACTTCTCATGACGCGGGTCAGCGAAGCCGAACAATCCGCACACGCCGTGAAACCACCGGGCGGCGCACGGCCGCCGGTGTGCCACCGGTTCCACGGACACACCTGAGCCGGCCGGCTTCCAGGCCGTTCCGCCGTACCGGAGACCGGCCCCGAAGCGCTGATGCCACCGGCCGGGTGTCCGCCCCGGTCTGAACCCGGACCCGGACCCGCCCGCACCACGCCACGCCGGGCCCGGCGCCACTGATCCGCGCGTTCCCGCTCCCACACACCGTCCGACCGGCGACTTCCCGCCGGACATCCGCCCGCGTCCGTACCCGGCCGTGCGCGACCCCCTGCCCGGAACAGGCCACCGGCCGCTCACCCATGAGCTGATCCGGCCCGCCCTCTCACGAATCAGGAACTCGATGGCTGACGAAATGGTCCGTCTCGCCCAGAGATTCATCAACACCACCTACGGGAACGGCGCCACCCTCGGCATCTCCAAGCTGAACGAGAACGGTCAGACCGGCTGGACCGTCATGTACGCCCTCACCCGTGCCCTGCAGTACGAGATGGGCATCAGCTCCCTGTCCGACAGCTTCGGCCCGGCCACGCTGGCCGCCATCGGGGAGAAGTACGGCAAGCTCGACGAGACCACGATCCCGTCGGCGAACTTCTGCCGGATCATCCAGTCCGCCCTGTACTGCAAGGGCTACGACGGCGGTGACATCGACGGCACGTACAACTCCCGCGTGAAGGCCGCGGTGGCGAAGCTCCACGAGAACATGGGCCTGTCCACCGTCTACCCGGGCAGTTCCCTGTGGCCCAAGGGGGTCAAGGGCCTGTTCAACATGGACGCGTACGTCACCGTCAACGGCGGCTCGGACACCATCCGCTCCATCCAGCAGTGGCTCAACGGCCGTTACGTCCTGCGCAAGGACTACTACGTCATCCCCTGCGACGGCCACCACTCCCGCGACGTCGCCAAGTCGATGCTCCTGGCCGTCCAGTACGAGATCGGCATGGCCGACGGTGTCGCGAACGGGGCGTTCGGCCCCGGCACCCAGGCCGGTCTGAAGGAACACACCCTGTCCACCGGCTCGTCCGGGGTGTGGGTGCAGCTCTTCACCGCCGCCATGGTGCTCAACAAGCGCCCGGTGTCCTTCTCGTCCTCGTACACCTCCTCGCTGGCCGGCAGCGTCAGCACCTTCCAGTCGTTCATGAAACTGGCCGTCAACGGGCAGGCCGACTTCCGGACCTGGTCCTCCCTGCTCGTGTCCTACGGCGACCAGACCCGCCAGGGCGAGGCGTGCGACGGCGTCACGAAGGTGACTCCCGCCCGTGCGCAGGCCCTGAAGGCCGCCGGCTACAAGTACATCGGCCGCTATCTGTACAACCCCTCCACCACCGATCTGCCGGAGAAGGAGATCCAGCCCGGCGAGCTGGCCACCATCAAGGAGTACGGGCTGCGCTGCTTCCCGATCTACCAGACATGGGCGCGCTCGGTCGACTACTACAGCCCCGAGCAGGGTTTCGCGGACTGCCGGAACGCCGCCTTCAAGGCGGAGGAACACGGCTTCAAGCAGGACTCACGCATCTACTTCGCGGTCGACTACGACGCGGTGAACGACGAGGTCACCTCCCACATCCTGCCGTACTTCAAGAAGATCAAGGAGGAGATGGCACAGCTGGGCAACCCGTACAAGATCGGGGTGTACGGCCCGCGCAACGCGTGCTCCAGGGTCTCCGCGGAGGGCTACGCGGACGCCAGCTTCGTGTCCGACATGTCGTCCGGCTTCTCCGGCAATCTCGGCTACGCCATGCCGGAGAACTGGGCCTACGACCAGATCGTCACCAAGGTGGTCGGCTCGGGTGACGGCCGGATCGAGATCGACAACAACATCGCGTCCGGACGGGACACCGCCCAGGGCGACTTCCACACCGCTCCGGCGCAGAAGCTCGACATCGGTATCCACCCCTCCTACCTGCTGGCCCTGCTGACGGACGTCGAGGAGTACATGGAGTCGATCGGCCGGCCCGGCAGCACGGGATACGTCTACAGCCGGCAGGAGTGCTTCGAAACGATCATGTCCTACGACGCCATGATCACGTCGGCGGCCCGCAGGTACCGCATGCGCAAGGCCCTCATCCAGACCTCGGCCTTCTGGGAGTTCTGCCACTACAGCTACAAGGACGTGGTGGAGGACGCCGGTGTGGTCCTCTACCACACGGGTTCCATACCGGACTGGGGCAAGGACCTTCCCGGCGTCAGCAGGCTGGTCGACTCCAGCACGGGCGTCGCCAAGGTCTCGGGACGTACCTGCATCCTGTCGCGCAACAACTCGATCAGCGCGGGGCGCCTGGAGGGCACGATCCTCGACTCGACCGACGAGGGCGACCGTTGGGCGATGTGGCAGAAGGTCAACCAGGACAACGTCTTCAACCTGAGCACCGTCCCGCACCTGCACATGTGGGCGGCCGACGGCAAGGCGGGCGACCACGCCGAGACACCGATCCGCCTCCCGGACCTCGACTACACCGACACGGAGACCTTCGAGATCCTCCGCCGCTATCAGGGCTTCGGTGGTGAGGCGGAATCCGACGCACAGCTTCGGATGCCGCTCTACGCGATCTTCGAGAAGTACAACCGGATCGTCCGGGAGTCCTGAGCACTCATGGTCATGGCTTCCGGCCCTTGGCAGGGGCACGACTTCGCGGTGCTGTTCGCCGTCCTGATCTCCGGCGCGGCGACCGTGCTCGGACTCACCGCGTATCTGCTCTCCCGCTTCTCCCGGCGGGCCCGGCCGCGGCGCACCCCGTACGCCGTGTGGCGGGACATGTCTCTGACAGCGGTCGCCGTGTCGCTCGCCCTCTACCTCTGGGGGTGTCTGCACGTCCTGTTCCTGGCGGACCAGGAGCAGGCCGAGGAGTGCGAGCGGCAGCGCCCCGAGGGAACACCGGCCCTGGTCGGCCGCAGAGGCGACTTCATTCCGCTGCGCCTCGTGTGCGAGGCCGCGTACGGCCATGACTACACCGTCGTCATCCCCGGCTTCATCAATCCGTCCCTCGCTGTCCTGCTGCTGCTCGCGCTCGGCTGCGCCGTTGTCTCGGGCGTACTCCACCGCCGGCGGCGCTCGGCAACAGTGAAGAAAGGCTGACCAGTTGAGCCCCATCGACATGACCCGCAGACACGCTCTCACCGCCGCGGCCGGTGTCACCACCGCCGCGAGTCTCGGCTCCACCGGCCTCCTCGCGGCCCCGGCCGCCGCCGCACCGCGCCCGCCCGCCGGCAACGACGAACTCAAGGAGGCGCTGCGCCGCGTCAAGGCCCGGCAGCGCCGGCTGCTCACCGGCCGGCCCTCCGCCAACCGGTGGGAGATGCAGAAGGACGTCGACGCCGGTGGCGACATCGTGACCCGTGACGTGCCGGGCACGGGCCTCAAAGTCGCCGTACGCATGGGAGACACCGAAACGGTGCTGATCCATGTGATCCGCCGCTTCCACTACGAGGTCGGCACCCTCGGTCTGCCCGGCGAACCGAACCCCGTCCAGGGCTGGTCGGCACCGTCGGCCGTCCGCGACAGCCGGCTCCCCGAGTCGAACCTGGCGTCGGGCACCGCCGTCGTCATCCGGCCGGACTTCTACCCGCCCGGCCTGGAGGGCGGGTTCACCGCGGGCCAGGAGCTGACGATCCGGGACATCGTCGCCGACACCGAGGGTGTCGTGCGCTGGGGCGGCGAGGACCGGCGCCCCTACGAGGGCCTGTTCTACGTCACCGCGCGTCCGAACGACGCGCGTCTGCGGCGGGTCGCGGCCAAGATCCGGGCCTGGGACCAGACTCCGGGCGCGGGCGCCGGGACCGTACCCGACGTGACGGAGCCCGCGCGGCGGCGCCGCGCCGCCCGCTACCGGTGAGGAGACAAGCACCGGAGGACACCACAGATGTGCCTGCCCGAGGTCGCTCGACGTGTGGCAGGACAGGGGGGAGGAGGGGCGCGGGCACGCGCATCCGCGTGCCGCGTCTCCTTCCCGACACGAAAGAGGAGGGGAACATGAAATCTCTGAGATCGCTCAAATCCCTGCTGATCGCGGCTGTCGCCGCGTGCGGGTTCGTGCTCACGGGCGCGATGCCCGCCAGCGCGCTCCCGCCGGACGGCACGCAGGTCACATGCGGCACCGCGGGCCAGGGGCTCGGCCTCTACTACAACTCGAACAACGCGGGTTCGAAGCGGTGCATCTTCGGTGACGTGCACAACTACGACGCCAACCCGACCAACTGCTCGTCGCAGGGCTGCGCCCGCTACGCCTTCGAGCTGGACGGACGCAACGGCCAGGGCACCTACCTCAAGAACAACGCGGCGTCCGCCTACAACTACTCGGCGTACGTCGTCCGCATCTACTACAACAGCGGCTGGGGCGGCACCTGGGACTCCTTCCCGGGCTACGGGTACCAGGGTTCCGCCAAGTGGTACGGCAATCTGAACGGCACGTACAACAACAACGCCTCGCAGCGGATGCTGTACGAGACCTGATCCGACATTCGGCTCCGGTGCGCGATTCCCGCGATCGCGCACCGGGGCCGATTCCGAACATCCTGGGAAAGGGTCGGGTTCCGATCATGAAGTACAGCAAGTTCACGCGTGTTTCCTCCGCCCTCGTCTGCGCGGTGCTGCTGGCCGGCTGCGGAGCGTCGGACGACGACGGGGGCAACCCCCGTTCCGAAGAAGAGGCGTTGGCGGTCTCCGACGGGCTGACGGTGGCGGATCCGGCGGTGGTCGCGGCGTCCGACATTCCTGTGTTCCCGATCGAGAAGTATCTGCCGAAGGTGGGCGAGGACGCCCGGATCGCCGCCGCCTCGGGTGAACTGATCAGGGAGTGCATGGCCGGGTTCGGATTCACATACGAGCCGCCGGCGCCCAGTCAGGAGACGCTCGACTCCGGGGAGAACGGGGCGAACAGGGCCCGCCGGTACGGGGTTTCCAGCGCCGCGTCCGCGGCCGTGAACGGCTTCCACCTGCCGAAGGACGGACTCGGTGGTCAGCAGCCGCCCCCAGGGATCCCGCCGATGTCGGAGGCCGAGAACAAGGTCTTCATCGGCGATCAGGACCCCGCCACCGGTGTCGCGCCGGGTGACAAGGTGGCCGGCAAGGAGATACCGCCCGGCGGGTGTTCCGGGGAGGCCCAGCGCCGGCTGAAGATCGAGCCCCGCCAGCGGATGGCTGAGAAGATCAACAACGTCAGTTTCGCGCGTTCGCAGGAGAACGCTCAGGTGAAGAAGGCGCTCCAGGAGTGGTCCGCGTGCATGGGGCGCGCCGGACACACGTACAAGACTCCGCTGGACGCCCTCGACCGGCTCACGGGCGAGACCCCTTCACCCGCCGAACTGTCCGCCGCCAAGGCGGATGTGAAGTGCAAGGACTCGGTGAATCTCGTCGGGGTCTGGTTCGCCGTCGAGTCCGAGATCCAGGAGACGCTCATCGCCCGCAACGAGGAGGTCCTGGCGCAGGACGGGACGTCGTTCGACGCGCTCGTGCGCAGAGCCTCGGAAGAAATAGCCAAGTCGTAAGAGCGAAGTCGTAAGGGTAGGAATGGGTAAAGTCATTACATTCGGTCAGCTTTCCCGCCGGCGGACCGCGCCGGTGTGGATGGCCGCCGCGGCGCTCTGCCTCTCACTCGCCTCGGGCTGCACCGAGGCGGACGAGCCCGGCGGCCGGCCCGACGCCGGGGCCGCCGCGGACGGGAACCGGCCGGACACCGCCGCACCTTCACCCACCGAGAGCCTGAACGACGGTCAGGTGGAGGCGGAGCGGGTGAAGGACCTCGTGAGCGAGCGGCTCGACGTACATCTCGCCACGTACGGGGAGGGCACGGCGTCGCCCTGCCGGCCGAACGCGGCCGAGCTGTTCACCGAGACGTGTCTCGACGCGGCGCGGTCGATTGGTTCCGTCGCCCGGACGGCTCTCGACGAGATCGACGGCGACAAGGGGTTCGCGACCCTGCGCCGGGTCTCGCAGGCGACCGCGGACGCGTCGCGCGGATATACGGAGTCGGGCTGTTCCGCGAATCCTCAGGACGCCTCGGTCCGGCAGCGGTGCGTGAGCCACGGGGCGTCGCTCTCGCAGGCACCGGCGGATCTGCGGGACGGTCTGCGTCTGGGGCTCGCGGGACAGTGACGCCAACAGCCGGAACGGGTGGGGGAAATGACCGACACAGCAGCTGAATCAGCGCCCCGGGGAACCGTGTTCACCCGCAGGCGCAGATGGGTCATGGGCACGGCCGCGGCGGCGGCGCTGCTGACGGCGGCCGGAGTGCTGGCCGCCGGGGCGATCCGCTCGCCCGCCCAGGCGGTGGCCGACGCGGCGCCGCCGCCGGCGAGTCTGCTGACCGCCCCGGTGGAGTACCGGGTCCTCAAGGACTCCGTCATCCTTCGCGGCACGGTCACCGCCGAGCAGTCGGTCGAGGTGTCGGCCGAGGGCGGGCCGGAGGGGACGGCGGTCGTCACGCGGCTCCCGGTGAAGGCGGGCGGGCCGGTCAAGGCGGGGCAGGTGCTGCTGGAGGTGTCGGGCCGTCCCGTCGTCGCGCTGGAGGGTCCGCTCCCCATGTACCGGGACCTCAAGCCCGGCGGCAGGGGCGACGACGTGGCCCAACTCCAGTCCGCGCTCGCCTCCTTGGGCCACAGCACGGCCGGCGACGAGTCGGGGTACTTCGGCCGGCGCACCAAGGCGGCGGTATCGGCGCTGTACGAATCCGTCGGTCACACGCCCCTGGAGGCCCGGCCCGACGGCGGGCTCACCCTGGAACAGGCGGGCGACGAGGTGACCGCGGCCCGCAGGGCGCTGGAAGACCTTCCGGACACGGCCCCTTCCGTCCGGCGCACACGTGCCACGGAGGATCTCGCCAAGGCCCAGGAGCGCCGCGACGGGATCGAGACCACGTCCGGCCCCATGGTCCCCGCGTCCGAACTGGTCTTCCTCAAGAGCTTTCCGGGCCGGGTGGCCGGTGTGAACACCCGTGTCGGGGCCAAGGCCTCCGGGGCGGCGATGGTCCTGTCGGCGGGACGCCTTGTCGTCAACGGCATGCTCCAGCCGCACCAGAAGGGCCTGGTCCAGCCGGAGCAGCCGGTCGAGATCCTGTCCGAGTCCACCGGTGCGACGGCGTCCGGGACGGTGGCCTCGGTCGCGGACGTCATGGAGACGGAGAGCACGGGGCCCCCGGGTGACGGCGCCGCCGACGCGGCCACGGGTGACCGCGGCTACCCGGTCGTCGTGAAGCCCGCCAAGGCGCTGCGCTCCGACTTCGCCGGACAGGACGTCCGGCTGACGATCGAGGCCGCGTCCACCGGGAGCAGGACGCTGGTCGTGCCGGTGTCCGCCGTCTCGGCGGGGGCGGACGGCAAGACCACCGTCACCGTGGTCACGCCCGGCGACGGTCAGCGCCGCGTACCGGTGACCACCGGCACCTCGGGCGACGGGTACGTGGAGGTGCGCCCGGCGCCGGGACAGCCGCTCGCCGAAGGCGCGCGTGTCGTCGTCGGAGTCCGGGGCGCCGCCGGCCCGGGGACGCGTGAGCGATGAGTGGGCACCAGCCACCACCGGTGGTCGAACTGCGCGGCGTCGGCCTCACGTACCCCGGACCTCCCCCGGTCGAGGCCCTTCGTCCCTGTGAACTCACCGTGCGCCGTGGCGACTTCGTGACGGTCACCGGCCCGTCGGGCGCCGGCAAGTCCACCTTCCTCAACCTGGTGGGTCTGCTGGACACGCAGACGTGCGGTACGTATCTGCTCGACGGACTGGACACGGGCGCCCTCGGTGACGTGGACCGTACGGCTCTGCGCGGGCGGCGCATCGGTTTCGTCTTCCAGTCCTTCCATCTGCTGAACTACCGCACGGCGGTGGAGAACGTGGCGCTGGCGCTCGTCTACCGGAAGATGAAGCGCGTGCGGCGGGTGGCGAGCGCGCGGGAGGCACTCGCCCGCGTCGGCCTGGAGCACCGGATGGACGCGCTGCCCAGCACTCTGTCCGGCGGGGAGAGACAGCGCGTGGCCATCGCGCGCGCACTGGTCGGCGAGCCGTCGCTGCTGCTGTGCGACGAGCCGACCGGGAATCTGGACACCGCCACCGCTTCATCGATCCTCTCCCTCCTGGACGAGTTGAACGGGGCCGGTCTGACGCTGGTGGTCATCACGCACGACGCGGCGGTCGCGCGGCGGGGCGGTCGCACCCTGGAGATCCGGGACGGACGCATGACCGAGCAGGCGGTCACATGCTGAGGTGGACACGCGCGGCACGGCTGTTCCGGCGTGCGGAGCGCGCGGTGGAGCCCTCGCGGCTGTCCTTCGCCGATGTGGTGGGTGAGAGCCTGGCCGGCATCACACAGCGCCCCGCCCGTTCCGTGCTCACCTCGGTGGGAACGGTCCTGGGAGTCGGCACGTTCGTGGCCGTGCTCGGCCTCACCGCGACCGCGTCGTCCCAGATCGACAGCCGGTTCAACTCGCTCATGGCCACCGAGGTCTCGGTCGAGGACGTGTCGCGCGAGCGTACGGAGTTCGTTCAGCCGGCGTTTCCGCCGGACGCCGGCCGGCGCGTCGAGGCGCTGAACGGGGTACGGGACGCGGGGGTGTACTGGACCGTCCAACTGCCCGCGCGGGAGGCCGTACGCGCGGCGCCGGTCCAGGCCGCGGACGGCGGCGGACGGATCCAGGTGGTCGCCGCCTCACCGGGAGTCCTGGAGGCGGCCCGCCCCTCCGTCGCCCAGGGGCGGCTCTTCGACGACTGGCACGACGCGTCGGGCCAGCGGGTCGCGGTGCTCGGGGCGGCGACGGCGGCGCGTCTGGGCATCACCACGCTCGAGACACGGCCGGCGGTCTTCCTGGGCGACGAGGCGTTCAGCGTGGTGGGCATCATCGACGACGTACAGCGTGAGCCTGAGCTGCTGCTGTCGGTCGTGGTGCCCCCGAAGGCGTCCCTGGACATCTGGGGTCCGCCCAGGGGCAGCGCGAAGATGCTGGTCGCCACCGACCTCGGGGCCGCGAATCAGGTCGCGTCGGAGATCCCCCTCGCGCTCGACCCGGCCCACCCCGACCACTTCGAGGCCGTACCGCCTCCGGACCCGAGGTCGCTGCGCACCGAGGTGACGAACGACCTGGACGACCTCTTCCTGCTGCTCGCCGGTGTCTGCCTGGTGATCGGCGCCGTGGGGATCGCCAACACCACGCTGGTCTCGGTGATGGAGCGCACCGGGGAGATAGGGCTGCGCCGGACTCTGGGGGCGCGAGGGCGGCACATCAGCGTCCAGTTCCTCTGTGAGTCCTCGGTGCTGGGGACCCTGGGCGGGCTCGTCGGCTCGGCGCTCGGGGTGCTGGGTGTCGTCGTCGTCGCGCTTCTGCGGGACTGGACGCCGGTCGTCCACCCGCTCACCGTGACCTCCGCCCCCGGCGTGGGTCTCGTCACCGGGCTGCTGGCCGGCTTCTACCCGGCCTGGCGGGCGAGCCGTGTCCAGCCCGTCGAGGCGCTGCGCCGTTGACCGAGGGCCCCGGTTTTCCCGTAGCGCGGCGATTGTCAGTGGGCTGCGGTAGCTTCCGGGGGACTGGTTCCAAGGGGGCGACTGGGGTGACCCGATGAGTGATCTGGCAACAACGGAAGATCTTGACGCGCGGCTGGAGAAGCACCGGACGGAGCTGACCGGCTACTGCTACCGGATGCTGGGCTCCGCGTTCGAGGCCGAGGACGCCGTGCAGGACACGATGGTGCGCGCCTGGCGGAGTTTCGAGAAGTTCGAGGGGCGCTCGTCGCTGCGCTCGTGGCTCTACCGCATCGCGACGAACGTCTGCCTCGACATGCTGAACGCGGGCAATCGACGGGCCCGGCCGATGGATCTCACGGAGGCGACCCCGGTGTCCCAGGCGAAGCTGAACTCACGCCCGGAGGTCACCTGGCTGGAGCCGGTCCCCGACGGCCGGGTGCTGCCGTCGGTGGTCGACCCGGCGGAGACGGCGGTGGAGCGGGAGACGATCCGGCTCGCGTTCGTGGCCGCGCTCCAGCATCTGCCGCCGAAGCAGCGCGCGGTGCTGATCCTGCGCGAGGTGCTGGCGTGGAAGGCGAGCGAGGTCGCGGAGCTGCTCGGGACGACGGTCGCGTCGGTCAACAGCGCGCTCCAGCGGGCCCGCGCGACGATCGCCGAGTCGGAACCGGCTTCGACCGACGCCGCCGACCCGCTCGACGAGGAGCAGAAAGAGCTGCTGGAGCGGTATGTGGCCGCGTTCGAGGGCTACGACATGAAGGCGCTGACCGCGCTCCTCCACGAGGACGCGACGCTCTCCATGCCCCCGTACGACCTGTGGCTGCGTGGGCACGAGAACATCGTGGGCTGGATGCTCGGTGTCGGCGAGGTCTGCCGCGGCTCCCGGCTGGTGCCGACGGTCGCCAACGGCACCCCCGCGTTCGCGCACTACCACCCGAGCCCGGACGGCGACGGGTACACGCCGTGGGCGCTCATGGTCATCGAGATCGAGGAGGGCAGGATCACGGGGATCAACTCGTTCCTGGACACGGAGCGTTGGTTCCCGCTGTTCGATCTCCCGGCCCGCCTGGACAAGGACGGGAAGGAGGCGGGCTGAGCCCTCGTACCCCGGGCCCCCGGCCCGTTTGCTCCTGACCTCACCTCGGCCCATGGTGGAAGGGCGAGGTGAGGGGACGGAAGGGGACGATGACACGATCCGGACCTGTTGAGGACGACGACCGGGTGCCCTGGCCGGAGGATTCCGCCGCCGGCAAGGGCCCGGACGCTTCCCCGGCCCGCCCGTCGCCGCCGTCGGAGGACGACGACGAGGCGCTGGTGGGGTGGGCCTTCGCCCAGTCCCCCGCCACGGCCGCGCTCTACGACACCCGGCTGCGGCTGCGGCTGGCGACCGTCCGCATGGAGCAGGTGATCGGCCGGCCCGAGAAGGCGATGCGGGGGCTGCGCGTGTCGGAGATCCTGGTGGACCCGCAGAGCGAGCTGACCGAACAGCACATGCGCCGGGTCCTGGCGAGCGGCGAGGAGGAGCAGCTGCAGGTGACCCTGCGGCTGCCGGGCCACGATCGCGAGAGCGTCTGGACGATCTCCCTCGTCCCGGTACGGGGACGAGGCGGGGCGGTACGCGGAGTGCTCCTCTCCGCACAGGACGTGACCGCCGAGCATCTGGCCCGGGAGCGTCTGGTCCTGGTCAACGAGGCCAGCCTCCGTATCGGCACCACCCTGGACCTCGCCCGCTCCGCGCAGGAGCTCACGGACGTGGCCGTCCCGCAGCTCGCCGACTTCGCCACCGTCGACCTGCTGCCCTCCATCGAAGGCGGCGAGGACCCCCGCGCCGGGCCGCCCGGCGTGCCCGGCAAGCCCGTCAAGCTCCGCAGGGTCGCGTCCCGGTCCGTCCTGGAGGGCAGCCCCGAGGCCGTGGTCGCGCACGGGGCGCTGGCCACCTACCCGGAGGCGTCACCTGCGGCCGAGTGCCTGGCCACGGGCCGGCCGCTGCTGCGGAAAGTGACCCCCGACGCGCTGACGGCCTGGGAGCGGGACGCCCCCGAGCGGGCCGCGCGGGTCCGGAAGTACGGCTTCCACTCGGTGCTGGCGATTCCCATGCGGGCCCGCGGCATCACCCTCGGCGTGGTCACCTTCTCCCGTCACCGGCGCCCCGAGCCCTTCGAACGGGACGATCTGCTCCTGGCCGAGGAGATCACCGCCAGAGCAGCGGTGTGCATCGACAACGCCCGCCGCTACAGCCGCGAGCGCCGCACGTCCCTGGCCCTCCAGAGCAGCCTGCTGCCCGGCCGGCCGGCCCGGCAGGCCGCCGTCGAGATCGCCTCCCGCTATCTGCCGGCCAGCGCGCGGCCCGGTGTCGGCGGGGACTGGTTCGACGTGATCCCGCTCTCCGGGGCCCGCGTCGCCCTGGTCGTCGGCGACGTGGTCGGCCACGGCATCCAGGCGTCCGCCGCCATGGGACGGCTGCGTACCGCCGTGCGGACCCTGGCCGACGTCGACCTGCGGCCCGACGAACTGCTGACCCATCTCGACGATCTCGTCATCCATCTGTCCGCCGAGGCCGACAGCGCGCAGGTCCCGTCCGGCGACATCGGCGCCACCTGCCTGTACGCGGTCTACGACCCGGTCTCCCGGCGCTGCACCCTGGCCCGCGCCGGGCATCCGGTGCCCGCCCTGGCGACTCCGGGCGGCGCTGTGGAGTTCCTCGACGTCCCGGCGGGCCCGCCCCTGGGAGTCGGCGGGCTGCCGTTCGAGACCGCCGAGCTGGAGCTGGCGGAGGGAAGCGTCCTCACGCTGTACACGAACGGTCTGGTCGACTCCCGGGAGCAGGGGGCGGACGAAGGTCTCCAGACGCTGCGCGAGGTGCTGGCCCGGCCGGCCACGTCCTTGGAGAGCAGCTGTGACGCCGTGCTGGCGGCGCTGCTGCCGGACCGGCCTGCCGACGACGTGGCGCTGCTGATGGCCCGTACCCGCGCGCTGGACACGGCCCATGTCGCCACCTGGGACGTGCCGGCCGAGGCCAGCGCCGTCGCCAGGGCCCGTAAGGAGGCCTGTCTGCAACTGGACGCCTGGGGCCTGGACGAGGCGGCGTTCGTCACCGAGCTGGTGGTCAGCGAGCTGGTCACCAACGCGCTCCGGTACGGCGACGCCCCCATCCGCCTGCGGCTGATCCGCGACAAGAACCTCATCATCGAGGTCTCCGACGGCAGCAGCACCGCCCCGCACCTGCGCCGGGCCCGCAGCTCCGACGAGGGCGGCCGTGGCCTGCTCCTGGTCGCGCAGCTCACCCAGGGCTGGGGGACCCGCCAGACGTACACGGGCAAGACGATCTGGGCCGAGCAGAGCCTGACCGCCGTCTGACACCCGTGGAGAGGTCCGTGGGTGCCGGGAGGGTCGGGGCCCGTTTCGGCCGAGCCGCCGCCGCGCGCCTCCTCGTGCCGGACGATGTCCGTCAGGCCGACGAGGTCCAGCAGCAGAAGCAGCTCGGGTCCCGCGCCGCGCAGCCGGATCCGGCAGCCGCACCTGCGGGCCACGAGTTGCAGTCTGGCCAGGGCGTTCACGGCGGCCACGGTCGGCCGGCCGAGCGCGCCGACGTCACAGACCGCGTCGGTGGCGTCGCTGTCCTTCAGCCGTGCGGCCAGCTGGTCGCAGAGCTGCGGGACGTCGGCCGCGGTGATCGGTCCGCGCAGGGCGAGGAGGATCGTCTTGGTGGCTTCCACACCCGTTGAGACCGGCGCGCGGGCCGGAACTCATCGCGGCCCACAGGACACGGTCCGCCGGTGGCCGGTCCGTCCTCGATCGCGGGCGGGCCTGAAATGCCCGCCGGGCGGGCTCGGTTGAGCCCGCCCGGCGGGTGAGGGCACTCCACACGGCGGGTCAGCCGACGCGGTCCAGCACGATCGGGGCCGGGGTGAACTCGGTGCCGGCCGGGGCGATGTCGTACGACGCCGTCAGCGATTCGAGCGCGTAGTCGAACTTGTCCGGGGTGTCCGTGTGCAGCGTGAGCAGCGGCTGACCCGCCGTCACCACGTCGCCCGGCTTGGCGTGCAGCTCGACGCCCGCGCCCGCCTGCACCACGTCCTCCTTGCGGGCACGGCCCGCGCCCAGACGCCAGGCGGCGACGCCGACGTCGTACGCGTCGAGCCGGGTCAGCACCCCCGAGGCCGGCGCGGTGACGACCTGCTGCTCGCGCGCCACCGGGAGCGCCGCGTCCGGGTCGCCGCCCTGTGCGGCGATCATCCGGCGCCAGACGTCCATGGCCGAGCCGTCGGCCAGCGCCTTGGCCGGGTCGGCGTCCGGCAGGCCCGCCGCGGTGAGCATCTCGCGGGCCAGGGCCAGCGT
>NZ_MDCR01000210.1 GCF_001723055.1 Streptomyces niveus
ACGGACCCGGAGCAGGCGCGGGCGACGGTCGAGGCGGCCCTCGGGGCATTCGGCCGGATCGACGTCGTCGTCAACAACGCCGGTTACGCCAATCTCGTACCGCTCGCACAGATCGGCCTGGACGACTTCCGCGCCCAGGTCGACGCCGTCTTCTTCGGCACGGTGTATGTCACGAAGGCGGTCCTGCCCCACTTCGTGGAGCGGCGAGCCGGACACTTCATCCAGGTGACCTCGATCGGCGGCCGTGGCACCGCGCCTGGCGTGGGCGCCTACCAGTCGGCCAAGTTCGCCGTGGAGGGCTTCTCCGGGGTGCTCAACGACGAGGTGGGTCCGCTCGGGATCAAGGTGACCCTCGCCGAGCCCGGCGCGATGCGTACGGACTGGGCGGGCTCGTCGATGGACATCCCGGAGATCGCGCCCGAGTACGCGGCGACCGTCGGCGCGATGGCGAAGCACCTGCGCACCACGACGGGCAAGGAACCCATCGACCCGGCGAAGGTGGCGCGCGTTCTGCTGGACGTCGCGCGCATGGACGAGCCGCCGCTCCACCTCGTACTGGGCCGCGACGCCGTCGACTACGTCGCCGACAAGATGAAGGCGCTGGCGGACGGCGACGCGCGCTGGGCGGAACTCGGGCGGTCGGTGGACTTCGACTGACGGCGCCGGGCCGGGGGCCGGCGATCAGCTCCCAGGGCGCAGGAGATCGATGTCGGCGCCCCAGGAGTCGAGGACCGAGGCGTGCCCCGCCTGCCGGGCGGCGCGTTCGACGGTCGCGAAGAGGGCGCGCTGCGTGGCGGGGTCGCCGTCGGCGACGATGCGTCCGATCTGCGGGAACAGCACGTCGGCGGCCCACTCGGGCGCGCCCAGCGGATGGTGTTCCAGCTCCCACAGCAGGTACTTGTTGTACGGCCTGACCCGTTGGTGCAGGGCGAAGACGACCGTCAGCAGATACGGGACGCTCTCCGCCGCGTCGAGGTGCGCGACGGCGGGCCGGGCGTCGCGGTGGCTTTTCAGCGACCGGTAGAGGGAGTTGATGTACGCGTCGAGTTCGGAGCGGACCAGTCGGTGCGCCTCGGGAGCGTCGAGAACGGCCTTCTCCGCGACGAGCCGCGTGATCGTGCCGTCGAGCCGGTCGAGGAGCACCTGGCTGTGGACGAAGGCGTAACGGTCCCAGGGGTCCGTGCCCCCGGGCAGGCCGCGTGTACGGAATTCCGACAGGGAGAGCCGCATGACATCGAGCGCGGCCGACCGGCGGCCGTCGAGGAGAGCGGCCGGGGTGACCGTACGGTCGTCGGCGGTGATGACGTAGACGTCGTGGTCGGAGTGGGCGGTGGCCATGCCCTCCCGGGCGTGGGATCCGCTCAGGACGAGTCCGACCACGTCCGGTGACGCGGAGGCGTGGGCGACGAAGTCGGTGAAGGCCGTGGAGCCGGCGGGGCGGGCGGTGCGTCGGGGCATGCTGATCTCTCCTCGCGGGAATGCCTGAGGTTCGGTCGCGGTCGGGTACCGAGAGATCACTTCATGGGGCGTGAGGCTACGGCGCGGGGCGAGCGGGCCGGTACTGGTTTTCCACTTCTCCGGCGTTGTCAGTGGTGCCCGATACGGTTCTGGAACACGAACCGAGGAGGCACGATGGCCACCAAGTGGACCCTGACGATCGACTGCGCGCAGCCCACGAAGCTGGCGAAGTTCTGGGCGCTCGCCCTGGGGTATGTCGAGCCTCCCCCACCCGCCGGTTTCGACTCCTGGGAGACATGGCTCAGCGACTGTCAGATCCCCGAGGAGGAATGGGACGACGGGGCGTACCTCGCGGACCCCGACGGGGTCGGGCCCTCCCTGTCCTTCCTCAAGGTCCCGGAGTCGAAGGTCGTGAAGAACCGCCTGCATCTGGACCTCCGCGTCGGCGGTGGCCGGGACACCCCCTGGGAGACCCGCTGGCCGCGGGTCCTCGCCGAGGTCGAGCGACTGAAGGCGGCGGGCGCGACGGTCATACGTCAGCACGACCTGAAGGGCAGGCCGGACCATGTGGAGATGGCCGACCCCGAGGGTCATGAGTTCTGCGTCGTCTGAGGTTGCCGCACAACGTCCCTGCCGAGACGGGTCGTTGGGTCCCGGTCGGGCACCGGAACGCGAGAGGCCCGCGGCGGTCGGGCCGCGGGCCCCTGTCCGGCAGCGCGCCGGTCGTGCTACTCGGGCGCCTTCGGGGTGATCACCGAGAAGGCGCCGCCCTGCGGGTCGGCGAGGACGGCCATCCGGCCGGCCACCATGTCGAAGGCCGGGCTCAGGACGGTACCGCCCGCGCGGACGGCCGCGGCCTGGACCTCGTCGACGTTGTCCACGCTGAAGTACGGCTGCCAGTGCGGCGGGACGCCCGACGGGAGCTGGGACAGGTCCATGATCCCGCCGACCGCGCGGCCGTCGACCTTGTACTCGACGTACCCGTCGGCACCGGGCATCTCGGAGCGGGCCGTGGTGACGGACACGATGGAGGAGTAGAACGAGGAGGCGGCCGGGACGTCGCCGGTCGTCAGCTCGTTCCAGATGAGCGCGCCGTGCTCGTTGGCGATTCCCGCGCCCTCGAAGCTGCGCGCCTGCCACAGACCGACGACGGCGCCCGTGGGATCGGTGACCACGGCCATCCGGCCGAGGTCCATGACGTCCATCGGGCCCATCATGACCGAGCCGCCGGAGCTGTTCACGGAGCTGACGGTGCTGTCGATGTCGTCGGTGGCCAGATAGGTGGTCCACACCGTCGGCGGCATCGGGTCGGGGACGGTGCCGTCCGGGTTCATCGCCTTCATGATCCCGGCGACCGGCTTGCCCTTGAGCGTGCACACGGCGTACCCGCCGGTCTCGGACGGGCCGACCTCGCCCTGCCAGCCGAGCAGGTCGCTGTAGAAGTCGATGGCCGCCTGCTGGTCGGGGACCATCAGGTCGATCCAGCACGGGGTGCCGGGTTTGTAGGGGCCGTTGATGTCGGGCACGGGTACCTCCGTCGGTGGCAATGGGGTAGGACGAGCCATCCCTTACCAGAGCCATATCAGACAAAGCGGGCCATAAGCGTGAAAAGGGCGCGTGTGGCGGCGTGAGGAAGTGACGCTTCCCGTGACGCTCGCGGCCGTGGTGTGCCGGGTGGCCGGGGCCAGGGAAGCCAGGTCGAGTACGCGTGTGGAGACCTCGGCGCCCGCGCGATCCCGCGGGCTGCCCGAAGGGGCACCCCCGCGTGCCCCGGACGGACCGGTGCGCGGGCTGGACGGGAGAACGGGCGCACGGTGATGGTGAAGTGCCGGGGCCGCCACGGTCAGGGAGACGGTGATGAACTCACACCAGCACGAGCACGATCTCGATGGCGAGAGCGCGCAGGACCATCAGCACGACCACGACCACGACCACGAGCTGGGACACGACCGTGCGCCTGCCGCCGCTGCCCAGGACGGGCAGACGCACCACCTCTACCGCGCGGCGGCCACCGGGCGTACCGACGTGATCGGTACCGCCGGGATGGGCGTGCTCCAGCGCGCGGTCGGCAACGGCGCGCTCGGCCCGGTGATCCAGCGGGCCCGTGGCGCGACGCCCGACCAGGCCGAGGAGGAACGGCGTTCGCCGGTGCACGACGTCGTGTCGTCGGGCGGCTCGCCCCTCGACGCCGAGACCCGTACGGATCTGGAGAACCGGATGGGCGCGGACTTCTCCGACGTGCGTATCCACAACGACTCGGCCGCCCACGAATCGGCGAAGGGCGTCGGCGCGCACGCCTACACCGTGGGCAACAACGTGGTCTTCCAGCGCGACGCGTACGACCCGTCGTCGCCGCAGGGCCGCACCACGCTCGCCCATGAGCTGACCCATGTGATCCAGCAGCGTCAGGGGCCGGTCGAGGGGACGGAGGCGCCCGGCGGCATCCGGGTCAGCGACCCCTCGGACCGGTTCGAGCGGGAGGCTGTCGCGAACGCGGACCGGGTACTGGCCGACCCCACGCCGGCCCCGGCCCCGCCCGTCGCCGCCCAGGCCTCCGCCTCGGCGACTCCCGCCGTACAACGGGCCGCCGAGGACGAGGAGGAGCAACCGGCCGACGTCCAGGGCTCGTTCGTACAGCGGGCCGAGACGAAGGCTCCGGAGGAAGAGGAAGAGGCGCAGCCCGCCTGAGGCCGGAAGGCGTACGGGCGGAAGCGTGTACGGGGCGCGTGCGCGCACCCCCGGAGACCAGCTGGCCCCTTCGGCTCAGCCTCCCGTGGCCGGCTTCATCGTTCCGCCCAGGAACAGTGACTCCGTGCACCGCGAGGGAGCCGGCGCCCCCACCGGCCTGCCGACCCTCCGGCAGTCGATGGTCATCGTGACCGTACCTCCGGCGGGCACCACGATCGGGGTCACGAAGTGGTAGTCGGAGTCGCGGAAGTTCTCCAGTCCGAGGCTGAGCACACGGGTCTCGGCGCCGGCCGAGACGACGACCGTCCCCGCGTCACCCTGCGGGTTCTGCACCACCAGGTCCGTCAGCTGGAACGTCTGGCCCGCGGGCACCCGCAGCGCCGTCCCGGTGTTCGCGCCGCCGCCCACCGCGTCGCTGACCCGTACCTGCGCGCTGGTCGGGGTGCTCGCGCCGGCGTCCGCCGAGGGGCCGGGGCTCGGGGACGTACTGGATCCGGGCGTTCCGCCGTCCGTACCCGTGCCGGCGGAGTCACCGCCCGCCGAGTCGCCACCCGCCGAGTCCGCCCCTCCCGGGTCTCCCCCGTCCGCCGACCGGCTCGGGTCGGCCTCGACCGCCGACCGTACCGCCTCGGGCGTGACCGCCTCGCGAGCCGCCGACTTCACCGCCGGGCGCAGCAGCGCGTACCAGAGGCCGACCAGTGCGATCAGCACCACCGCGGCGACGATGAGCGCCCTGGGCAGCCAGCGCGGCAGGAGAGGTTCCTGCTGGTAGGAGCCGTCCACCAGGACGGGTTCCGGGGCGTCCTGGCCTTCGGCGACCGGCTGCGGGGCGGCGGACACCTGGAAGGGGTGCGTGACCGGTGCGCCCCGCCACATCCGCTTCGCCGGCCGTACGCGCAGCTTGCCGAACTCGGCGCGGCCCGGCTCGATACGGAGTTCGGGGTCGGCGAAGTCCACCCGCGCCAGCTCGGATCCCGGCTGGGCCGCGAGCCGTACGGTGACGGGTGTGTTGCCCCGGTTGTCGACGGCGAACCGGTGCCGTCCGCCCAGTGATCCGTGCGAGCTGCGCGGGACCAGTTCCGCCGTCGTCGCCGTGAACGGCAGGACGGTCACCCGTCCCTCCGGCACCACCGTCCCGCCCTGGTCGCCGGTCGGCACCACCCGTACACCGAACGGCGTCTCGCCCGCCGGCACCGTCGAGTCGCGGGGCGGGCGCAGCATCAGCGACACGGTCCCGGTGTCACCCGGGTAGAGGGAGAGCACAGCGGGCTCCACCGCCGACCAGGCGGCGCACGCGCCGACCACCTCGAAGCGGTACTCCTCCACGGTCGAGCCGGAGTTCAGGACCTGTAGACGAAGGGCCGTCTCCGCGCCCGGCTCGGCGGCGACGGACGTGTCGTCCAGGCTTGCGGTGAGACTCATAACGCGGACCGTAAGGTCGGGGACCGGGTGGGACATCGGCCGCGAAGGAACACTTTCGGGCAGATTCACTGCCCGTGGCAACCTTTCAGTTTCCTTGTCGGGTAACACGGGAATCTTCAGACCGCCTCACAACGGATGGGGCAGCCAATTACAGCTGTGAGGCTTGTGCCTTCCTGTGACGCTTCCGGCTGTTGCCCAGGGGGAGCATTCGCATGGAGCGCACCACTGTCGCGTTACGGGCGCAGGATCCGATCTCGCAGGCGGGCGTGGCCAGCCAGTTGAGAGCCCGTCCCGAGGTCAGTGTCATGGAATGGGACGACGACGACGTCTCGCCGCAGGTCGTGGTCCTCGTCGTGGACGCGGTCGACGAGGACGCCCTGAGGACGCTGCGGCGCATCCAACGCACCACGGACTGCCGCACGGTTCTGGTCACGACGGACATAGACGAGCAGAAGCTGGTGAGCGCGGCGGAGTGCGGTGTCGCCGGTGTGGTCAGACGGTCCGAGTCGACGCCGGAGCATCTGGTGCATGTCATCGGGACGGTGGCGCGGGGTGAGGGGCATCTCCCCTCCGACCTGCTCGGACGCCTTCTCGAAGAGGTCGGCAGGCTACAGGGTCAGGTGCTCGGGCCGCGCGGTCTGCATTTCACCGGACTGGCGGCGCGTGAAGTGGATGTGCTGCGATTGGTCGCCGAGGGATATGACACCGCGGATATCGCGACGAAGCTGGCCTATTCGGAGCGCACGATCAAGAACGTGCTGCATTCCGTGATGACCCGGCTGCAATTGCGCAATCGCTCGCACGCGGTGGCGTACGCGATGCGGCAGGGCCTTATTTGATCTACGCGAGTTGATCCGGTGCGGGTTGGTTCCGGCGCGGGTTGGTTCGGGTGCGGGTTGATTCCGGTGCGGGTCCCTTCGCGCCGGCCGATCGCCGGTTGCCCCAAAGGGCAGCCGGCGCTTCCCGCCCGCGTGGCTCGACTTCCGCTGTGCGTACGGGCGTTGTACGGGACCGTACAGGCGCTGCGGCATGTCCGGTGGCGCAGGGGGACGGGGAGGATCACCGTGCGGTGGATTCAGCGGGAGTCGGCGACGCGGGCGCGCGGGCGGACCGGACGGACCGGACCCGGCGGCGCCTCGCGCGCGACGGCGCTCGTCCTGCTCCTGCTGGTCACCGGTCTCGTACCCGCGTCGGCGGTGTCGGCGACGGGAGCAGGGCCGTTGGCGGCGGCGCCTGCCGTCCCCGTACCTCCTGACCCGTGGGTCACGCCGGCCACGCTCGACGAGGTGCTCGACCCGGGCGGTTCGACGGGTGTGACCAAGCAGGTGCGCACTCCGGCGATCCCGCCGAGGCCGGATGTGGTGCTTCTGGTGGACGGCACGGGAAGCATGGAGGTGCCGATCGAGAGCGTCCAGGACAATCTGCCCGACATCACCCAGAAGATCCTGGACGCGGAGCCCGAATCACGTTTCGCCGTAGCCACGTTCGGTGACCAGGAGGTCGACGAACCCAACGCGGGATTCGAGGTGCTCCAGGAGCTGACGGACGACATAGACCTCGTCCAGGACGGTGTCGACGCGCTGCGGACGGACCTCGGCGGGTTCAGCATGGGACCGTCGGAGGACTGGATCAACGGTCTGTGGGAGATCGCCGACGGCGCGGACGGCAAGACGGTGTTCCGTGAGGGCGCGAGCCCCGTCGTCGTCCTGGTCAGCGATGCCTCAAGCCACGCGCCGAGCAACGGCCACACCATCGACGACACCATCGCCGACCTTCAGGACAAGGGTGTCCGGGTGATCGGCATCGAGGTGGACAGCAACCTCGGGGACGGTCTGAACGGCAACGGCAACGCCAACAACCCTGATTTCCCCGACCAGATCGAGAACCCGCCGACGACCCCCGGCCAGGCCACCCGGATCATCGAGGCGACCGGTGGCCAACTGCTGGAGGGCATCGAACCGACCGGAACGGCCGAGGCCATCATGGACGGCTTCGACAACCTGCCCACCGTCGTCGGTCATGAACTCGCCGACTGCGACCCGCATCTCACCGTCACCCTGGACCCGCCGACGAGGCGGCTCACCAGCGGTGGGACCGCGACGTTCGACGAGAACGTCGACGTGTCGGCCGACGCCCCGCAGGGCACGACGCTGACGTGCACGGTGCAGTTCCTCCAACTCGGCGCGCAGGTCCCGGGGACGGCGGCGCTCGGCCCCGCCGCCGTACCCGATCCCGACTTCCAGCAGCAGATCAGCATCAACGTGAACGACGTCAACGCCCCGGTCGTCACCGTGGACGACCGCACGGTCAGGGCGACGGACGACGACGGAGCGCGGGTCACCTTCACCGCCACGGCCACCGACGCCCAGGACGGCGAACTGCCGGTGACGTGCGAACCGGGTTCCGGTGCGCTCTTCCCGGTGGGGGTGACCACGGTCAGCTGCTCGGCCACGGACCTGGCGGGCAACACCGGTACGGACACGGCCCGGTTCGAGGTGCTGGCGCCTCCCGTGCCGCCCGTACCGCCGGCGCCGCCCCCGCCGCCGACGTCGGACATCGCGGTGCGGGCGGACGTCAGCCCGGACCGTACGTACGTCGGCCGTCCGGCGCGCGCCCGGTTCACGGTCACCAACGCGGGACCTGACACGGCGACCGGCGTCGTCCTCGGAGCCACCTGGCCTCGGCCGTCCCAGGCGGGTGACCGGAGCCTGCCGGCCCTGAACCGCTGTACGGCGGCCCGGCCGTGCACGATTCCCGCCGGAGGCCGTATCGAGGTGACGCAGACGGCGACCTACCGGGCGGCGATCACCGGCGACGTACGGGCCACGGTACGCGGCACGCTGCCCGACCGCCGTACGGCCAACAACACGGACACCGACCGGCTGCGCGTCCTGAAGCCGTCGCTCGAAGTGTCCCCGCTGGTCGCCAAACCGGGCCAGCCCGTGCTGGCTCGCGGCAAGGACTATCCGCCCGGCGAGACCGTACGCCTCACGTGGTCCATCGGCATCACGGCCGACCGGGCCGGTGTACGGGTGGGCCGCGACGGCACGTTCGAGGTGCAGATGCTGGTGCTGCGCAAGGACACGCTCGGCCCACGCGTACTGCGGGTGAACGCCACCGATCTGCCGCGGCTCCAGAAACCGGTCCTGGTGGTCCAACGCAACCTGCAGCCACCGGACTTCGCGGGCCGCTCATGAGTGACGTGCCTGTCATGGGGGTGGCCGCCGGATGATCCATGAGGTGGACGACGTCCTGCGGACCCTGATCCGGGCGGAGGTCCTCGAAGGCGGCCAGATCGCGGTCGTCTTCGACGCGCCGACGAGGGAGTGGGCCGCCAAGGTCAACTCCCCGATGGTCAACCTCTATCTCTACGACATCCGTGAGGACATGCGCCGGCGGGAGCGCGGACTGCACAACGAGTACGACGAGCGCGGCGCGATCGTCGCCCGCCGCCGCCCACCGCGCTTCTTCAAGCTGTCGTATCTGATCACGGCCTGGACCAAGCGCCCGGAGGACGAACACCGGCTGCTGTCCTCGCTGTTGGCGTGCCTGCTGCGGTACGAGGCGCTGCCGCCGGAGCGTCTGACGGGGTCCCTCGCGGAGATCGGGGCGGCGGTGCCGTTGTCGATCGCGCTGCCGCCGCCGGAGGACCGGTCGTTCGCGGATGTGTGGAGCGCGCTGGGTGGGGAGTTGAAGCCTTCGCTGGACCTGGTGATCAGCGTGCCGGTGACGTCGTCGCCGGTCTACGAGGCGGGTCCGCCGGTGGGCGACGAGGGGCTGCGGGCGCGGTTCGGCGACGTACCGAACCGGGAGCAAGTCGGGGGCAGGGGCCAGCCGGTGTACGGTTCGCGGCCCGGCCGCCCGCCCCGGAAGGCGGCGTCGCCTGGGTCGCCCGGCGCCGTGCGGATCACGGAGACGCGCGGTACGACGCCGGAGGAACCCGGCGTATGACGAGCTTGCGGTACCTGCTCGCGCGGGCGGTCACGGTGGAGCAGCGTGTCCGGCGGGCGGTCGAGGCGAGGCGGGTCATCGACCCGGACCCGGATGACGCCTTCCGTGGCCTGTATCTGACGGAGGAGAACATCGCGAGGCTGCTGGACGAGGAGGGGTCCCGTTCGTTCCCGCCCCTTGGCGATGAGCCGCCCGAGGACCTGGCGTCCTCCCGACTCGGCACCCTGGCAAAGGAGTTCGGCCTCACCCCACTCGACATCGAGATCCTGCTCATCGCGCTCGTACCGGATCTGGACGACCGGTTCGAGGCGTTCTACGGCTACTTGAACGACGACGTGACGCGTCGCCGCCCGTCCATCGGCCTGGCCCTCGGCCTGTGTGGCTCGACCCCGGCCGACCACGCGGCGCGCGCCCGGCTGGCCGCCCGGTCGCCACTGCGGGCCGGCGGACTGCTGCTGGTCGAGGACCTGGAACGGCCTTTCCTGAGCCGGGCGTTACGCGTACCGGACCGGGTCACGGCCCACCTCCTGGGCGACGACACGCCCGACCCCCGGCTGGCGGATCTGATGGCCCCGTGGCAGGCGGTACGGGGGGTGGGCGACCCGGTCCCACTCGCGGCGGTGCTGGCCGACGGCGTCCGACTCGCCTACCTCAGCGAGGACCAGGGCGGCGCGGGTACGGCCCTGGCCGCGTCCGCGCTGACGGCGGCGGGCCTGGGTGTGCTGGGCCTGGATCTGGCACGCCTGACGGAGGACCCCGCACCGGCGGACGCGATCCGCGCCCTGGTCCGCGAGGCCCGCCTCACGAACGCGGGTCTGGTCTGCGCCCCGCTGGACGCGGTCTCCCGCGACCACCCCCACCTCTTACGCCTCCTGACGGCTACCCGCGTACCCGCGATCCTGGTGGGCAGGACCCCATGGGACGCGTCGTGGTCCACCTCTCCCCCACTGCTCCTGCACGCGCCTCGGGTGGAGCCGTCGGCGCGTGGGGCGCTGTGGACGGAGGCGTACGAGCGGTGGTCCCCGGCGCCGCTGCCGCCGGCGATCGAAGCGGACCATCTGCTCGCGCCCTTTCTCCTCACCCCGGAACAGATCACGGGAGCGGCACGCGGCGCGGCCCAGACGGCCCGCCTGGCGGGTGGGGAACTCACCCCCGACCACGTACGCCGGGGAGCCCGTGCCCAGAACGCGGCGGGCCTGGACCGCCTGGCCCGCCGTATCGAACCCACGGTGACCTGGCGCGACCTGGTCCTCCCACCCGACACCCACACCCAACTCCGCGAACTCACCGCCCGCGCCCGGCATCGCGACCGGGTACTCGGCGAGTGGGGAATGCGCCCGGGGGGCGGCCGGGGCCGAGGCGTATCGGCGCTCTTCGCGGGCGACTCCGGCACCGGCAAGACGATGTCGGCGGAGGTGATCGCGTCGGACCTGGGCCTGGACCTCTACACGGTCGATCTGGCGACGGTGATCGACAAGTACGTGGGCGAGACGGAGAAGAACCTGGAGCGCATCTTCACGGAGGCGGCGGGCGTGAACGGCGTGCTGCTCTTCGACGAGGCGGACGCGATCTTCGGCAAACGCTCGGACGTGAAGGACGCACACGACCGCTACGCCAACGTCGAGAGCGCCTACCTGCTCCAACGCATGGAGTCCTTCGACGGCCTGGCGATCCTCTCCACCAACCTCCGCGCCAACCTGGACGACGCCTTCACCCGCCGCCTCGACCTGGTGATCGACTTCCCGATCCCGGACCCAACCCAACGCCTCCTCCTCTGGGAACGCTGCCTGGGCCCATTGCTACCGCGCGGGGCGGACCTGGATCTCCCGTTCTGCGCGGAGAACTTCGAGCTGGCGGGCGGCAACATCCGCTCGATAGCAATCACATCGGCCTACCTGGCGGCAGACACGTCGGAACCGGTGACGATGACGACACTTATCCACGCGATCCAGCGGGAGTACCAGAAACTGGGCCGGCTGACGCTGGCATCGGAGTTCGGGCCGTATCTGGGACTGGTGCAGGGCTGATTTCATCGCGGCTGCCACCGCGGCCGACAGGGCACACGGTGATACGAGAACCAGACCCACTGGTCGGCCCCGCTTACGAGCGCTCGCCCGCGACTCGAATCCGCACATCCAGTCGACCCCGGAGATCCGACAGGTCGTCATCAGGGAATTCACGTCCGAGGAATTCCAGACCGTCGCGCAAGTAGGGCAGCGACGCGCGCATCCCATAGTTGTCGGCGTCGGGCTCCGCGAAGAGGTACTGCCAATGGTAGAGACCCCTCGTACGCAACATGACATCAAGGTAGTCACCGTAGCTGATGTGAAGCCGAGTAGGACCCTGCCGAATGTCGAAGTACCAGATCTCCGGAGAGTCCTGATTGTGCGTGAACCTGAGTGCGGAGTACGTCCCCGTCCCTCCCACAGGATGGGTCTCGAAGATCCTGAATTCCTCGATGAGCTTCCCTACTTCGGACGTCTCCGGGTCGAAGGCCGATGGCTGAGGTCCGCGCACCACGGCTTCAGCGAGGTGCACAATGTGAAACTCCCCGGAGATCTTGTCAAACGGCGCCAGGGCACGCCAGGAGAAAAATAGGTTCGAGTAGCGGTGAAAATTCTTCGTTAATCCGACGGGGAACGGCGCATCCATGACCAGTCGCATGATCTCGAACGCGTCTTCGGCACGCTCCATGTAAATAGCAACAGGCCCTCGATCATATTTCTCCGTCTGGATGGAAGCGCGCGCCTGGACTTGTTCTACCGTCTTGCGAAGCCTGGATTCAAACTCGGTTTCCATGTCATCCTCCGGTTCCCTTGTGGAGCGGCAAACCCATGGAGCGGGTATCAGTCGAACCTGAGCCGTTGCGCCGCATCGGCGCTCGTGAGCTGCGTCGTGAGGTGCGGAAATTTTCTGATGGCGTCAGCAAGATCGACTAGGGTCGTGCTCTTCACTAGCTTCCTTATCGCTTTCGCGTCGGCTTTCCCGATGTTGAGCGAAGTGAAAACAGCATACTTTTCAGTGGGGACGTTGATTCGAAGTACGTGGTGTGGCGCCATCCCGAACCTGAGTCGTTGCACCGCATCCGCATTCGTGAATTGTGTCGTGAGGTGCGGGAATCTCCTGATGGCATCAGCAAGGTCGACGAGCGGGGTCTTTTTAACGAAGTTCTTGATTGATTCCGCCTCCGCCCTCCCGATGCCAAGGGCATCATAGACGGCGTACTTTACTCCTGACAGATTGATGCGAAGCACATCGTTGTTCAGAGGCGCGGGTGGGTCCTGCGTGTCGGCGAAAGAGCTGATGCCGTTGCCTGGCCGAGGCGAGCGCTCGGTCCACGTTCCACCAGAGTGGTCATAACCACCCCACTCAACTGCCAGCCTCTCGGGGAATCCGGGGTGTGTCGCGTAGTAGCTGACGTTTACCTTGTACCAAATCATGCGTTCGAGTGCCGCACTGCCGGCCGCCTTGTTGAGGGACTTCATGGCCGGGTTCTCCACGGCCCAGAGGAACAGCGGATTATTGACGAAACCCCTAGCCGGGACCAGGTTGGAATCCTTGGCGTCGCCTCCAAGGAATGCTGGAAGCAAGTGCATCTTCACCCATGCGTTTCTGTCGGCCGTCGTGTTATAGGTCTCGGCCACGTTCCATCCCGTTAGGGTTGCACCGTTATATGTCCCAGCGTCGCTACCCTCCTCGATGTCCTTGTCAATGTAGCTGGCCTTGAAAGGCTGGGCGAGGACGCCGTGTTCGAATGGTGGAAGCACTGGCGGCGGGAGAGGGGGAGCGGCGCCCGGCCTACGAGCGAGCACATCGGCCAATTTGGCAAGGCCCTCCAGAAGGGCTTCGTAAGCATCTTGCTTCGCAGGCGAACCCGTGGGTCGGGAAAGGAAAGTGCGATTCAATGACTTGACTGCTGCCTCATTCTTTGTGACGTCATCAAGTGCAGCACGAGACCCACTTTCGGCGGCCGGCCCTGCAGTATCCAGTTCAGTCTTCCAGTTCCGCATGTACTCTTTAATGTCTTGCGGGCTGCTGTGTACGACAAGATCGGCGTCCGCGCTTCTTCCATTGAACTGGACCTTGTGGCTTTCCTTGTCGAGCGACTCGAAGTTCTTCTTGGGGGGCGGGTAGGACGAAGGGCCCTTTTCGTTACTCTTCCCCGTCCCCTTCGGGTTCGGCTTCTTTTGGTCAGGCTTTTGCTTGAGCTTCGCCCAGAGGGTCTTGCCCTTCTGGGCTATGAAGTCGACTATTTTGTCGATCGCGCGAGTGACCGGGCGGGAGACCGACTGGAATACCGACTTGACCTTGTTGGCCAGGCCGCCGATGCCCAGGAGCGCTGCCAGGAAGCCGATCAGGAGGGGGACGCTGGCCGCTAGGGCCGCTTCTACCAGTTTGGGGACGCCCGCCTGGCCGCCGTTGGCGATTTGGATTACCGCGTCCAGGACCGCGTTGACGAAGTCGATGATCTGGGCGCCCTGCGTCACGATGAACGTGACGATGTCGATGATTCCCTTGACCGCCCTGACGAACGCGGACGCCGGGTTGAGCAGCGACAGGATCCAGGTGATGCCCGCGATGATCACCGTCGGGATCAGATAGGTCGTCAGTTTGGAGAGGATCGTCGCCTTAAGGTCGCCCGTCTCCGCCTGGATCTCCTTCACCGCGCCGGCCGGGCCCTCGCGGGCCAGGCTCTGGGCCACGGGGACCGAGGATTCGACCTTGGACATCGCCTCGTCCGGGACGCCCTTGCGGGTGACGCGGGCGCGGATGTTGTCCCAGGTCAGGCCCAGCAGGGAGCCGATGATCTGGATGATGCCCTTGATGTCGAAGCGTTGGGGGAGTTCCAGGCCCGCCTTGACCGCGGTGCCCAGCAACCAGGACACGACGCCCGTCTTGAGGTGGTCGCCGATGTTCGTGATGAAGAGGTTCAGGCCCGCACCGACCGCCGTGACCAGGTTTCGCAGGAAACCGATCGGGTCCTTGATGATCTTCATGATCGCGGAGGCGGCCTTCGCGAGGATCCCCAGGAGCAGATTCTTCAGCTCGTTGATCGTCTTGATCGCGCCGACGATCGCGTCCTTGGCCTTGTCGATCAGGCCCCGGTTGGCCTCCTGGAGCTTCTTGATCTCCTCGTCGATCTTGTTCAGGGCGGCGGTGTACTTCGTCGCCAGGTCCTGGACCAGTTGCTCCGACTTCTCGTTGACCGTCGCTTCCAGGTCGTCGAACTTGCCCGCGAAGTCCTTCGCGGCCTCCTCACCGAACGCCTTGAGGTCCGCGGGGAGTTTGTCGACCTCCGCCTTCAGCTCAGCGCGGCCCTTCGCGATCCGGGCCTTCGCGCGGCCGAGTTCGGTGCCGATGATGTCCGCGACCGACGAGATGACCGTCTGCATCTTCGAGACGTAGAGCTTGCGGGCCTCCTGGTAGAGGTCGTTCGCCTCCTCGGGCATGCCCGCGAACTTGTCCTTCACCCAGCGGGCCTTGCCGGTCCAGCCCGAGTACCGCTTGTCCTTGTACTTCTTCATCCGGCTCTTGTGGTCCGCCGTGAACGCGTCCCGCGCCGCCTTCTCCCCCTTCGTGAACGCCGTATCGACCTTCTTGTCCAGGCCGGACAGCGTCTCCTCGACGTCCTTCTTCGTACTGTCGTAGACCTTCTGGAGCTTCGCCGTGACCTCGGCGCGCTTCTTCTCGTCCTTGGTCTTCGTGTCGCCCTTGCCGCCGTCCACCTGTTTCCCGGCAGCCTCGCGCTTCGCCGTCAGGGCCGCCATCGCCTGGGCGCCGGACGCCGCCGCGCCCTCCTTCGCCGTGGCCAGCTGCTGCTCCTCGGCCGCCCTCCCCTTCGCGGGTGCCTTCGCGGCATCCGCCTCGGAGGTCTTCTTCGCGGACAGGGCCTCGTTGAACTCCGGCTCGTTGCCCTTCGCCAGCTGTTCCTCGGTGACCTCGGCGTCCGCCATCGCCTGGTCGTTCTGCGCCGGGCCCTCGGAGAAGTCGGTGACAGCAGGGGGCTGTTTCTCCGGGATCGCGTCCGCTGCGGAGGGGGCGCCCGGGTTGGCCGGGGCCTGGTCCAGGGTGAGGGGGGTGACCTCTTTCTCCTTGGCCGCCGACATGTCCGGCGGAGCCTGGGTCGCGGTGTCGATGTCCTTGGCCGACGACTCCTTGCCGTCCGTGACCTTTCCGTCGACCTCCGCCTTGACCTGGTCCGCCTTGCCCGACTTGGAGAACTTGTCCGCCTCGTCGAGATTCTTCGGCGCCTGTGCGTCGATCGCCTTGTTCACGGCGTCGACGAACGCCTTCTTGTCGAACTCGCCGGGCTTCGCCTCGTTCATCTTCTCGGCGTTCGCGGCCTTGCCCTGGGCTTCCTTGTCGTCCGGGGGCGCCACCGCCGCGTCCTGCGACGCCTTCGCCTCACCGGCCGCGGGCGGATGGACAGCGATCTTGGTCTTCTTCGCCGCCACATCGGCCTTGACCTTGCGAAAGCCCGCTGCCTGGGCGGGCGACGGCTTCACCGGAGCCGTATAGCGTTGCGCCACGAGACGGGAGACAGCCCTGTTCCCCGCAGCGCCCTGGAGCTGTTGGAGGGCGCGACGGTCCGTACGACGCGAAGGCGAAGGCGAAGGCGAAGGCGACGGCGACAGCGCCGAGGTCGAGGTCGACGTCGTACGGGAGACAGCCACTCGGGAGGCGGCGGCCGAGCCGGGCCGGGCGGCGGGGCCGCCGGCCTTCTCCGGGACCGCCTTCATCCGTTCGCCCCTCCCCTTCGGCACTTGTCAGGGTGCGGGGCGTCCACCCGTCACGCGCAGGATGCGCGGCCCGGAGTGCGGGCAACCGAACCGGCACGGCGGGAGCGGTCGTGTTGCCTCTTCGGGCAGTCGTCCGTGCACGGCAGGGCGGCCTCGTATCCGTTCCGGGTGATCGGCCGAGTGATGAGAATGGCCGACGTTCCCCCGGCCGAAGAGAGGCACATATGCCGTCGTACCTGTCCCCCGGCGTCTACGTCGAAGAGGTCGAGTCCGGGTCCCGGCCGATCGAAGGGGTGGGCACCTCGATAGCCGCCTTCGTCGGTTTCGCCCAGAAGGGCCCGTTCGACGAGCCGACGCTGATCACGAACTGGAGCCAGTACGTGAGTACCTTCGGCGACTTCGTCGACGGTACGTATCTCGCGTCGTCCGTCTACGGCTTCTTCTCCAACGGCGGCGGCATCTGTTACGTCGTACGCATCGGCGACGGTGAGCCGGCGGAGGGCGAGACCGGCGAGCTGGCCGTCGGATCAGAGGTACAGATCGGACCGTACGCCGTGAAGCCCCGGCCGGGTGTGGCCGGTGAGATCACCGTTGAGGTGACCGAGGCCGAGGGCGACGATCCCCCCTCCGACGCCTTTCAGCTCATCGTGCGGCGCGACGGGCAGGTCGCGGAGACGTACCCGTCCGTGACGACGAAGCGCAGCAAGGAGAACGTCGCCACCCGGGTCAACGCCAAGTCGGAGCTGATCGAGATACGCGACCCGGGGCGCGGCGCCGCCCCCGCCAGGCCCGAGCCGCAGACGGTGGCCCTCGCGCCCGCCGCGCCCGCGGTCCCCGCCGCCGGCAGTGCCGGCGCGCTTGCCCCCGAGGTTTACGTCGGTGACGCCGACCGCAGGACAGGTCTGGGCGGTCTTGAGGCGGTCGACGAGATCACGATGATCGCCGTACCCGACCTGATGAGCGCCTACCAACGCGGCCTGCTGGACCTGGAGTCGGTGATCGCGGTCCAGCAAGGAGTCATATCGCACTGCCAGTTGATGGGTGACCGTGTGGCCATCCTGGATCCGCCGCCGGGTCTCTCGCCGCAGCAGGCGCGGAGTTGGCGTACGGACAGCGCGAACTTCGACTCGAAGTACGCCACGCTCTACTACCCGTGGATCAGCGTCGCCGACCCGGCGTCCGGCCGCGCCACCCTCGTACCGCCGAGCGGGCACATCGCCGGCGTCTGGGCGCGCAACGACGACACACGCGGGGTGCACAAGGCTCCGGCGAACGAGGTCGTACGGGGCGCGGTCGCGCTCCAGACCCAGCTCACCAAGGGCGAGCACGACGTGCTCAACCCGATCGGGGTGAACTGCATCCGTTCCTTCCCCGGCCGCGGCATCCGGGTGTGGGGCGCGCGGACGCTCGCGTCGGACCCGGCCTGGCGGTACCTGAATGTGCGGCGGCTCTTCAACTACCTGGAGGAGTCGATCCTCGCCGGTACGCAATGGGTCGTCTTCGAGCCGAACGACGACGCGTTGTGGGCCCGGGTCCGGCGGACGGTCTCGGCGTTCCTGGTGAACGAATGGCGGAAGGGGTCGCTGTTCGGGCTGACTCCGGACGAGGCGTTCTATGTGAAGTGCGACCGCGAGACGAACCCGCCCGAGAGCATCGACGCCGGTCAGGTCGTCTGCGAGATCGGGGTCGCGCCGGTCAAGCCGGCCGAGTTCGTGGTGTTCAGGCTCGCCCAACTGACCGGCGGCAGTGGCGGGATCGACGAGTGAGGCGAGTGAGGCGAGTAAGACGACTGAGCCGAGTGAGCCGCATGGTCCGCCGTTGTCAGTCCGGTCCGTTTCTGAGCACGGCGTAAGGAGTCTGTTGTGCCACTTCCCGATCTCGACAGTTCCGTCGGGCATTCCTTCGGCCTCGAGTTCGACAGCGTCATCATCAAACAGATCACCGAGGTCAGCGGTCTGAAGATGGAGCAGGACGTCATCGAGCTGAAGCAGAACACCGCCGACGGCAAGTACGCCATCAAGAAGCTGCCCGGCCGTCCCAAGGCCGGTGAGGTCACCGTGACCCGAGGGCTCACGGAGGACAACAGCTTCGAACGCTGGATCAAGGACTCGCGGTTCGGCCGCATGACGGACGCCCGTCGCAACGGTGCCGTCATCGTCTACGACTACGAGGGCATGCCGATCAAGCGCTACACGCTGATCAACGCCTGGCCGAAGTCGCTGGAGATCGGGACGCTCAAGGCCGGTGACACCTCGGTCCTGACGGAGAAGCTCGCGATCACGTACGAGAGCATGGAACTCGGCTGATGCGCCGCACCGTTCAGTTCCAGGCTCCCGAGCGGGGGGCCGAACGGGAGTCGCGGCAGGGAGAGGCACGTCAACCCGAGCCGCTGCGGACCGAGTTCGGCTTCGAGCTGCCACGTGGGTACGTGGACGAGTCCGGCACCGTACATCGCAGCGGCGTGATGCGGCTCGCGACGGCGCGGGACGAGTTGGTGCCGCTGCGGGACGACCGGGTGCGCGAGAACTCCGCGTATCTGTCGGTCGTCCTCATCTCGCGGGTCGTGACCAGGATAGGCACCGTCGAGGACATCCATCCCGGTGTCATCGAGGACCTGTTCGCCTCCGACCTGGCGTTCCTCCAGGACTTCTACCGCCGGATCAACGCGGAGGGCCACACCCGCGCCGCCGTCAACTGCCCCTCCTGCCATGAGGAGTTCACGGTGGATCTCGCCGGTGGCCGCCTGGGGGAATCGTGACGTACGCGGCCGACCTGCTGTACGAGGAAGTCGCGTACCTCGCCTATCACTTCCACTGGCCGCTCGACGACCTGCTGGACCTGGAGCATCCGGAACGGCTGAAGTTCGTCGCGCAGGTCGCCCGCCTCAACGGGCACTGACGACATGGGGAGGGCGGGAGAGCGATGGGACTGATGTCCTGGCTGCGCGGCGGTCGTCCGGTGGGCGGCGGTAACGCTGCGCCCGAGGCCGGTCCAGTCGACCGGATTGACCGAAGTGACCGGGTCGATGTGCAACGGATCGCGCCCATGCAGCGGACCGTGCCCGAGCCCGATCTCGTCATCAACCCCGTTGGATTCCAAGGAGGGTTGTCCACCCGGCAACCGACCGCGCTCAGCACGCCGCTCGGGCATCTGGTCAGCCCGGACGCGCCTACCGGAGTGCTGCACGGGATCACCAGTCCGGCGCCGGGGAGCCCCGTGCCGGCGGTTCAGCGGTCGGTCGACATGCCTGCGCGGAGGGTGGTGGGTGGCGGGAAGGCCGCGCCTGTCGCGGTGCCCGTCTCGGTGTCCTTGCCGGTGGCTGTTCCCGTACAGCGCGCGTCGTCCGTCATGACCTCCGCCGGTACGTCTGCCGTCGCCGACCTGCCTGTACGTCAACTCGTGGGCGAACAGCCGCTTTTACCAGCATCCGATCCAGGGCCGGGGCCAGAGCCGGAGCCGGTGTCGGGACCGGCGCAGGAGCCGCCTTCCCGGCGGGCGCCCGGGCTCGGGGCTCCGTTGGCCGGGCTGCCGCCGACAGCTCAGCGGCAGGCTGCCGCGTCGGTGCCGGGGAGCGGTACACCGGAGGCGTCGTCGGGCCCGCTGGCACGTCCGCCCGTGGCGCCCACAGCGCCCATCGTGCCGGTCGTGCCGGAAGCCACAGACGACGAGGTGGAGAGCGCGCAGCCGGTCGTCGCTCCGTTACTCGGTGACGATCCGTCGGTGAGTACGGTGCCCGGCACCGAGCCTCCCGCAGCCGCTACCCCATCCGCCCCCGCCCCCGCCCTTCAGCGGTCGGTCGTCAGCTCCGCGCCCCCGCACGTCGCCTCGCCCACCGTCCCTTTGCTCGGGGACCGGCCGTTGACCCTCCGTACCGCCGTCCAGCGTGACGCGAGGGGTGGTACGGAACCTCCGCAACCGCAAACCGCGCCGCAAGCCGCGCCGGTAACCGCTCCGACGCCCGTGCCCGTGCGGTGGACCACACCCGGCCGGGGCGCCTCCGCACCGCCGCCCCCGGCCGCCTCCGCACCCGTACAGCTGTCGGTCATCAGCTCCACGCCACGACCCCCCGCACCCGTATCCGCAGGCGTACCCGCCGCTCTGCCCGTGCAGCGGAAGGCAGGTGGCGGACCGCCGGTGCCGGGGTCCCCGCCTCGTACCGACACAGGCGGCGCCCCGCTTCCCACAGCCGGCGCCTTCGCCGTGGCCGCAGGAGTCGCCCAGCGGATGCCCGACGGCAGCGTCGTCTTCGGCTCCTCGTCGGCCCCGCCCTCCTCGCACTCCCCGGGCACCTCACGGCCCGTCGTCCAGCGGGACGCCGAGCTGAGCGAGGAGCCACCGCCCACGGACAGCGAACCCGAGACAGGCAGTGAGCCCGAGCCCGACCCCGTAGACGAAAGCGGTGCTCCGGCAGCAACCAGCGCCGGCGCCGGCCCCGCTGCTGCCGCACCCGCACGCCCCGGCGGTACGCCCGTCGTCACCGACGAACTCGTCCGAGCCCTGTACGCACCGCTCAGCCGGCTCCTCAAGGCCGACCTCCGACTGGAACGCGAACGCGCCGGCTATCTGATCAACACCCGCCACTGAGAGGTACGTGTCATGGCCACCGCCCCGGACAGCGACCCCGCCGTCAGCGTCTGCTTCGTCGTGACGATCGACGACATCGAGCTGGGATCGTTCAACACCTGTGACGGCCTCGGCTGCGAAGTGGTCCTCGAAACCCGCGAGGAGGGCGGCAACAACAACCATGTGTGGCAACTGCCGACCCGTCTCAAGTACTCCAACGTGAAGCTGTCCCGCCCGCTCACCCGCGAGACCGAGAAGGTCGCGCGCTGGTTCGCCACGATGACGACCGGGTTCAGCCGCAAGACGGCGCACATCGAGGCGCGTACCGGTGACGGCCGCAAGGTGGCCCAGTGGGGGCTGCTGGAGGTCGTACCCGTCCGGTGGACCGGGCCCTCGTTCACCCCCGAGTCGCCGAAGGTCGCGATGGAGACGATCGAGATCGCGCACCACGGCTATGTGATGGAGGGCTGACCGGCATGAGCCCCGCAGGCCCTATCGCCTTCAGCGCCGCCGGTACGTCCGGCGTGGCGTCGGCCGCCAAGGGCGGCTCGGCCCGGCCCAAGCTGGAGCACGCCTATCTGGAGCTGCGGACGCCTCCCACCGGTGGCGGGTTGACGCCCGGCGGCCCGTGCGGCCGGATCGACTTCCAGTTCAACCCCAAGGAGTTGAGCCTCACCAAGGCGGCGTCGTGGAAGCGGACGCCCGCGAAGGGGGCGAAGAGTTCCGGGCCGCCGGAGTATCAGGGCTCACAGCCCAGCAAGCTCACCGTCGAGATGTTCTTCGACGCCAGCGACACCCAGGACACCCGCGTGGTGACGTCGGTGGAGCAGTTGTTCGCGTGCTGCGTGCCGACGAACGAGACGCGGCAGCAGCAGCGGGCCTCGCCGCCGTGGGTGGTCTTCCACTGGGGTGGGCTCACGGGGTTTCCCGGCTATGTCAGCCAAGTGGCCGCGAAATACACGCTGTTCACCACCTCCGGGGTGCCGATCCGGGCGGTCTGCCAGGTCACGATGGAGGAGATCAGCGGGGAGACACCGGGGCAGAATCCGACCTCCGGCGCGCTGGCCGCCCGGCGCGTGCACCGTGTCGACGCCGGGGACTCGCTGCCGTCGCTGGCGCACCGGGAGTACGGGGATCCCGGTGCCTGGCGGGTGATCGCCGAGGCCAACGGCATCGACGACCCGATGCGCCTCGCCCCCGGCACCCAGCTCCTCCTGCCGGCGCTGGACGAGCTGAACCGCCTCCAGGACGGTGCGGAGCGGGAGCGGACCGGGTACGAGGTCACCGGCACCGTCCCGCCGGCCGTCGGGGGGCGGGGCTGATGTCCCAACAGGGCGTCGCCACCGCGTTGGTGGTCGAGTTCGGCGGCACACCGCTGCCGCCGAAGTTCGCGAACACCCTGGTCGAGGGGTACGTGGACGACAGCCGTACGCTGCCGGACCTGTTCCTGCTGCGCTTCCGGGACCCCGACCGGGTGCTGCTGGAGCAGACGGGGCTCAAGATCGGCGGCGAGGCCCGGCTGCTGGCCCGCGCGGGCGGGGACTCGACGCCGAAGCCGCTGCTCGACGGGGTGGTCACGGCCCTGGAGGTCGAGCTGGACGAGACGGGCACGTTCACCGTCGTACGAGGACTGGACGAGTCGCACCGGCTGTTCCGGGGGCGACGGGTGGCCAGCTACCAGAACATGACGCTCGCCGACATCTGCGGCCAGGTCGCCCAGCGTGCCGGGCTGAAGCCGGGGACCGTGGACATCGCCGGGCCCGTGATCGAGCACATCGCCCAACCCAACGTGACCGACTGGGAGTTCGTGCGCGGACTCGCCGAGGAGGCCGGTGCCCAGGCGTACGTACGCGAGGGGCAGCTGCACATCACCCGTCCCGCCGAGGCGAGTTCGGCGCCGGACGGCTCGGCGCGCGCCGATCGCAACCCCCTCGTACTGGAGTTGGGCGGCAATCTGATCCGCTGCCGGGCCGGGGTGTCCGCCGCCGAGCAGGTCTCCGAGGTGGAAGTACGCGGCTGGGACGTCCAGGCCAAGGAGCCGCTGGTGGGCAAGGCGCCGGCGGGGACGTCGTCGACGCTGGAGCTGGGGGTGTCGGCGGCGGAGGTGTCCGCGCCGTTCGGCGAGGCGCGGTTCGTGGTGACGGACGCGGCGTACGGGACGCAGGCCCAGGTGGATCAGGCGGCGAAGGCGCTCGCGGAGCGGATCGCCGGGTCGTTCGCGGAGCTGGAGGCGGTGATCCGGGGGAATCCGGCGGTCCGGGCGGGCAGCGCGGTGGCGTTGAACGCGGTGGGCGCGCCGTTCGAGGGGCGGTACACCGTGACGTCGTCGCGCCACGTCTTCGACGCCGTACGCGGGTACGAGACGTGGATCACGGTCTCCGGGCAGCCCGAACAGCGAGCGCTCCTGCTGCCCGGAGAC